>NZ_CASEXV010000031.1 GCF_949292005.1 uncultured Bifidobacterium sp. | reverse complement strand
CGATTCCGCCCAGGCCGTCATCATGAACGACGACATCGCCTCCGTGTACCGGGCCCTGTCGATAGCCCGACGAACCATGAACGTGATGCTTCAGGCGGTGGCCGGAGGACTTCTGCTGGCGCTTCTCGGCATGGCCGCCGCCGCATTCGACCTCATACCCGTCGTGGTGGGCGCGTTCCTTCAGGAGGGGATCGACGTGGGGTCGATCCTCTGGGCCCTCACCGCGCTGATCGACGTTCCGCTTCCGCGCGACAGGGGATAACGGACGGAGGAGGAGCCGTTGGGGCTTACCGCGGAGGGCCCTGACATAATGGCGCCGATTGCATTAGGCTAGAGCGCGTGACTGAGAACTCTGAACTTCGCATCGCCGTCATCGGCGCCGGCCCGGCAGGCGTCTACTCATCCGACATCCTCCTGCGTCAACTGCGCAAGATCGGCGCGGACATGGGATTGGGCGACAAAGCCCGCATCGATCTCTTCGAGAAGCTTCCCGTCCCGTTCGGTCTGGTTCGCTATGGCGTGGCGCCCGATCATCCGAGCATCAAATTCATCGCGGACGCGTTGGAGAAGACGCTGGACAATCCCGACATTCATCTGTACTGCGACGTCGAATTCGGCAGGAATCTGACGCTGGAGGACCTTCTCGAGCGCTATGACGCCGTCCTGTTCGCCACGGGCGCGGTCGAGGACAAACCTCTCCCCATCCCCGGAACGGAGCTTGACGGCGTCTACGGGGCGGCGAGATTCGTCGAATGGTATGACGGGTATCCCACGGGAGCCAGGCGGTGGCCGTTGGACGCGGAGAGCGTGGCCGTCATCGGCGGCGGCAACGTCGCGATGGACGTGGCTCGCGAACTCATGCGCGACGCCGACGATCTGAAAAGTCGCACCGACATTCCCGATAACGTATACGAAGGCATCAAGGCCAACAAGGCCCGTGAGCTCCATCTGCTCGTCCGTCGTGGAGTCGCCCAGGCGAAGTTCTCGGTGCAGGAGCTTCGCGAGCTGGAGAAGCTTCCCGGAGTCCAGTTGATCATCGACGAGGACGATTTCGATCTCGATGACGAGACCGTCGAGGCGGCCGGGCGCGACAAGCTCACTCGCCAGATGGTCGAGGAGCTGTTCGCCATCCGGGAGATGGCCGAGGACATGGAGGATGACGGAGACGTCGACTTCGAAGGGAATCCCGCGGATCGGAAGTACTTCCTGCATTTCAACACGGCCCCCGTCGAGATCGTCGGCGAGGACGGCGAGGTCGCCGCGATTCGCGTGGAACGCACCGTCACCCGCGCCGACGGGACGATGACGCGGACCGGCGAGTTCAAGGACATACCCGTGCAGGCCGTCTATCATGCGATCGGATACAAGCCCGCCGCCGCTCCGGGGATCGCCTATGACGAACGTCGGGCCACTCTTGCCAACAGCGAGGGGCGGATTCTCACCGAGGCGTCCGAGAACGGAAGCGTCCGTCCACGGCTGTACTCGACGGGATGGGCCAAGCGCGGCCCCGTCGGATTGATCGGATCGACGAAATCGGACGCGCTCGCCATCGTCACACATATGCTTGAGGATCTTGCCGCGGCGGCCGATGGGGGAAGAATCGCATCCGACCGCGATCCCGAATCCGTTGACCGTCTGCTTGCCCAGCGAGGGGTGTCGCCCATCGATTTCGCCGGATGGAAGCGCATCGACGCTTTCGAAAGGTCGCAAGGGGCCAAAGAGGGCCGGGAGCACAAGAAGGTCATTGATCCCGAGCAGATGCGGGGCTTGGCCCGCGGGTGAGGGCTCGGTTCGATTCGTCCTGCCGATGACGGTTGCTCCCTCGGAGAACGTCCAGCAATTGTTCAGCGGTCGTGGATAGGCTCTTACGCATGAGTGACGGCGACGTGCATGTGCGGGGCCATTTCAACGGCCTCAAGACCACCCTGCTTTTTGGGCTGATGTGGGCGATCATCATGGGTATATGGTGGCTGGCGGATGGCACCACCTCCACGTTGAGCGTGTATATCGTCATCGGTTTGGTGACGACCTTCGGATCGTACTGGTTCTCCGACAGGCTAGCGATCGCGTCCATGCGCGCGCGTGCCGTCAGCGAGCAGGAGGCGCCTGTGCTTTACGGAATCGTGCGTGAGCTGTCCGCCAAGGCGGGAAAGCCCATGCCACGCATCTACATCGCGCCGACTGAAAGCCCCAACGCCTTCGCCACGGGACGTAACGAGAACCGTGCGGCGGTCTGCTGCACCCAAGGAATCCTCGAAATACTCAACGAGCGCGAGCTACGCGGGGTCCTCGGCCATGAGCTCATGCACGTCTACAACCATGACATCCTCACCTCCGCAATAGCATCCGCCATGGCGACCGTCATCACCTATCTGGGATACTCGCTGATGTACTTGGGAGGAGGCCGCAGAAGCGACCGGGATTCAAGTCCGTTGGGGGCCATCGGGCTGATTCTGAGCATGATTCTCGCACCCATCGGAGCCGCGCTGATACAGATGGCCATCTCACGAACGCGCGAGTACGACGCCGACGAGGACGGTAGCAGGCTGACTGGGGACCCCGAGGCCCTGGCCTCGGCGTTGAACAAGATCACCATCGGTGCAGGCGAGCGTCCCATGAAGCAGACGGCGGGGACGCAGTCCGTGTCGGCCATGATGATCGCGAATCCGTTCTCCGCAGGGGGGCTCTCCAGGCTGTTCTCCACTCATCCATCCACTGCCGACCGCATCTCACGGCTGATGCAGATGGCGCGTGAGATGCGTGCGTCCGAGATGCGCGGTCCACACGGAACGTCGTCGTTCCGGTGATGGAACGACGTGGCTTCCGATGCCGGATGAGGTCGTGACGGCCGAGGGGAGTCGTGCTATAGTATCCATTTGTATGCCTGAAAGATGGGCATCCGCGGATGTAGTTCATCGGTAGAACGGAAGCTTCCCAAGCTTCAGAGGCGGGTTCGACTCCCGTCATCCGCTCCATTGCCGGAATGACTTCATGCCAACGTTTATCAAGCCCCTCAGAGGTCGCCCGAGGGTTCGAATGATAACGCGGTGATAACAATCCCCGGAATCGGGCAACGGAATCGTGTCCAGCGTACGATTGAGGACCGCCCCCGCGAGTAGTGGGTTGTTGCCGCGTGTGTTAGGTGTGATGGTCTGGCGCATAAGTTCTACGTTGAGCCGCCAGCACCATGCCAGTGTCGCCGGTTCCGCCATTGCTTGTGCAAGTTCTTTGTAGTTCCGGTAGTAGCGTGTGCGTGTGTCGAACGTACAGCGCAAGCGTTTCAAGCAGC
Source organism: uncultured Bifidobacterium sp. (assembly GCF_949292005.1). Lineage (GTDB taxonomy): Bacteria > Actinomycetota > Actinomycetes > Actinomycetales > Bifidobacteriaceae > Bifidobacterium. The sequence goes on along the minus strand of NZ_CASEXV010000031.1, from coordinate 15,489 downwards.
TCGTCGTATCCGGGTAGGTTTGTGAGTTTCTTATAGCGTCGTCGCTGGCTTACGGTCGCTTCGGGAAGCGTGGCGGTGGGAAGTGCGTTGATTGTGCGTTCCTCGCGATTCCAGACAAAATTCCAGGCCTGCTTCGTCATGCAACTGTATGATGACGGTTCCCTCGCCTTGTGGCCTATTTGTTTGAGTTTGTTGTGAAGCTCCCAGCCTTGGGATTCTGCCCAGATGATAGTGCGGGTCTCCGCATCGTCCAGCTCGTCGGCGTTCATGGAATCAGGCAGCCAGGCAAACCATGCGTAGATAATTACGTGATCGACGCACGTCGATTCATGATGATATTCATGCACGTGCTGCACGTAGCGGGCTGCCATGTTGAGGCATAGTAGGTGCCGTCTTTGAATCGGTAGATGTAGATGCCTTTGCGGCTGTCCTGGGGCATGGCGAATGCCGCGCTCGTGTGTCCGTCTACTGGGAAACCGTGGAAATCCAAGAAAGGCAGTTCAGTGAGACCATGGGTAACAGTGAAGCATTGACATATGCCGTTGGATATGTCACCCATCGTTTCTCTTGGGCAGTGGCCACATTGAGCAGGTCGTCGGGTGGGGCCTGCGAATGATGGCGAATGATAACGGAATCGTCGAAAGCTATCCGATCGCAGCTGTCCATTGTGTCCGGAAACGTGTGAAACACTCAAGAGGATGAGGGTACTTCGATTCCCATCGAACCACCCTCATCCTCTCCTCAAGAAACAGCTCGCTGGTGCGCCGAACGCATCACACAAGGCTTATCGCCAACAGAACCAGAGTGAGCAGCGGCAGCGCCATCTGCTTGAACGCCGCGGATCGTTTTGTGGGATCCGAAAGGAGGAGGACAAGCGCGGCCGCGGTCATCGAGCCCGTGCCTGCGATAATCAGCGCCATGCCCGCGGAGTTTCCCCCGGTCAGTGCGAGAATCGCGCCCACGATTGCCATCACCGCGAGGAACAGATTGTAGAAGCCTTGGTTGAAGGCCATCGAGCGCGTGGCGCGGGACTCCTCCGGATCCGCAATGGAGAACACTCCGCGCGCGAAGTCCGAATCCCACAGGATGGACTCCAACGTGAAGATGAACACGTGCAGCAATCCCGCCGCTGTGGCGGCGATCGCAGTGGCGACAATCATAACCGTTCCTTCTCTTCTCCCTGCCCTGGCTCGGTGCCGTGGGCGTCGTTCCACCAGATTAGTTCGCGCGCGGGAAGCCGATAGGATTCGTGTCCGGGCTTTGCGGCCTTGCCGACAGCGAGGATGATCACGGGCACATAACGGTTTGGATCAAGGCCGAACGTTTCGGCTATCCGGTCCTCCTCGAATCCCCCTATCGGATTCGTGTCGTAGCCGTGCTCGCGTGCCACGAGCATGAGCTGCATGGCCATGAGACTGGAGTCGATGTGGACGACTCGCGTCATCTTCTCACGGGTGAACTTGCGGTATGCGGGAACGATCGCGGCAAGCTGCGCCTTGGCCATCAGCCTGGGTAGTATTCCGCGTTCCGCAGCCTGCCCGTAGATCTCCTCGGCCTTGCGGTAGCATTCGAGATCCCCAAAGATGACGATCAGGTCGGACGCGTCCCTTGTCTGGCGTTTGTTCAGACGCATCAAGGGAAGGAGTTTCTTACGGGCCTCCTCGGATTCGACTATCAGGAAGCGCCAGGGCTGCATGTTGACGGAGGATGGCGCCCGCGCCGCTTCGTCGAGCATTCCCAGAAGCTCATCGTGGGTAATGTGGACGGCGGAGTCGAAATTGCGCACGGACCGGCGGCTGGTTATGGCCTCGGAAAGGCTTATGCGATTGGCGTTATCCTGATCCTTCGCTGGTTGGTCTGTCATGGTTTGTCGTGTCCTCTCGTCCCAATGTCGTCACGGTCGCACCGCAATCCTATCGGCGGGATATGGACGGCCGGACCTTTGCGCGTACAGCGTGGTCACGCGTCGTGATGTCCGCCCGAGCGTCTTTTCGAAGGATAATGGAGCCATGACCATTGCCACAAGCGAGGAATATGCCGCGATGTTGGACGCCGCATTGCGGGGTGGATACGCCTATCCGGCCATCAACGTTACGAGCACGCAGACGCTGAACGCCGCGTTGCAGGGGTTTGCCGAGGCGGATTCCGACGGTATCATCCAGGTGTCGGTGGGAGGCGCCGCGTATCTGTCCGGCAAGGCCCTTGCCGACAGGGCGGCCGGATCGCTGGCCTTCGCGGCCTTCGCGAGAGAGGTGGCATCCAGATACACCGGGGTCACGGTCGCACTGCATACGGATCATTGCGCGCCACAGTATCTGGACGACTGGGTTTTGCCGTTGCTGCACCGGGAGATCGATCAGAGGCGTCACGGCCAGGAACCGGCCTTCCAGTCGCATATGTGGGACGGATCGAGTGTCCCCCTCGCCCAGAACCTCACCATGGCTCGACATCTGTTGGATCTATGTCGCGCGGCGGGAACCGTGCTGGAGATCGAAATCGGAGCCGTGGGCGGCGAGGAGGATGGGCATCGGGCCGACATCGACGAGCGGTTGTACTCCACGCCGGCGGATGCGGTCAAGGTCGTGGAGCGTCTTGGGTTGGGTGAGCGCGGCCGTTACATGGCGGCCTTCACCTTCGGCAACGTCCATGGCGCATACAAGCCGGGGGTTGTCAAGCTGCGTCCCTCGTTGCTGGGGCGCATCCAGCATGAGGTGGACGCGAGGGCGCGGGCGGGCGCCTTCCCGGATGTGGACCCGTCCGCTCTGGTGCCGGGGAAGCCGTTCCATCTGGTTTTCCATGGAGGGTCAGGGTCCGCGCCGGAGGAGATCGCCGAGGCCGTCTCCTATGGCGTCGTCAAGATGAACGTCGACACGGACACCCAATACGCCTTCACGCGGGCGGTGGCGGGACACATGTTCGCCCATTACGACGCGGTTCTCAAAGTGGATGGCGAGGTGGGCGACAAGCGTTTTTACGATCCACGGTCGTGGGGGCGCTCGGCGGAGGACGCGATGGCCCAGAGGGTCGTGCGAGCGTGTGAGCAGCTGGGATCGGCCGGCCGCGCTTTGCGGTGAGGGGTGCTCGGCCCGGCGGTTCTGTGTAGGGCGCTCGCGATAGCCTGATTCCGGCGGAATTCGAGTTCAGGAGGTGCGGTATGCCCGGAATTGTTCTGATTGGCGCCCAGTGGGGGGATGAAGGCAAAGGCAAGGCCACCGATCTGATCGGCTCCCATGTCGACTATGTGGCCCGGTTCAACGGAGGAAACAACGCCGGCCACACCGTGGTGGTGGGTGATGAGTCGTACGCGCTGCACCTTCTTCCCAGCGGCATCATCAGTCCCGGAGTAACTCCGGTCATCGGCAATGGCGTCGTCGTCGATCCCGAGGTCCTTTTCGAGGAGATCGACGGACTGCAGGCCCGTGGCGTGGACTGCTCCAGACTACTGGTCAGCGAGGAGTCGCATGTCATCGCGCCATACCACCGCGTAATCGACAAGGTGACCGAGCGTTTTCTGGGCAAGCGGCGGATAGGCACGACGGGCCGGGGAATCGGTCCGGCGTACGCCGACAAGATCAACCGCGTCGGGATTCGCGTCCATGATCTTTTCAATGAGGGGCATCTGCGCGACAAGGTCGAGGCGAGCCTTCACCAGAAGAACCAGATGCTGGTCAAGCTTTACAACCGCCGGCCCATCGATGTGGATGAGACCACCGATGAGCTTCTCAAGCTCGGCGAGCGCCTGCGCCCATATGTGGCCAACACGTCCCTAGTGCTTAACAAGGCGCTGGACGCGGGGAAGACGGTGCTGTTCGAAGGTGGACAGGCCACGATGCTGGACGTCGACCACGGGACCTATCCCTTCGTGACGTCATCGAATCCCACGGCTGGAGGCGCCTGCACGGGAACCGGTGTGGGGCCGACCAAGATCACCAGGGTGATCGGTGTGTCCAAAGCATACGTGACCCGTGTGGGTGAGGGGCCGTTCCCCACGGAGCTTCTTGATGAGCAGGGGGAGTGGCTACGTCGTCAGGGACATGAGTTCGGTGTGACCACAGGCCGTCCTCGCCGTTGCGGATGGTTCGACGCTGTGGTGAACCGTTACGCGGCTCAGGTCAACGGATTGACCGACATCGTTCTTACGAAGCTCGATGTTCTTACGGGTCTGAAGCAGATTCCCGTCTGCGTGGCCTATGACGTGGAACATGCCGATGGCACCCATGAGAGGTGCGAGGACATGCCCGTCGATCAGGCGGAGTTCGCCACGGCCAAGCCGGTCTACGAGATGCATCCCGGATGGGATGAGGACATCTCAACCATTCACTCCTTCAAGGATCTTCCAAGCACCTGCCAGGATTATGTGAGGCGTCTCGAGGAGCTTTCCGGATGCCGCATATCGCTTATCGGCACTGGTCCACAGCGCGATCATGTGATTGAGATCCATTCGCTTGTTGACTGAGCCGCCGTCATCGCGTGGAGGAGTGTCCGGCCCGTGTATTCAGGTTGGGTCGGATTGTGAGGGGGTTCGTGGCGAGTGCGTGGACCGCGGGACATTCGACATGGGTACGAGGATCTGGGCGGTCTGCTGTCCCGTCTGAGACGGACCCAGTGGATAATGGCGTTGCGCGCCATGCTGTGCGGAATCATCGTGGGGATGCTCGTGTCCCTGTACCGCGAGGGCATTGACGCGGGGACTGTTGCGGCACGGCGTGGCTATGCCATGATTCTGCGTGATCCCCGATGGATTGGCGTGTGGATTTGCGCGGCCATCGCCGTGGGATTGCTCGTCGCCTTTCTGGTCGCTTGGGAACCCATGGCGGGCGGAAGCGGTATTCCTCAGGTCGAGGGTGTGGTGCTCCGCGGAATGCACATGACATGGCTGAGGATTCTTCTCGTCCGATTCGTGGGTGGTCTGCTGTGCGGCATGTTCGGCCTGTCTCTGGGACGTGAGGGTCCGTCAATACAGATCGGCGCGGCAACGGGTCAGGCGTCGTCCCGTGCCATGGGACGACGTGGGATCGAATCCAACTATCTGATGACCGCCGGGGCCGCGGCTGGTCTGTCCGCGGCGTTCAACGCGCCCCTTTCGGGAATGATGTTCGCATTGGAGGAGGTTCACCGCAGCTTCTCGCCGATGATCCTGCTATCCGCCACAGCCGCATCGCTCAGCGCGGATTTCGTGTCGGAATACTGGTTCGGCCTGACGCCGGTCCTCAACTTCACGAGACTCTCCCAGCTGTCGTTGACCGAATATCTGTGGATGGTGCCATTGGGCATCGCGGCCGGTCTTGTCGGATCCCTCATCAACATCATGCTTCTGGGCTTCCAGACGGCGTACTCGAGGATTTCCGCGCCCGCGCGCCCGCTTGTGGCGCTTGTGGTGGCGCTGCCGGTGGGAATATGGCTGCCGATGGCGCTTGGCGGGGGCGAGGACCTCATTGGCTTCGCCGAGCGTGCCACCAGCGGAGTGGGTTTTCTTCTGGTGCTGCTTGCCGTGAAGATGCTGTTCACATCGACGAGCTTCGGGAGCGGGGTTCCGGGAGGCATTTTCATGCCGATACTCGCATCCGGGACCCTGACGGGCAGCGTGGTGGGGATCCTCGCCGGTCATGCGGGCGTCCCGTCCGGTCACGTCGCGGTGTTCGCCGTGTGCGCGATGGCCGGGACGCTGGCGGCGTCCGTCAAGGCTCCGGTCACGTCGATTCTTCTGACCGTGGAGATGTCGGGGACGCTGGTCCACATGCTTCCGGTCACGGCTTGCGCGTTCGCGGCCCTTTTCGTGTCCGACCTGTTGCATATCAAGCCCATTTATTCGGCGTTGTTGGACCGGTACGTGGATTCCCATCCGGATGAGGCGGCCGGAAGCCTGCGTGATTCGAGGGGGCGCGAATCGGGCAACGCGGTCATGGAGTTCGGGGTCGAGGTCGGGAGCCCTCTTGCCGGCCGGAGTCTGGGCGATGTGGCCTGGCCGTCCTCGGCGGCGGTTGTGGACATTCGTCGGGGCGACGACGAGATAGTCCCGACGGCGACGACCGTTATGATGGCCGGCGATTATCTCCTCCTCATGTTCCCCGCGGCGCAGGTCACCCAGGTCCGCGCGGACATGGACTCCCTGTGTGGGACGGGCCGGTCATGATTGTGGCGTGGAGCCGCGCTTTTTCGTTCTGGTTACGGAATGCGCTCCTCGGTAACGAGGGTGAAACCTGAGGGCAATCGCTCGGGGTCTTTCTCTGCATAGCGTGTGAGAAACGATGCAGAGAGAGGACGCGCTTATGAGGGTTGAAACCCGGTCGCGGTGGCTGTCGGCCATTATTCCCGCCATCCTTCTTGCCGTGGCTTTTCTGGTGTTTCCGGCTCAGAGCCAGGCCGCCGAAGCCGTGGATGTGTGCAATCCCACGGCGACGAACGGATGCGTGAGCGGACTGCTTCAGGACACCTCGCAGAAACCCATAGCAGGGGTGACCATCACGCTTTCCGGGACGGAGAAGGCCACGACGACAAGCGCGAGTGATGGCCGGTGGGCGTTCTCCGTGGAGAGCAACGGCACGTACACGGTGACCATCGACTCCTCGGTGGCGAGCAAATACGGCTTGGCAGCATCCTCGGCCACGGTGAAGATAAACAAGAGCAGCTTCAGCCTTCAGCGCGGTGTGGTGCGCTTCGATGCCGCCTCGTCGAAGTCCAATGACGAGTCCAGCTCGTCCGCGTCCTCGTCCTCGTCGAGTTCGGGAACGGCATCGTCCGAATCCTCCTCGTCCTCCGAGGAATCAACGGGATCTGGACAGTCGACGTGGTGGTCCACCGTTCGTTCGCGGTTCTGGCAGCAGTTGTTCTCAGGACTGATCTTCGGCCTCATGCTCGGACTGATGAGCATGGGCATGAACCTCATCTATGGCACCACGGGGTTGAGCTCCTTCTCACACGGTGAGCAGGTCACTCTCGGCGGACTGATGGCCTATGTGGGAACGCAGATGATGCACATGCCGCTGTGGGCCTCCGCACTGTTCGCCATCCTCGTCGGCGGTCTGACCGGATGGATCCAAAACGATCTGGTGTGGGCGCCGTTGCGTCGCCGCCATGTGGGGACGATGCAGCAGATGATCGTGACCATCGGATTGTCGATGGCGCTCCAATACACCTACCAATTCTTCTTTGGCGGTAGCACTTTGGGCATCACAGTGGATGTTCCCGGGGGCTTCCAGATTGGCCCGATCACCACCGATGCCCCCACGCTGCTGTCGGCCGGTCTGGCGATCGCGGTGATAGCCGGCGTGACGTTCTTCCTTTACAGAACGCGGACCGGACGCGCCACGCGGGCCGTGTCCGACAACGCGTCCCTCGCGGCGGCGTCGGGCATCAACGTGGAGCGCGTGGTGCGGGTGGTGTGGATCATGTCCACATCCTTGGCCGCGTTGTCCGGTGTTCTGATCGGCATATACCTCAACGGCGTCGCCTGGAACACGGGAGCCCTGCTGCTTCTGCTCATGTTCTCGGCGGTCACGCTGGGGGGTCTGGGCACCGCGAACGGCGCGCTGGTGGGGTCGCTGATCATCGGTGTCGTCGCTGATATGAGTTCTTTGATCATTCCCAATGACATGCGGTACGCGAGCGCTTTGGCCATTCTCATCATCGTGCTGCTTTTCCGTCCGCAGGGGTTGTTCGGCAAACGTCAGCGGGTGGGGTGAGACATGGCTCGACATGGCGACGACAGGCCCGGACAGAGCGATTTGATGGCGGGTGTCGGTGATTGGGAAACGGCTATCACGGAAAGGAGCCGACTATGGATCTGACAGCGGTAATCGGCAATTCCCTGGGCGAGCTTCTCGCCCCCACGACGGCGGCCTACGCGCTGGCTGCCATCGGACTCAACGTCCACTTTGGCATGACCGGCCTGATGAATATGGGGCAGGCAGGGTTCATGCTTCTGGGGGCGTACGGTTTCGCGGTCACGCAGAGCATGGGATGGAGCCTTCTGGGATCTGTTCTCGCCGCGTTGGCGCTCGCGGCCATATATGCGGTGCTTCTGGGACTTCCCACGGTCAAGCTTGGCCCCGACTATCTGTCGATGGTCACGTTGGCCTCCGCCGAGATCATCCGCATAATCGGCAGGTCCACGTCGCTGACCTGGCTGACGGGCGGATCGGGAGGCATCTCGCCGCAGGACTTCACGTCGAAGTTCGAATCGTCGTCCCTTCTGCCCGACGGCCGCACGACTTTCCTTCTCTGGACGTACTCGAACAACACCGCGAACTCCTGGTGGATCAGGATTGCGGCGTGGACTCTGGTGGCGTTGGCTGTGGCGTTGACATGGCGATGGTTCCATTCGCCCTGGGGGCGCGTGCTCAAAGGAATTCGCGAGGACGAGAACGCAGTTCGCTCGTTGGGGAAATCGGTGACGAAGTTCAAACTGCAGTCGTTGATCCTGGGTGGCGGTTTCGGCGCCCTGGCGGGGATTCTCTTCGTCCTTCCGCGCTCCGTGCAGCCGGATTCGCTGGGGCGTCAGGTCACGTTCTATACATGGACGATTCTTCTTCTGGGTGGAGCGGCGACGGTGCTGGGGCCGATTCTCGGGTCGTGCCTTCTGTGGGTCATCCTCACCTTCACGAAGGAGCTGATGAGGGCGGCGATACCCGAGACCATCATCTCGTCCAACCAGGTGGAGGCGTTGGGATGGGTCATCGTCGGGATCGCCCTGATGTGTCTGGTCATCTTCAGACCGCAGGGCCTCCTGGGAGACCGGAAGGAGCTGGCGTTCAATGTCTGACACAACGCATATTGACGATGCCGGGGCGACCGAGCCCGCCGCCCCCTTCTACGATCTGGCCACGTGGGCGACGAAGGCTCCCGAGGGTGAAGGGCTGATATCCACGGCATACGGAGACAAGGTGCAGGAGGATCTCGCCTTCGTGCGTGCCGAGCCGGGGGTGCACAAGCCCGACCCGATTCTTGTGGCGGATGGCGTCACGCGTCGTTTCGGCGGGGTGACCGCGGTTGACGTCGGGCACTTCGAAATCGAAAGGCATGGAATAACAGCTTTGATCGGGCCGAACGGTGCCGGCAAAACCACGTTCTTCAATCTGATGACGGGCTTCGACCGGCCTCAGACCGGATCCTGGACCTTCGACGGCGTCGAGCTGGCAAGTGTGTCCCCGGAGAAGGTGGCGCGCATGGGCATGGTCCGCACCTTCCAGCTGACCAAGGTGATGAGCCGTCTGACGGTGATGGAGAACATGCTGTTGGGTGCTCCCGACCAGCCGGGTGAGGGAATGTTCCGCGCATTGATCCCGCCGCTGTGGCGCCGCCGCGAAAAGGCGGTGATGGACAAGGCCGAAACGCTTCTGAGCCGTTTTCTGCTGGATAAGAAGAAGAACGACTATGCGGGATCGCTGTCAGGTGGCCAACGCAAGTTGCTGGAGATGGCGCGCGCGCTGATGAGCGATCCGCAGATGGTGATGCTCGACGAGCCGATGGCCGGCGTGAATCCCGCGCTCAAGCAGTCGCTTCTCGACCATATCGTCTCGTTGCGCGAGCAGGGGACAACCGTGCTGTTCGTCGAGCATGACATGAACATGGTCCGGCACATCGCCGATTGGGTGACGGTGATGGCCCAGGGGAAGATCGTCGCCGAAGGACCGCCGAAAACGGTTATGAACGACCAGGCGGTGATCGACGCATATCTGGGATCGCACGCGAACATCGATCTGGGCGACGAGAGCGTGTTGGAGATGGATGCGGCGACGATGGGCGCGGCGACGGAATAGTCCAGGGTGCTCAAAGCCCACGGTACTCAAGGAGGTGCGTGATGGATATGGTGAAGGAGTCCCCGGCGGCGGTTGAGGACGCGACGCGGGACGACGCGTTGATGGAGGCCGCGGATCTTGTGGCCGGGTATATCCCGGGAGTCAACATTCTCAATGGCGCCTCGTTGGTCCTCCATTCCGGCGAGATCGTCGGAATCATCGGTCCCAACGGAGCTGGCAAATCGACGCTTCTCAAGTCGCTGTTCGGCTTGGTGCACGTCTCGTCCGGAACCCTGACGCTCAAGGGGGAGGACATCACGAACATGAGGGCCGACAAGCTCGTGTCCCGTGGCGTGGGCTTCGTCCCTCAGACGGAGAACGTGTTCCCCTCCCTCACCATCAAGGAGAATATGCAGATGGGGGCGTATCAGGAGCCGGCAAAATTCGCCGAGAGGTTCGACTATGTGGCGTCCATCTTCCCCAAGTTGGCCGACAGGCGCGATCAGGTGGCCGGATCCCTGTCGGGGGGCGAGCGCCAGATGGTGGCGATGGGGCGCGCTCTGATGATGGACCCGTCGGTTCTGCTGTTGGACGAGCCGTCCGCAGGCCTCTCACCGATGCTTCAGGACGAGACGTTCATCAGGGTCAGGCAGGTGAATAAAGCGGGGGTGTCGGTTGTCATTGTGGAGCAGAACGCCCGTCGGTGCCTGCAGATCTGCGACAGGGGTTATGTGCTCGATCAGGGGAGGAACGCCTATTCGGGAGCGGGCCGTTCCCTTCTCAACGATCCGAAGGTCGTTTCTCTGTATCTGGGCAACCTTGAGGAGGAGGTCGAGGAGGAGGGCCGTTGACATTCCGCGTCCTTGACAGTCGGAGGCCATGCCGTAAAACTTCTCGCCCGGTTCCGTGTTACAAATCGTCGATGCCTTCACCTGAGGGAAACATCCGCAGAATCTGAGCGTTTCATCCAGTGCATACCTTGTTTCTCAAGGGTGGGGAGTCCCCCGTGGCCCTCGTCCAGCCGTGCCGCCGCTTCACAATTGCGGCCGCATCAGTGAGAGAAGAGAAAGGTTGCAATATGAGGAAGAGCAGAAAAGCAACGATGGTCACCGCGCTTGCGGCCGTGGCCGCTGGCGCGATGGCGCTCGCGGGTTGTGGCGCGTCGTCATCGGGGTTGTCATCTTCCAGTTCATCCGCGCAGTTCGTCGCGGGAGGCCTATTCCCCCAGACCGGATCGCTGGCGTATCTTGGACCAGCGGAGGTGGCGGCCTTCAAACTGGCGGTTAAGGATATCAACGCGGCCGGAGGCGTCCTCGGAAAGGATGCGACGACGGCCACGGCGGATTCCTCGGATGCCGACCATGCCGATCAGAACACGGCGGGCGCCGAGTCCATTCTGAGCAAGAATCCCTCAGTCATGGTAGGACCGCCCTCCAGCGCGGTCGTGAAGAACACCTACAAGGAGGTCACGGAGGCGAAGGTTCCCATGATCTCCAACGGCGCGACCTCAACAACGCTTTCGGGAATCAGCGACTATTTCTTCCGAACCGTTCCGCCGGACACCGTCCAGGGTGCGGTTCTGGGCAGCCTCATCGCCCAGGATGGCGTGAAGAACCTCGCCATCGAGGTGTTCAACGACGAGTACGGCACCAGCCTGCGTGGCGTCGTCGTCAAAACGGTCGAGGCCGCCGGAGTGAACGTCGTCTATGGCTCAAAGAGCACCTTCGATCCCTCGGAGACCAACTTCTCGTCCTTGGTCACCGCGGTCAAGGCGACCAACCCCGATGCGGTGCTGGTCATCGCGTTCGACCAGACCAAGGCGCTCGTCAAGGAGATGGCCGCACAGGGAGTGAGCACCAAGAAGATGTACATGACGGATGGCAACACCGCCGATTACTCCAGCACCTTCTCAGCCGGCCTCCTCACGGGGGCGAAGGGGACGATTCCCGGGGCGCATCCCAGCGACGCCTTCCAGAAGCGCCTGAAGACGATCGACTCCACTCTGGTGAACTTCACCTACGCGGCCGAGACGTATGACGCGGTCGTGCTCGCCGCGCTGGCCGCACAGAAGGGAGGGGCCGTCGACGGCGCGACCGTCCAAAAGAACATGGCCGCGGTGTCTGGGGCGAATGGCGGAACGAAGTGCACGACGTACAAGGCCTGCCTCACGCTTCTCAAGGCCGGGAAGTCCATCCAGTACTCCGGTCAGGCGGGAATAGGATCGTTCAATTCGGACAACGATCCCAGTTCCGCGTCCATAGGTATCTACAAGTTCGGTTCCAACAACAAGCCGACGTTCGAGACCAGCCAGACCGGTGAGGTGCCGACCAGCTGATCTGCCACTTAGCGGGGAGCGTCTTGTGGTCCGGCTCCCCGCCGGGTTCGGTCCGCCGTTTTCCCCTGGAGCTGTGGCTTTGGCCATGGCTGCGGGGGAAACGCTTGTCCGCTTCGCGCCCATTAATGGTGTCGCTGACCTTCATCCCATGTGTTGAGTATGATTCCAATGATGGATTTGGTTGCGGCCGGCGTTGTTGCCGCCGGGTTTCGGGGCCGGGCTGATTTTGGGAGCATGAGGGCGAGGGGGCTGCGCTGTGGCTGTCGGTATGCGTGATGTCGCGAGGAAGGCCGGTGTTTCCGCGAGCACCGTCTCTCTTGTGGTCAACCAGACCGGTTATGTCTCGGATGCCATGCGCGCCAAGGTTGAGCGCGCGATGCAGGAACTCAATTACGTTCCCAATGAGCTTGCCCGCAATCTGTATCATGATCGGACCAATATGGTCGGGGTCGTCGTTCCGACGATTCGCCACCCGTTCTTCTCCTCGTTGAGCGCTTCCCTGCAGCATGTGTTCATGCAGCATGGACTCAGGACGCTTCTGTGCTCGACGGCCGATTCGGAAACGGGAGAGGCGATGTATGTCGACATGGCCCAACGTCACATGATGGATGGGCTCGTCATGGCCGCGCACACGGCCCATTCGGAACGCTACTGGACGTCCGTCGGTCGTCCGATTGTCGCCTTCGACCGGTATCTGGGTTCCGGCATTGCGTCGGTGGGGTCCGACCATGAGCAGGGTGGCATGATGATCGCGCGCCTTCTCATACCATCCGGAGTGCGCCACGTGGCGATGATCGGAGGCCCGCTCTCGCAGTTCCACGACATGCCCATAGCGTCGGGGACGACATTCCCCACGGTGAGGTATTTCATGGCGCTCCAACGTGAGTGCCTGCGGTCCGCCGTGCGTTGCGACTACGTCGAGGCCGGCTCCGTGAGCGACACCAGCGCGTACGCCCAGGCGATCCATGACGCGTTCACCCGGTGGAACGACATCGACGCGGTGGTCAGTTCGGACATCGGCGCCGCGTACTGCGTTCAGGAGGCGTTGCGGCGTGGCCTGTCCATTCCCGGGGATCTTCAGGTCGTCGCCTATGATGGCACCTATCTTGCCGATTTCGCTGGCATGCGGCTCACCGCCGTTCGTCAGGATTGCGACGGCATCGCGTCAGTGATCGCCGCGCATATGCTTGATGCGATCGACCATGATCCTGATGGCAAGCGCGAGGGGGGAGGCCAGTTGAGGCCTGATGTCGTGCCGGTGTCCCTGGTGCGTGGGGAGACGACCAGATCCTGATTCAGGATGCGGCGCTCCGCCTTCGATTCTGCCCGTTTCATGTGAGGCCGCGGTGATTGTGAGAGGAGTGCCATGTCGAGGTTCTTTCGCCAGGACAATGCTTTTCTGAGGATCATGGCGGTGGTGGCATGCCTTCCAGTCGTCACCATCGGGGCGTCGTTGACCGCGACGCACAGCGTTCTGTGGCATATGGTGCGGCATGAGGAGGGATATGTGTCACGCGAGTTCATCCGGTCCTTCCGCGCGAACCTGTGCCAGTCCACACTCGGGTGGCTGATTATTCTCGCCGCGGCCATCGTCCTCGGGGGCGACGCCTTGGCGGTGGTTTGGTACGGCGGATCCGGGCTGTCCCGTGATGTCCTTGTGGCGATCGTAATTTTGGCGGGATTGGTTCTGGCCGCGGTGTCTCAGTACTTTTTCGTTCTCGTTTCCCGGTATGAGAACTCGCTTCGTGGCCAATTCGGCAATGCTGCGGTCATCGCGGTGCGGAACCTTCCCAGAACCGTCGCCATGCTTCTGGTTCTGGGGATTTCGTATGTCGTTATGATCAGGTACGTGGTGTACGCGATCCCTCTTATCCTCCTGCTGGGGGTGTCGCTTCCGCAATACATCTGCGCGTGGCTGTACAACCCGGTGCTGCTCCGGCTGGATGGTGCGGGGCCGCGCCGCGATTAGTGGCGCTCCGGTTAGCGAGCCGCCTTTTTCAGTGGGTAGCAGACTGATTCCGCCTCGATCGTCGGTGTTGAGGCGATAAGCGTCGCGGTTATCGAGCCCGTGGGATAGATCCTGCTGCTGAAGGTCTCCTCGCCGCTGTTGACGAAGACCTCGATGGATGAGTTATCCACGAAAATCCGAAGGTCGAGATGGTCCGCCCCGGGGTGCTCGCATATGCGCTCGCCATCATCACCTCCCCTGTCTAGAACCAGCCGTCCCGTGTCTCCGTCACGGCGGAAGTCGATATGGCCGTCGCCCCAGTCGAAACGGATTCCGACACTTCCTGAGAGGGCATGTTCATCCGTGCAGGAGAACAGCATCTCGAATCGATTGTTCGGCGGTGACGCAAGATGCCGTCCGTCGGACATCGTTCCGGAAAGCGTCGAGATCGGAGGCTCTCGTAGTTGAAGGAGCTCCTGGACGGGGGTCATGCGAAGACGGCCGTCCATGACGTGCAGCTCACGTGGAAGCGTCAGCATGCCAGCCCACCCCTCCCGCTGTTCGGGGAATTCCGACAGCCACATGTCCATCCACGCGATGCACACACGTCGTCCGTCAGGTGTCATGAAAGTCTGGCTGGCGTAGAAGTCGTGCCCCCGGTCCAGCTCCTCGAAGTCGCCGGGCGTGAACGACACGTGGTCATAATCCATGACGCCGCAGAGATATCCCGTCTGGAAGGCGTTCCGATAGTGGATGCCCTGGGGCTCCATCCCTACCGGCGAGAAGAGGAGGACATGCGTTCCATCAAGTTCGAAAAGGTCGGGACATTCCCACATCCGTCCCAGATGTCCCTCGGAGCGTGCGATGGGCCCAAGGTAGTCCCATTTCAGAAGATCGTCCGAACGGTAGATGAGCGCGCGGGCGTCGTTGGAGGTGTCGGATCCGCCCAGAACCACATACCAACGTCCATCGTGCCTCCAGACCTTGGGGTCGCGAAAGTCGATTGAATTTCCGGCGGGTGGGGATGGTATGACGGGTTGCCTGGAATTTTGGCGAAGGTAACTCCATCGTCGCTGACCGCGATGTTCTGGGTTTCGACGGTATCGGTGTGTCCGGTGTACATGAGGACAAGGCGGCCATCGTCGTCGACCGCGCTTCCCGAGTAGCAGCCGCCTGCGTCCCAGACGGCGTCCGGAGCGAGAGCCACAGGCATGTCGCGCCAGTGGACCATGTCCGTGCTGACGGCATGGCCCCAGTGCATCGGCCCCCATTCGGGGGAATACGGGTGGAATTGGTAGAAGGCGTGGTATTCGCCTTGGAAATGAATGAGTCCGTTGGGGTCGTTCAGCCAGCCGACGGGTGCGGAAAGGTGGTATCCGGGGCGAAAGGCGCCGTCCTTGCCGGGAAGCGTCCGGGCTTTGTGGGATTGGATCCACGAATTGGCTCTGGTTGTGACGTACGGGTTCGAT
>NZ_CASEXV010000030.1 GCF_949292005.1 uncultured Bifidobacterium sp. | reverse complement strand
GAGAAAAGTTCTACAAGCCTTTGCCGTATGTGGTGCGGCAAAGGGAAGCGCAACCGTTCTCGCGGTCCTTATAATTCCGGTGGTAATAAAGGGATTTGATTTGAAGGGATTGCCATGGCTAGTGTGGCGCGTGTTGTCGCCGGACTGTTGGTCAGTGCCGCGGTTGTGGCTCCGCCTTCCGCCGGGACCGTTTCAGAAGCTTCGTCCTTGGCTTGGGGTGGGGCCTCGCAGTCTCTGGTGGTGACCTGTAACGGTCGGATCCATTGGCCGTGGTGCTCTTGGGGCAAATGATCCGCCAGTGCATCGGGGTGGGGGATGGTGATGGTCATGGTCCATTGGTGGTCGTCCTGACTCACATCCAGGTTCCCTCGTAGTTGCGCAGCCCACCGACGGCATCGTGTGATGCCCGTGCCCTCATGCCCATCATGGCGTGGCATGTCGGCGGGCGAGTCCGCGACCGAGATGACGAGTCGACCACCATCGTCCGTCAGGCTGACGCAGTAGCCGTCGCCCGGGTCGGCGTGTTTGAGGATGTTGCCGTAGATCTCATCGATTATGTCGGTGAGGGATTCCGCGGCCGGCCGGCCCAGCCAAGCCAGATCGGTATGCTCCTCCAACAGCGAACCACCCGTGAAACCGGCTTGGGCGAGTTTGCGATCCCACGAGGAAAAAAGACGGGGCAGCCGTTCCTCTTGATGGGAATCGGATGACGTGTCGGCATTGCCGGGTGTGCTGACGGCGAGTTCGTCGATAACCTGGTGCACTTTGCCTAGGGCGGAAGAGAGCACGTTCCGGGCTTGTTCGATCTGATCGGAAGTCAGCTTATCGCCCGCGAGCACCCGGTCGAGATAGACGAGGTCGTTGGCCACGGAATTGTGCAACCGGTCGGCCACCCGCAAGGCATTGCGCTGGTACGTCTGGCTGGCCCTGCGCCGCTCGCGCCGCGTTCGGCGTTGATACGAACCCCAAACGATTCCAGCGCCCACGGCGAGCATGAAGAAGCCAAACTGGATGAAGATCGCATCGATCGGCATGTGCGTCGTGCCGCCTCGAGAGAGTGCGGGAAGATAGCCTGTCAAGGCGATCAGAGCGGCGAGCACCCCTTGGACGGCGCCGATGCATCCGAGAATCAGCAGCGTCGCCAATAGGGGAGGAACGACACTGGTGGTCATCACCGGGAATGGCAGGATCTGCAGGACCAGCCACAGGAACACGACCAGCCAGGCAAGGTCGCTGCGCAACGCGACGCCCAGGCATGCCAATGTCATCAGCAACGTCACCACCAGCGACGGCCATCCGGACTGTCCCCACGCATACATAACAGCGGACTCCGCCATCAACGGCAGACATGCCACGGCCGGCAGCCAGCGGGCCAACCGTAAGACGCCGTTGGCGTATTGTCCATTCATGGCAGCAGGTGCTTGCGTATGCATAACGCCACCGCCTCCGTCCTGTTGCGCGCGCCGAGCTTGACCGTAGCCCTATGCTCGTAAGATGCCAACGTGCTTCTGGTGATGTCGAGACGATCCATCGTCTCACTGGAGTTCAGCCCCCGCGAAAAACATCCCAGCACCTCCAGCTCGCGGTGTGAGAGCGTTCTCCTGCCCACGGGCGTGGGCCGCTTTGACGATTGCCGAGCCTCGCACGAGGACGGGTTTGCCCTACCCGCGGGCGTGGGCCCACTCCCGTTCTCCTCTTGCGTCGGAGGCCCGCCATGCGCGGCGTCTTCGTCGAGGATGCGGACGACGAGATCGTCCAACCGCGCTTTGCTGACAACCGCCTCCATGCCGCTTTCCCGCGCATCGTCGAGGTAAACATCCGTACGGTAGGCCGTCACCCCGATCACGCGGATCGGACCGGACAGCTGCTTCACCTTCGCGCACACGCTTGTTCCGCTGATGCCCTCCAAGGCCATGTCCGTCACCAGCACGTCCGGACGGGTCGCGGCCGATAGACACGATTGAACCGCCACGGCCGGGCTGCTAGCCAGCCACAACAGATCGATGTCGTCTCGGTCATGCAACACTGCACGGAACATGCGCAACGCCAGCGGGTCGTTGTCCAGCACCCCCACGCCGACCGCACTCAAGCCATCCTTCATACCTAGCATCCTACAAACAGCCGAACACGAGCACGAGCCCCTAGTCGCGCCGCATGCGATCATTGCCGGAGAGTCCTGAAGAAGAAGCGCCATCCAAGGTACCCCCAGAGCCGACATCGCGCGGATCAAGCACGCTAACCATCCAGAAAACACGCGTTCCCACATTGCGGCAGATGCGATCCAGTCATACTGGTAGTCAGATGACGCGGCGGACATGCCGCCGCAAGAGGCGGAAGGAATCACATGGATGCCCTGTTGGTGGTAGACGTGCAGGAAGACTACATCGGCGAAGGAAGAAACGATCGGCGTTTCTTCTACCACAGTGGAAGATACACTCCCCAACTCGCCAAGGGGCTCGATGTCGTCTCGGGAAATATCTTTGTCAAGCAGCATGCCAACTGCTTCTCCAACACGGAACTGGCACGCTTCCTGCGCGACAACAACGTCACCGGATTGGAACTGGTGGGGATCGATGGCAACTATTGCGTGGCCGCGTCGGCCCGCGCAGGCAAGAGGAACGGTTTCTCAGTGCTGCTGGACCAGAAATGCGTCGAAGCAGCCAAAGCAGGTCGTTTCACAAGGACCGTCGACGGTCTGCGGCATGCCGGCATCACGGTTGTGCGATGACACGAATCAGGTCAGTCGCGAACCACCGGCGGAGGTTCCATCAAGGTGGATGACCCCATCGACGACGTTGTCCGAACCGCGGGCACTGCTGACCATTGCCGGGCTGACACTAGGCGCCCTGAGCTGGCTGGTCTTTGGCATCCTGCGGAAGGTGCTGCATATCCTGGCAGGGTCGCAGCGCCCACCTGAACATCTGGGGACACGACAGCCATACGGAATTCTATGCAGTCCCGGAAGGAATTACTTGCGCTCGATGAGACGGTCTGTTGGCCGCAGGGACCGTGGGCGTATCACGCTTGGGGCTCTCGACACTGAATGAACAATCAACCGCTGAACCCTGTCGTTGCAGTTCCCGGTTCAACCTAAGCGATCTGCGTGTTCCATAGCCGAATGATGACATCTCCGTACGGCAGTATCCCGGCGCAAACCATATATTATCGACTAACGTCGCGTCGTGCGAACATCGTGAGCGAGAGCAGAAGCATCATCGCGACCCATGCGGTGCAAGCCACAAGGCGACCGCCTGGCTGCGGTTGTGCGCACCCAGTTTGGCGACGATCCCCTGTGTCCCAGCCGCTGCCACACGCCCGGCATACCGATGCGAAGGGAACGAAGTCACCGCCAGAATCGGAACAATGCATCCGCTGGCGCGGACCTTCTCGATCACCTGTTCGCCAGTCATGTCGTTCAAAGACATATCCACCAGCAGCACGTCCCCCGATCGACGACAGCCCTGACGATGAGATCACACGGATCCGGACTGTCTCATCGCCCCAAGACGCTTTACGGTTCTCGTTCCTACATCCATGTCGCTCGCCTTACTGCTGATCATTGGCAGCAGTCGACAAGCGTACTGTCATGCAAAAAGGGGACATTCGCTTGCCAGCTCCTCCATATGCCACCGAGAATCGAGGTGGTGACGCCCCTCCATGTGGCGCCATCAACAGGCCAAACATGAAGGGATCTTCGCAATGCATTCAAACAATTCAGATACAATACGATTCGATACCATTTCCGCAATTGTCGCATTCATCGCCTGCGCCGCCATGATTTTCGGCTCAACGGGCGTGGCACAGGCGGCCGGAACATCAACACAATCAAACAACATCTCTGCGATGACAACTCAGTCGGTAGAAGAAGCGACGCTCAACTTGTTTACCAAAGTGCTGGAGAAAAATTCAAGCACAAAAATTTATACCATTAATGAGAGGGCACGATTGCGGTACGCTCCAGAGATGGATATCCAGCAGCTTAGTGCCATTCGCGATTCTCTCAACGCATCTGTCTCTTCTCTGCAACTCTATGGCGTAGCCAAGTCGAGCGGCTGGTCTTACGCACAATGCGTCGTTCTGAAAGCGACGGGCATTGATGCGATCGTATCCATTGACTGGAAGAAAATTGATAAGTGGATATCGCAAAAAGCATGGAAAACGCTTGCCAAATATTTGGGGCACGAGTTGCCCAAACACGCTGCGCAGTTGGGATTGAAGGGCGCTTTTCGTCTCAACGTTGTCATTCTTGTGGGAAGTCTGGCCTATTATGCGATTAAATGCGCCTAGTTCGGGAAACGGAGATAGTTCCATGGCACGACAAGGGCATAACCAAGAGGAAGATTCTGCAATAACCGGCCGCCACCGGGTCGGCAATGAGATGATTCTGGCTGTGGTCACGGGCCTCTTCGAGGGAGGCGCGCTGGGGTCAGCGTTCTCTTGGATTTTTCATGATTGGAGTCTGCTGCTGTGGTTTGGGATCGGTTTCCCCGTGCAGAAGGCCATCGTACTGCTGCTCGACAATTGGTTTGGGCGCAGACGTGACGAAGACACGCAGGGCAGCATCTATCTGAACCGACCGATCCCCAGTGTCACCTTGCAGTGGATGTTGTATTCCGTATTTCTCGGCATCGTCGACAATTCGCAGACCCAGGTCTGGTGGCACATCCCCTTGTACGCCGCGTCGGGGGCTGCCGTTGGACTGCTAATCGGATATCTCGGCAAGCGTGAATACGAGCGCAAACAAGCGTAGGACTGGGCTCATATTTCAAGAACCCTCTCATACGGAATTCATATACTGTACTGAGTCAGCTGTGTCAGGGCGTCCTGCAGCAACGGACACGTTCCCAGCGATGCTGTCCCCATTTTCGACGACGGCAGCTACCGGTGAATGGATCGCAGTGCCTACTGCGAAACCGGTCAACCAAGATCGATCGCATCAAGGGAACAACGAGATTAAAAGGTGTAGTTACTATGGACAAGTCATTGCATGTAGCATGGAAAAGCAGGCTGGCGGTGACCACGATCGCGGCGACCCTGTGCATGGGGATCTGACCATGGCAGATGAAACAAAGCGGGAATCCTGGACGCCGATACCGTTCGGGAACGTGATGACGGGCTATCTGGTCGTCAACGCGGTCAAGTGCGTCGCTTATCTGCTCTTGTTGTGGCTGGGCGGCTTGGTCATGCCAAGATTCGCCTTGCCGTTCGACGAACTGGCCACGTCCGTGATCGTCGCCGCATTGGTGGGCGCGATCCCGCAGGCGGTCGTGTTCCGCCGGTTCACGTTGCAGGAGCGACGCGACGACAGCCTGAGCCCGCTATGCCCGATACTGGAGTCGGCGGTTATGCTGATCGTCGCCTCCGGCGTTGGCTATCTGATCACCCGAACCGTCGGTACGAGTCTGGCGGTCGGCGTTGTCATGGCGGCGATCGATCTCGCGGGAGGTTTGATCACCATGCCCAAACGGGAGGATCAGATCATGAGCCGGGAGAAGGTCGCGGAAAATATGGAGAAGACCCGGACGATGACCCAGGAGGTGTTCGCCGACGAGATCGCCCACGTGCACGGCGAGCAGCAACGCAAACTCGACGAGACGAACCGACGCTACGGCATCGACAAGCTCCACGGACGCTGACCCGCAGTCGACGGGATTTGGACGTGCCCGGCCCGCCGACCGTTACGGCGGCATCCGAACCCCGCAAAGGCTCCACATCGCCCAGGCGCACATCGTCGCACTTTTACATGCACTGATAGCGGATACGCTGGCGGAAAGGGGCGGCAGAGAGACAGGGGGCGTACTCATCCTTTCAAGACATTCCCCATCCAGCGGATTTTCCAATGCCGATTCCTTCAGCAACGGACACGTTCCCAGCGATGCTGTCCCCCATTTTCGATGACGGCAGCTACCGGTGAACGGATCGCGGTGCCTACTGTGAAACCGGTCAACCAAGATCGATCGCGCCCTCGGCTGCAGGTTGTGCTATTTGGGGGTACTGGCCATGAGGGTTGTTGCTGTGCATGTAGGCGAGATTTGCTCATTCCTGCTTGCCGCCGCAGCGGCGTTGCTGCGGCGGTATAGCGACGATGCCGGTTGTGGCATGCACATTGCTGTCGGTCGTGGTATATGCCTGGTGGTGGCGCCGCTGCTGTGCTTCTATCGTGCGTGGTGCGGCATCGTGGCGCTGGCCATCGGCTTTGCCGGCCAAACTCGAACGGTTTCTGTAGATGCGAACATGCTGTTTCCGCGGATGATCCAGCGGAGCATTCCCACAGGAGGCCGGTCGCGTTCGGTTGCACCCTGCGCGGCAATGTGACGCCCGCCGCATTTGCGTCCGGCCCACTGTTTCGCTGCTGGCGCTGTGAATCGTGTTCCTGTTCACGGTCTCTTATGGGTTCCTGGCGATGTCCCCACATCGGCAGTCGCGGGAATGACAGGCTCCTGTTAACATCCTGAATAGCGGTCGATGATCGCGTTGACCGCCAGACCGAATGCCGCGGTCAGTGCGGATGTCAGCAGTGAGCATATGAGCGATGCCTGCCAGTGGGTGAACATGGATGACATCAGTATGAATAGCAGGAGCACGCTCAACGTGTCGCCCGCGAGTTCATGGAGCACCGGATGGCTGTGCTTATCGACCATGTGGCTCGCCATCCGGTCGGTGAGATATGTGGCGAAGAACCAGAGCATGAAGATGCCCAGAATGCCCAACACTGCACGCCACCCATGCATCCACGACTGGAGTTCGCCGAACGGGAGCAGGCGTTGGACGGCAGCGATCCCGAGAAAGAACGGCAGCGCCGCGCCGAACAGGACGGAGCCCCGAAAGCCTAGGAACACCACCCAATCCGAGGCGTCCGGGGAGTCGGGCTGTTGTTTGTCGTCCATCGCCTGCCCTTTTCCGTTTCGTATTATCGTTTTGCATTATCCGAGGAATGTGACGATCCACCATGCCGCCTGCCGTGGCACAACCATGACGATTGTCATGATCACTTCTCCTAATCTATTCGAATCCACAGAACATTCGTGATGACTGGCAGCTATCGATCCCAGCTACGCCCGTGGATTACGTTCCATTGCTGGTATGCAGTTCAGGACGGGCGAGCAGCTGGAATCCGACGAGCTGTTCGGATCGGCGGTCTGCGTCTCCTGGCGTCGCCGAACCACATTTCCGACCATATGGGATGCATGCCGGTTCGCATAGCCGCTGTCGTGATTTCCTATGACTGGTTGACGGGGTGTCATGAAAATTGATGACAGCGCGTTGCCGGCGGCATCTAGGCGCGGTTACCATCCCGTGGTGTCCAGCATTGCCTGCGATGCCGCGGCATGGCGCTGATTGATAGCAGAAAGGTGTTCCAATGAATCCGGTTTCCCTGTTGTTAGCGATCACGCTGATATGGTGCCCGTCGGCGGCGGTCGATGCCGACGCCCGGACAACGGTTCTTGACGCTGCTGGTTCGACGGTTCCCACGGTGAGCTTGATAGTCACATGCCCCACGCTGCTGCACATCTTCAAATGGTGCTGAGTCCATACGGATTGCGCCCTGTCAAACGGGCAAGCCGTCTTATGCAATGTGGAAGAGCCGCCTGGCGGAACTGTTGGCGCTGCCGTGGTGAGCCTAGGAATTGACTTAATCCATCGCGCTCACAGTGATCGTGACCAATCCTTATATCCTCTCGTGGGTCAGATTCATAAGAAAGCGGGACGCCAAGGGATACTGGTCGACATCCGGCCTGTTACCTGACCCATGCCTGACATCCGATGCCGATAGTGGCTGATGTGCCCGGCGGCGATGAATTCGCGAGCGCGGATACGCTATATAAAATGGTGTCGAAGGCTGCTGTGAGGGGGGGGTGATGGTGGAACACCGTGGAATCACTCTGGCGATTGTGGACAATGACCGGTTCACGTTGCAGGCCATGTCGGGATTCCTGTCGAAGGCGTTGCCGAAGTCGTTCGCGTTGCGGTGGACGTGCGATAATCCTCGGCGGGCTATTGCGAGGTGTGTCGAGGATCCGCCGGATGTGCTGCTGGTGGACATGTCGCTGGGCGATATGGACGGGGTCCAGGTCATCAGGGAGATCCGCGAGCGTGACGCGCATATCGGCCTGATCGCGGTGACCTCATTCCCCCTGTGGGAGTATGCCGCGGACGCGGCGGATGCCGGCGCTCAGGGCATCGTCGGCAAGAACGATCTGCCTGCGATGATCGCACTGATACGGCGCGTGGCATCCGGTCTAGCGGGCGCTGATTACGGCGACGCTCAATTCGACGTCCCGCAGGCGGCGTTCACCAAGATATGTCAAGGTGACGCGCGGAACTGCGGCGGACTGTCACCGCGCGAGTCCGATATCGTCAAGCTGTGCAGCCTTGGCGACACCACGACGGATGTGGCCAAGGCCCTAGGCATATCGGAGGCATCCGTGAACACACATCTGCGGCGGGCTTGCACGAAGCTTGGAGCCAGAAACCGCGTGCATCTGGTTGCCCTGTGGATGCGGCTGAACAGGCCGCGACGCTGAAGGCGGCCGGATGATCACTTATGCATACCAGGCGGTTCAGGCACGAATTACCCATCCAGCACTGCTGTTGGGCGCGGGTGTCGGCCTGATTGTGGACGTCTATTACTTCGCGCTGCGCAGTCCCCATTCCATGCCGGAAGTGGCCGCATTCGTCGTCTACGCCCTCCTGTGCATGGCGATCCCATGGTTTCCCCGGGTGGCTGGCTGCGGCATGATCGTCTGGTATCTGCTGTGCGCGATCCTCCCGCCGCTGGATGCCGGATTCATGCTGGCGGGCATATGCGTCGCCTTCGCGACGGTGTTCGCGTTCATGAACACGCCGGTCGACCTGATACTGATAGGCACATCCATGCTCACGCTATACCTGACATCGACCGTGGATACGGCCATCGCTATGACCATCATGCACGCGGTCTCGGCGCTGGCAGGCTACACGATCAAACGGCATATGGACGCAGTCCGGCAACGCGAGCAGCTGGCCGACGCGCGCAGGACGGTTGCCGTCATGTCCCGAGACATGGCATTGGCCACCCGTCTGCACGACACAGTGACCAACGATTTGTCGTATGTCATCACGGTCGCCTCGACGAGGAACCTGGATACCATCGATCGCGAGGAGCGGCGGACGCTCGACGCCATCATCGAACGCTCGCAGCACGCCTTCGCCAAAACTCACGAGGTCATCGACGTGCTCAGCGGCAAAGCACGCGAACCGGATCCGTCGCACACTCCGGTTTCGCTGCGAAGGGAGTTGGAAGCGGTCGCACGTGTGGCACAGGACCGTCTGCGGCTATTGGGCTTGGCGGGCAACGTCACCGTGACCGGGGCCGATGCGCCCGAACCGATCAGACCGGACGTCCACGAGGAGATCATGGGGCTGGTGTCGGAGGTCTTCGCCAACTTGCGCCGGCACTGCGCGCCGCCCGCCGACTACACCGTCATCATTCGCGTCCAAAACGACGCTTTCACGCTGACCGCATTGAACACGATGAGCCCGAAGTCAACGGCCACGTCGCCGACCTCGGGCAAAGGCCTGCTGCTGCATCAGAGCATCATCGAATCCATCGGCGGGGAACTCACATTCCACGCAGATCATGGTAGTTGGACGCTCCGCGCCCAACTTCCATTCGCCCCGCCATCCTGACACAGACCACGTACCGTCCTGCACCCCGGCTCCGGCTCTTCCGCAGGGCCATGCCACGACTACGTGGATGACCTCTCACACCTCGATCTCTTGTCGACGGCGCTGGTTCTCAGCTCACGACCTATCAGAAAGTTCAACGGGCCAGAAATATCATATTGAACGGAATCGAGCCTACCGCTCCCGCGATTATGCGGATGAATGGATAGATGAGAATGAGCCAGTGCGGCCATCCCGGTATTATGCTGATAATCGACCCGTAAGTCGTGGGTTCTCGGTTCGAATCCGAGGGGGGGCACTTTCGCCTTTCATCAACACCAGACGGCGCAGCCGGGGGAAGACAAGGGGAAATAACATGAGCGGCCCGGACTATCGCATTGTCCTGTGGACGTTGTTGGGGATTCTGTTTCTGATCGGCGCAGTCAAGGAACTCGTGGATCAACTTCACACCAAAAACACCGCCGCGCCGCGCCAAGTCGACCACACGCCGGCCGACCAGGAGCATCGCCATCGTTCCGGCATCGACGATCTGCATCTGATCGCCTACGCATGCCTGGCCTGGACGGCGATCCTGTTCATACGGCACTGGACGTCGGGAACAAGCCTTGACTACGCGCTGCCCGCGGCGTCGGGATTCGTGGTCGCGCAACTGTCGTCCCTGCTGCCCGCAAGACTACGGGACGGATGGATACCCATCGTCCTGACCGTCGCGTTCGGGGCGGCCTCCGCGTTCCTGATCGCATGATCCGTGTCAGTCGCGAACCACCGGCGGAGGTTCCATCAAGGTGGATGACCCCATCGACGACGTTGTCCGAACCGCGGACACTGCTGACCATTGCCGGGCTGACACTAGGCGCCCTGAGCTGGCTGGTCTTTGGCATCCTGCGGAAGGTGCTGCATATCCTGGCAGGGTCGCAGAAACGGTGTCGCCACCCGACCACCAGCTGGACGACCCTGAGCGGAGCGCCGAGGCCGTCGCACAGGCGATGAACACGACCGGGCCGGCCGCCGCATCCGGGGGCAACCATGCCGTCTCCGTGGCCGTCGGGCCGGACGCCCTGCCGTTCGCCGCGCATGCGGCCAGGCCGTTGGTGCGCACCGGCGGGATGCTCGGCGCATGGGGTGCGAACAAGGTCGCAGACGCGCAGGTCAAGCGTCGGCAGCGGCAGCTGGATCAGGCGCTGACTGATCAGATGGGCGCGGCCGCCGACCACCGCAGCGATGAGACCGAGCTGGCGGCCGAGGCGCGCGCCGAGGAGGAGCATTACGAGCGGCTGTTCGACGAGCAGGAGCGGCAGGGCAAAGTCGTCTAACAATCCAAGGCACGCGTATTGACATCTTCGTCAGCGAAATTGACCACGAACAGCGCTGTCCCTTTTTTAGGGGACAGCGCTTGGACTTCGACCGGATTGCTGTCTATCACAGGGATTGCCAACTTCCAATGAGAGGAGGCCGTAGATATGGCGAAGAAGTGAATCATGATAAATGATTCAGGAACGTATGCACTTCTCCTCCCATGCAGTCAACAAGACGGAGACAGGAGAGTACAGAATGGCAATGGAACAGTAAATAACTCGAATATGGTTCCCCGAATAATCGCAGTTCATGCGCGCTCTCGGTTGAATGGATAGTGTTCGATATTGATCAATGAGATCAATCTCCCATAGGTAGTTCGTTTCACCAATGTCCATGAATGGCGATGGCAGATTAGGGTTCTCGACATCATTACCAGCAATGTTTTCATACACAATCTGTCAAGAAAAAGATGTAATGCTATGAAAAATGGAATACGAACAAGGGTAGGGGTATTGGCAGTCGTTTGTAGCGCTGCAGTCATGTTCATCACGCCAGGCATGGCGCTGGCATCAACGTCCTCATCGTCGGCTGCAGAAGTTACTGCCGCAGTTAACAAGTATGCAAATGGACTGGCAGCAAATTATACGACGCATGGCAGTCAACCTGCCAATAGCCTTGAACAGGAGTTGGTTGAACAGACGACTGGTGAGATCAGCACTGCGAAACAACATGGCCTTAACGTAACGCATGCGACTGTCACCCCTCAGGTGGTTGCCGTCGCCAAGAACACGACTGGGTACTCGGTGACTGCGGACTTGACGACAAGTCTGAACATGACCGCGAAATCAGGGACGACGATCACGCTGCTTGGTCGTAAGACCGACCATTTGGACTCAAGCGCGACCGACAGACATGACCTGCAGCTGACGAGAGAAACAGGCGCCAACAATTATTCCGTGACGGCCGATTCGATCCAACAAGAGCAGAACTCCGATGCCGATCAAACGAAACAGCTCTCTGCAGGCGCCAACTCGGCTCCCTCAGCGCTCTCGGACCGTTCCAAATGGGATTCATCGGCCACACAATCCACGTTCGGAACAAATTCAGTCGGCGTTAACTACATTACCGAGATGAAGTATGCAGACACCTGGACAGACAACGCACATCAGAACAAAATGAACCCGGATTTCCCCGATGATGATGACAATTGCACGAACTTTGTCTCACAGTCACTATACGCGGCAGGATTGAAAACAACCTACGGAAACTCTTTTCAGACAAAAGACACGAGCGTGTGGACATGGAACCTCGCAGGCATCGCCGGGCAGACATGGACCTGGGATAACGCCAACTACAATTACACGTATATGAAGGATCATTCGAAGACATTCACACACGGTAACAACCCGGACATCGCATGGGAAGGCAGTCTTCTGTATGGCGATTGGGGACGGGATGGCAAGTATAACCATGCCATGGTTGTCGTCGGAGACGTCATAACGAAGAATTCAACGACGCCCGTCATCGATCAAAAAAGTCCCAACCGTCATGACTACCTTTTTTCTGATTCCAAGGCCAACGCCGTCAAAGAATACAAGAAGGTTTCCTGGGGTGTTCTACAATACAAGTACAATTAATTACGAGCGACACATGGATAAGTCATCTGCCAACGAGTCGTCACGCAGTCCACAGATTGGAGCGCAATCTTCGTCGGGAAGGCGCAGGTGGTGGAGACTTATTCTTTACATGTTGGGTGTGGCGCTTGTTGCATACTGTGCATGCGATGGCGTGTTCTCGCTGATGCTCACCAAGGCGGAGAGCGAATACACCACCGCAGAGATCCTGTATGGCACCACGCTGGAGACCGCGACCAGAGTGAGCAGTTTACCCTCGTCAGCCTTTCCCAATCGGACAGTATGGACTGAAACCAGAAGGCAGAATCCTTTCCCCACGCAAAGCCGAATCTGGTATCCGACGGATGGCGGTAGCCCCAGTTTCCTGATGTGGGAAACGATCGCCACGTATCGGCAGGTCAGGGCGGACACCGTGCAGATGCAACAGGATAGCGAAGACTTATCCAACTATTCTGCCGTAGTGCTCACATACGTCCGAACTGACTAGCCGACTGCAAACCCTTACCAACCGTGACTACGCCTGCGCGTGACACGACTAATATCCATCTGACTCTGCTCGACATCATGCGTGCCGAGCAGAGTTTACAGGGTTATAGGTCATAAGGGGGTTGGGACTGTTTTCTGGTCGAAATTGGAGGATCAGATGAAGGTCATGTACTCGGTTGAGCAGAAACGGGTGGCGGTTGCCACGTATCGTCGGTATAAGTCCTATGTCAGGACGTTGCGTTTGTTGGGCTATCCGTCGCATCACGTGTTGTTCGACTGGGCGCGAGGAAGCAAACCGGGCAGAAGGAAGCCGATCGCCCTTGCCGCGTATCACAAGTTATTCGGTGGCGCTCAAGCTCGAGGCCGTCAATCGCATGCTTGCCGGGGACAGGGTCGTTGATATCGCCGCGGGTCTGGATGTGGCGAATCAAGCGCGCCCACATGCACGGCGGGCAGCAGCGTCATCAGGTCCACGAGGTTCTGCACGCTCCTGCCCAGCCCCGGCTTTGCCCATCGGAATACATGAGGAACACGATAAGACCTACATAGAGTGTGTGTACGATGGCCTCAGCCATATGGGACGTTTTCGTGAGATCACTGCATGCAATATGATCGCCAGAACTCCCGCAGCTAGTCCGACAATGATCCAAATCAAAGGAATATGCTCCATTACAATCATCCCATTCTCAGATCACTCATATCAACAACACATCCGCCCTATTGAGATTCCACTCTCTCCTGTTAGATCATACGGATGCAACACGCTATAGAAAATGTGCCCACGTCACATTTCCTTCACATTCAGATTCCCGTGGAGCCCTCTCCGAGGAAAAGACTCGGAGAGGATGCACGGGGGGGTGTTATTTCGAACGTGAAGAGGTTTCCGCAAGTGTTAGCGCGGGAAAGCTCTTTAATTATCGGAAATGTTCACTGAGGATTGTTCATTCCCTCACTCTTCGACTTCGCATGGACGATTACACTTCGTGCAAGCACGTATAACGCGAGTAGGGATATGGCGACGATCCAGTTTATCGTGAGTCTTCCATGACTATGCATCAGAGCAACACAGACGAATGCTGAACCGATGCAGACCACAGACAGCAGAACTACGACCGCGGCGTACGCAGATTTAGTTGCCCTTGGAAACAGTCGAGACACGCATTCAACCAGGCAAACGATAGACGCAGCAAACATCACAGCTGACAACGTACCGATGAACATCATCACACCAACCTTTTGAACAGGGCCCAGCAACCATCAACGCCTAAGGCCACCAACAGGGCGCTCCTCATCTGGTCGTTCGTCCTCTCATTCTTTTCTGGATAAGAAATTTTTTCATAAAGTCCCATATTCCCTCAGATCCCCAGTAAGCGGATGGTAATCATCCAATCAGCTATTGGAGCACCATTAAAAATATTTATCAAAGATTTAGATGACAGATTTTTCTTCAGACCAATAAAGGTTCTACAAAAATTCCACAATTAGGAAAATCATGAACTCCGCCGGACACACCGGAAAAATTGTCAACAGATAGACCGCGGTCACGGACATCAGGAGGGTTTCTTTAAGGGATACCTGGAAATCTGTAGCAGTATGCCCCCAGCTCGAGGCATCCTGTCATCCCGTATGGATGTCGGCGGAGGTTCCATCAAGGTGGATGACCCCATCGACGACGTTGTCCGAACCGCGGACATCACGGCCATAGGTCACCAGGAAACGCGACGAGTACCCGCCAAGCCACCGCAGCGCAAGACGGAGGGGCGTCCCCTCGAAGCGGTTCCCCCGCACGGTGATTCGCCCCACCGTCGCACCCCCCGGATCACTGACGCTGTCCGGCTCCCGGTACAGATCGAAGACACCCACCCGCGGCGCGAATCCACGGAAGACGTTGTTCGTGATGGTGACGCCATGCCATCCGCGCGGCTTGACCATGCGATGCGACCGCGCGTAGAACGCCACCGCCCAAGACGGCTGCCGCGTCTCCCCCGTCCATACGAAGGTGTTCCCCGTGATGGTGATGTCGTCCGCGGCGTCGAAATGGATCACCGCGCTGTTCTCCGTTCCCGCGCCCTCGTAGGATACGGGATCCTCGACGTAGTTGTCCTTGAACACTCCGTAGCGGATGTAGCTGGAGTCGTCGGTGGTCTTCGCATATGCCATATGCGTGCCGAAGGGCGCGGCCGACGGGAGGAGCAGTCTCCCGTGCGAATCCCGCAGCGGAAGGAACCGGCAGTGCTCGATCGTCATATGCGTGGTCGGCAGACTGTCGAACACCGTATTCCTGTCGTAGTAGCCGCTGGCGCCAAGGGCGGCGACGTCCATCTGGAAGACCTCCTTGAACGTCTGACCACGGTCCGTCGACCCGATCACCGTACTGTGCGTCACGGTCACTCCGGTGCTGCCATCGACGTCAAGCGCATGACCGAACGACCTCTGCACCATGTCGAAGACGCAGTGATCGAAGACGATGTTCCGCGCGTGGATGAGCGGCTGATATATGGTCTGCATCGGCATCAGATCAGCCGAATGCTCTCCGAAGAAGGCGATATGCCTCCACGTCACGTCATGCATGCCGTCATATCCTCTGGCCCCACCGATGGGATACCAGATGACCAATCCCCCATGACGATGGCGCGGCATCTGGAAGACCGTGCCGTGCTTCACCCCGCCCGAGGTCCCCGGCATCGTCAGATCGCTGACCATATCGATCACTCCAGTGAAGGCGAAATGCCCGCGCGGGAAGACCAGCGTCTTGTGTCCCTGCGCGGGAAGCATCCGAAGGATGTCATTGAGCCGCATGGTGTTGTCCGTGACGCCGTTGGCCACGAGTCCCGCATCCACCGCCTTCACCACGCCCGACGCCGACGACGCGCGTATCTGGCGACGGCACGAAGGGTTTCGCCTCCGCCCGAATGGGATCCCGCCGACGCGACTCCCGCCACCCCGGCCGCCACGACGATGACGCACGCCAGAACAGCCCCCATCCATCCACGCCAGCGCCGACCGCGCCGACCGGGACCACGGTGCGGACGCATGCTCTCGTTCCCCGATGGGTCCTGCATCATATCGGCCCGCCTTTCCTTCTGCGACGTCACGTGCCATCATGCCCATTCGCGTGCCACGGACATAGCGCGGACGACACTCTTCCCATGACCCACACACGTGCAACGTCGTGCGGCTTCACGCACTCGCCATGTCCGAGTGCTAGCATCGGACGTGGGCGTCGCAGTGGTGCGGCCATCCGATCCACAATCATCCAGACCGCGACGCAGGTCCCGCATCACATCCCCAACACACGACCCACACCCATGCCGCCGCGGTCCGAGACAGAAAGGAGCGCAGCAGTGCGCGTCGCGGTCATTGCAGGACCCTACGTGCCCGTTCCGCCGAAACAGTACGGTGGCACGGAGCTGGTCATAGCCAATCTCATCCGGGGACTCCAGGAGATGGGCCACCAGCCCGTTCTTCTGGCGTCGGCCGATTCGACCATCGACTGCCCCATCATCCCCATCACCGACAAGGCGATCTACTTCCCCAAACACAAAAAGGACCTTCCCGCCTATCTGGCCCGGGCGAAGGAGATTGAAAAAACCACCGCCGACAAGCTACGGGGGATCCTGGGCGACGTGGACATCATCCACTCCCACGGATTCGACCTCAAAGACTTTCAGGATTTCCCGAATCTCACCACCATGCACGGACCTGTCACCTTCCAGCAGCTGGATTACTACGACCACCGCCGAGACCTGTTCTACGTCTCCATATCGCGCAACCAGCAGGACGCCTTCCCCGACCTCCAATACGTCGGCGTCGTCTACAACGGCGAGGACCCGTCACAGTTCCCGATCGTCACCGACCCCGACGACTACGTGTGCTTCCTCGGCCGCTTCGACAGGGAGAAGGACCCCCATCTGGCCATCCAGCTGGCCATCAATCTGGGGATGCGGATCAAGGTGGCGGGAAAGATCGACCATCAGGGCGACGGCTACTTCGACGAGGAGATACGCCCGCTGCTCGCCAATCCCCTGGTCGAGTATTGCGGCGAGCTCGGATTCGACGACAAGATCAAGCTTCTCTCGCACGCCCGCTGCAACCTCCACCCCACCGGATTCCGCGAGCCTTTCGGCCTGACCGTTCTGGAGGCGGCATACTGCGGAACCCCGACGCTGGCCATCAAACGCGGCTCCATGCCCGAACTCATCGAGGAGGGGCGGACCGGCATGCTCGTGGAGGATTTCATCGAGGGCTGCCACGAGATAAAAAGCTGCTTCGACATGGACAGACGCTACATCGCCGAACGCGCCCGCATGCTGTTCAACTACCGCACGATGACCAGACAGTATCTCAAGGCTTACGAGAAGGTCATCGATATCTTCCACACCCGCGAGCGACAGCGGCGAATCATCCGCCGGATGGCCGTGCAGACGCGGACCGACCTGAGCGACATCTGGCCCGGAGCCCCACGCCCGGATGCCGCCGCATATCAACCGGCCCCCGCCACGCATCCCGAGACGCCCTCTGGACATTCGGACAGGCCTCATGCCCCCATCAGTGCTATCATGCCGCCTGACAGGTGATGGGCCCCGCCTGGATGCGGTTCGGACGCGATCCGAAGCGCATCCGAACCGCATACGCTGATGGTTCCTACAGACAATGGCCAACGTATGGCCATACACTGAAAGAGGCGTCGGTCATCATGACTCCCGTTGTTGACTTCTGCAATCACGCCGACCCCCGCGATGACGGGGAGGTGCGTCGATGAGCGCCCGCGCGCGGACCATGGCGCAGTCGGCGGCCGTAGTGTTCGTCGGAGGCTACGTGGGGTCGCTGGTCCGCATCGTGCTTGAAGGCATGCAGCCCGCGAGCGCGGCATGGCCGTGGATGACGATGATCATCAACCTCACCGGCGCGTTCCTTCTGGGATTCCTTCTGGAGTTCCTGGCCGCGACCGGGGCCGACACGGGGGCACGACGCCTGTTCCGGCTCGCGGTGGGAACCGGGGTCATGGGGGGATACACCACATACGGAACCTTCGTTCTTGAAACGGACACACGCCTTCTGGGACATGCCGCGCTGATCGCCGGAGCCTATGCGATCACGTCGATCCTGCTGGGCCTGCTTGTGGCCGCGTGGGGCATCTCCGCCGGAGGAGCGGCGGGCCGTCGGTTCAAACAATCCGGAACGGACGACGCCACATCAGCCCAGCGGATCGGCGGGGAGGACGGACGATGATCATCGCCGCGGCGCTTATGGGTGGGCTCGGCGCGGTCTGCCGCTTCCTCGTCGATACGGCAATCAACCGCCGCAACCGTCTGACGATCCCCGTGGGAACGATCGTCGTGAACGTGACCGCCTGCCTCCTTATGGGTCTTCTCGCCGGATGGGCGTTGTCCCATGTGGGCTCGGACGAGGTACGGGCCCTTCTGGGATCCGGGCTGCTGGGAGGGTATTCGACCTTCAGCACCGCCAGCGTCGAGGGCGTGCGGATCCTACGCTCGGGACGCCACGTCGAGGCCATCGCCCATACAGGTGGGATGCTGGTTCTCAGCCTCGCCGCCACGCTGGCGGGCTATGCCCTCATGGTCTGACTTCCCTGCCCACCGGGCATGCTCTGGATGACATACGCCCCGAGCGACATATGCCTCAACAACATATGCCTCAAGCGATATGCCGGGGGGGAATCATTATCGGCGCCCCCTCAATGGCTAGGATGAGCACTATGAACGAATCCTCCCCGTGGACCAATCCCCTGCGCGATCCACGTGACCTGCGCATGCCGCGCATCGCCGGCCCCTGCAGTCTGGTCATCTTCGGTGTCACCGGCGACCTGTCCCGTAAAAAGCTGCTTCCCGCGGTGTACGATTTGGCCAACCGCGGACTGCTTCCCCCCAGCTTCGGCCTCATCGGCTTCGCCCGCCGCGATTGGACCACCGAGCACTTCATCGACTTCGTCAAGGAGGCCGTGCAGGAGCGCTGCCGGACCCCCTTCAAAGAGTCGACATGGACCAATCTCGCGCAGGGGATTCGGTTCGTCCAAGGGACCTTCGACGATCCAGCCGCCTTCGAACGACTGAGCGACACCGTCGGAGAGCTGGACAGGGACCGGGGCACGCGAGGCAACCATGCCTTCTACATGTCGGTTCCCCCCAAGGCCTTCCCCATTGTGTCGAAGCAGCTCGCGGCATCCGGTCTGGCCAGATCGGACAAGGGCGCCTGGCGGCGGGTGATCATCGAAAAGCCCTTCGGCCGTGATCTGAGCAGCGCGAAGGAGCTCGACCGCGTCGTCTCCGAGGTGTTCGACCCGAGCTCCGTCTTCCGCATCGACCATTATCTGGGCAAGGAGACCGTTCAGAACATCCTCGCCCTGCGTTTCGCCAACTCCATGTACGAGCCCATCTGGAATTCGAACTACGTCGACCACGTGCAGATCACCATGGCCGAGGACATCGGAATCGGCGGCCGCGCCGGATACTACGACGGAATCGGGG
>NZ_CASEXV010000029.1 GCF_949292005.1 uncultured Bifidobacterium sp. | reverse complement strand
GGGAGTTGATGACCGTGGCAAGATCTCGCTCGCCGTTCCCGGGTTCGAGGATCAGGAGCAGTCGGCTCCCCGCGGTGGACGTGACCGTGCTGACCATGGTGACCGTGGTGATCGACGCGATCGCCGTGGTGATCGTGGTGACCGTGGTGGGTACCGTGGCCGCTCGGATCGTGACGATCGCAACGATCGCGGAGACAGGTACGAGGATCGTCCCCGCCGCCGTCACTATGAGGACAGGTATGACGACGATCGTCGCTCGGATCGTGACGAGGATCGTCCCCGCCGCCGCTCTTCCGACCATGACGACCATGAGCGCCATGAGCGCCGTGACCGTAGGAATGACCGGAATCCGCGTTACGCCGCCGACGAGAACTATGACGAGTACCGCGCCGACCGTGAGGAGCGCTCGGAGCGTCCACGCCGCCGGGTGCGCCGGGACTTCGATCCCTTCGAGGACTGATTCGCCGGCTCTGGCCGTCCGCGTGAGGTCAATATGAGGTCCACGTGAGGTGGGCTATGGGTGACGGGACCGCGACGTGCGAAACGTCGTGGTCCCGTTTTTTTTACCATGCGTGTCTATGCGTGGTGTCCGCCGTCGATCACTGGTCGCTCTATTCTGCTTTAATTGATTGGAAGCGAGCGCGAAGGAGCCAGACATGAACACCTTGAACACCGGAACCATTGTCCTTATCATTGTGGTGGTTCTGGTTGTGGCCATCATCCTCTGGGGAATCCACGCGTACAACTCACTGATCACTCTGCGTAACCGTGTGGGAAACGGGTGGGCGCAGATCGACGTGCAGCTCAAGCAACGTTCGGACCTCATACCGAATCTTGTGGAGACCGTCAAAGGTTATGCGACGCATGAGTCGGGCGTTCTCGCCGAGGTGACGAAGGCCCGCGCGGGTGTTGTGGCCGCTGCCTCGGATCCGCAGGCGACCACCGCGCAACGCGCCGAGGCGGAGAACGCCCTGTCCAAAGCCTTGGTGAATCTGCGCGCGACGGCCGAGGCGTACCCCGACCTCAAAGCCAATCAGAACTTTCTTGACCTGCAGAACCAGCTGTCCCAAATCGAACAGAAGATCGCCTACGCGAGGCAGTTCTACAATGACGTCGTCCTCAAGCTCAACACCGCAGTGGAGACCTTCCCGACGACCATTGTCGCAGGTATGTTCCATATCGGGCACTCACAGTACTTCCAAGCGGATGAGGGTGCTCGACAGGCGCCTCAGGTGAAGTTCTAAAACAGCCGTGAATCCGTCGACGTTCGTGAGGTTGCCGGCGCTTGTCGGAAGGAAGTCGCCATGCCGCTGAAGAAGGTTCTCACACGGGCGGGTGCGTCTCTGCTGGGAGCTCTGCTCATCGTGGTGGTGGTCGTTTTCGTCGCCCTCGGGACATCGAATTCCGCGGACCTTAGTTACCGGTCGTTGAACTACGATGCCACGATTCTTGCCAATGGGGATATGCGGATCGTTCAGACGATTGACGTGCGCCTCAATGAGCGGGATTCTGGCCCATGGAGACAGCTGTATCAGGATTACACCCTCAAAACGTCGAACCTCACGTCCATCAGCGATGTGTCGGTCACCAACCTGAGCACTGGGAAGTCTTTTTCTCAGTTAGACAGTCCGCGCACACCAAGCCAGGTGTCCTCCTCCCAATGGGAGAGCTCATACGCGAACCACTGGTACCTCGCCGACGTGACGAACGGGACGGATTCGCTGGAATCCTATGATTCCTCAACCAGCGTCACCTCGGACCGTACGGTGGAGGTCGGTTGGAACATCCCGGCGACCGAATCCGCCAACAGCATGCGCTTCCGTGTGTCGATGACCTTCCATGGTGTGGCCACCGCCTACAGTGATGTCGCCGCGCTCCAGTGGGAGCCCTTTGGCACCTCGAACCAGGTCCCGATCGGGACGGTGACCGGCGTCGTCCGTTTTCCGGATGGTGTCACGAAGTCCAATTCCTGGGCGTGGCTTCATGTGACGGGAACATCCACGACGTCAAGGGATTCCGATGGCACGCTGCGTTTCACGGCATCCGATGTCCGCTCGGGCCAATATCTCGATGTCGTGGCCATGTTCGACGTCAATGCCGCCTCGGGTGTCGCCCGGCATAGCGATGCGGCGGCGAAATCGCGCATCATGACGGAGGAGACACGTCAGGAGGAGGAGTGGCGGGCCCAACAGCGCGCAAATGCTGTGCGGACGGTGGCCATATGGACAGCCATCATTGTTTTCGGGCTGGCGTTCCTTATCCTTGGCATCAGGGGATCCGTCAGGTCCAATCGGCTCGCGAGGTATCGAGGCGGTCTCGATTACTGGCGTGATCCTCCTGATATGAGTCCGGCCAGCGCGGCCGCACTACTGGACATCGCCGAGGGCGGAGTGCCATCATCGACGCTGCAGACCCGGCAGATGAGCTCCACGGTGCTGTCCCTTGTGTCGAAAGGCGCCATCGCAGTATATCCTGGACCTGCCGCGATCTACCGGGGCATGGACCTGACGGCGGCGTCGGCTGCCGATGTCGCGGCGGCGCTCCGTTCCAACGGAGAGGCCCGTTCGTCCATGGCCTCGACCAGCACCGTGGTTATCCTCCCGGTCTGTTCGGCCGACCGCTCCTCCCTTCAGCTGAGCTCCTCGGAGGACGCCGCGCTCGCGCTTCTTGAAACGGCGGCGCGGAGGCTCAAAAATCCGGCTTTTGGACTTGACTCCCTTTCCAAGGCATTCTCCGGTTGGCAGGGGGGCGCCAAGATCCAAAGCAGATTCGTTGATGCCGCGGCTAACGAGTTCGCCATGCTGGGCGTCACCTGTCACGACGGCGCCATGGCGACGGCATGCGGGTTTCTGGCTCTCTTCGACGCGGCCCTCGCCTTGGCGTTCGGCGCGCATCAAGGGTCGTTGGCGTTGATTCTCTCCGTGGGTTTTCCGCTGCTCGTCGGCGCGTTGCTCATACTAGCAACGAAACGCACCGAAGTGCTGACCGATGATGACGGGCAGAAACTGGCGGGACAGGTCGTGGGGCTCAAACGCTATCTGACCGATTTCAGCGATTTCTCCGATCGTGGGGTCGCGGATATCACCTTGTGGAACCGTTACCTTGTCTATGCGGCCGCCTTCGGAATCAGCGAGGTGGCCATCCGGCAGCTTGCCAAGGCATGTCCCCAACTGTCCGATCCGCAATGGCTGGACGCCAACGCGGTCGGATCCCTGATCTACTGGTCGTATCGTCCATGGATCATCGTCCCCAGTATGGCCGGAGCGTCCGCGGGGACGTTCGTCCCACCACAGGGAACCGCTTTCCGCGGCGGATTAGGGGATATCGGAGCGCAGCTTGACGGCAGCTTCTCGCAACTACGATCCACAATCGCGGCGGCATCCGCCCCATCCAACACCAGTGGGGGCTCCTTCTCTGGCGGCGGCTTCGGCGGCTCGTTCGGCGGGTCTGGTGGCGGCTCGTTCGGTGGGCGCTGACGGCTTCCGCGGTCCGAACCACGCGGTTCGGGCGCAGTCTCGTTCATGCCCTGCCTCTATGGTGGGGGAGGATCCCCGTTATGCCTTCCGGTGGACTGCAGGATACGGTGTGACGATGCCACACGCTGCCATAGCGGCGAACATATAAGGAGAAAGTCATGGTTCTTCATCGCAATCTCGGACCTTTCGACACCACGGCCATCGGCCTTGGCGAGATGCCGCTCACAATCGAGAACAACCTCGGCCACGACATGGGCATCGACACGATCCACGCGGCCTTGGATGCAGGGTGCCGGCACATCGACACCGCGTGGGCGTACTACTGCTCGGGCGGGGAGGAACAGACCGGCGAGAAACTTGTGGCCGAGGCGCTGTCGACATGGCATGGCCCGCGCGGGGAGGTCTCCGTCGCCACCAAAGTCGGACATTTCCGCAACTTCACTGATGGCCGTCCCACGTGGGATGTCGATGGACGGCCGGAGAACCTTCTGCGGCGTGCCAAGGAATCCGCGATGGCATTGGGTGTGGACTCCATCGACCTACTGTATTTCCATCGTCCCGACCCACGTATCCCGTACGCGGAGTCGATTGAGGCGATTCGTCAGCTGGTGGACGAGGGTGTGGCCAGAACGGCCGGAATCTCCAACGCATCCGTCGAACAGATCGATGTCGCCCGGGGGATTCTGCGCGATGACCTCATCGCGGTCCAGAACCAGTTCTCTCCCATTTATACCCAGACCGCGGACACTCTGCGGCACACCGAATCGCTGGGGATCCCTTTCGTGTGCTGGAGTCCGCTGGGTGGATTCCGCAAGCCTAAGGATGATTCGACTTTCGATCCGTTCCGCGGCGTGGCCGACAAATACGGTGTGAGCTACCAGCGAGTGGTGCTGGCATGGGAGCTTTCCCAGGGGGGAAACGTCTTCGTGATTCCCGGGGCGCATCGTCCGCAGACCATTGTGGATAGTCTTCAGGCGGGCGACCTGATCCTGGATGATGAGGATCTCGCAGCCCTGCCGTGCGTGGACTGAGAGCGGATCGGGGGCGCGTCCATCACCGCGTAGTATGAGGCCCATGACTCCTGAAAACGACACCATCATCGACAGCAACGCGTTGTCCCCCGTGGACGGCGAGGGCAGACCCATTCCAGTCACCATACCGATCGCATTGGCTCCAGGAGTGAAGGTCGTGTACAGCACTCGGTTGGGCGGTGTCAGTGAGGGGGACGCCGCTTCGTGCAACCTTGGAGGCCGCGGAGGGGACGACCCCGACAGAGTGCTTGCCAACCGGGAGGCGTTGTCCAGAACGGTCGGGGCGCCGATTCTTCTGGTGTCTCAGGTCCATTCGGCCACAGCGGTCGACGTGGACGCAGCATCGTGGGTCGAGACGCCGTACGGCGCTGACGTGGTCGACGATGATGGTGCGATAATCGCCGCAGATGCGATGGTCTCCACACGCAGGTCCGTGGGATTGGGCATATTCGCGGCGGATTGTCTTCCCGTTCTTCTCGCGGATCCGCAGGCCGGTGTCATCGCGGCCGCTCACTGCGGGCGCAGAGGTGTGGTTGGCGGCGTTGTCGGGTCCACTGTCCGTCTGATGCTGGAGAAGGGGGCCGATCCCAATCGAATCGTAGCCACGTTGGGGCCGCGGATCTGCGGAAGCTGTTACGAGGTGTCCGATGATATCGCGGATGAGTTCGAATCCCATTGGCCGGGATCCTCGACGCGGTCGCGTTTCGTGGGCCGTGGTGTCGATCTGGCGTTCTCGGCTCGGCGCTCGCTTCTCGAGTCCGGCATCCATGCGGACAACATCGTCGATTCCGCTTCGCGGGTGGCTGCGACGACCCGCTATCTGGAAAGCGACGCGGAGCTGGCCCTGTTGTGCTCGCGCGACGGGGAGGGGAGCCCGGATCTGGGACATCGTCTGGATTCCGTGGATGATGTGATGTGCACCATGGAGAATCCATTGTGGTATTCGCATCGTCGGGCGTCCATCGCCCGCAAGAACCTCGAGGGTCGCATGCTCGCCGTCATCTCGATGGTGTGAGGAGGCGTCGCTGTCTCTGCGGCTGGAGCTTTTCGGATTTTTGGTGAGGGAAGGGCCGATGCGGCTGTCAGGACCGGGGTGGTCAATACCATGGAGCGCATGAGCGATGAGAGAGAGAACAGGGACGGTGATGTCGGTGTGGGTTCGCCGTCGTCCGGTGGCGGACGGCATGATGGCGGGAGCGTCCCCGTTGTCGCGGTGGTTCTTGCGGCTGGCTTGGGAACGAGATTTGATCCTCTCCGACCAAAGCAGCTGGTGAGCGTTGGCGGTCGGCCCGTGGTCGTGTGGAGCGTTGAGGCCTTTGAATCCGATGAGCGAGTGACCGACATCCTTGTCGTCGTAAACCCCCAGGTCCGCCATGCGGTGGAGCGTCTCGCCGATGAACGCGGGTGGGGAAAGGTCCGTGCTGTGATTGACGGTGGCGAGCAGCGCAGCGACAGCACGGCGAGGGCGCTGACGATGCTTGCTGGAGCTGGAATACCGGGAAATGCCAAGATCCTCATCCACGATGCGGTTCGTCCCTTCGTCGGTCAACGGTGCATCGATTCCTGCATCGAGGCGCTGGATGGTTGTGATGCGGCCACCGTCGCGGTCGCATCGACGGACACCATTCTGGTGGCGTCCGAGTCCAAGGGGATGCGCGTCGTGGCGTCGGTCCCCGACAGGAGCGTGATGTACCGCGCCCAGACACCTCAGGCGTTCCGCTTCGAAACCCTGAGTGAGGCCTACAGGAGGGCGTTCCGTAACCCGGGCTTCACGCCAACCGACGACACAAGGGTGGTTGTCGACTATCTTCCGGACACCAGTGTCCTGATCGTTCCGGGAGATGAGACGAATATCAAGATCACCACGCGCGACGATATGCCGGTCGCCGAAAGAATAGCCGCGTCGCTTCTGCCATGCCCGGATGCGCAGCGGGCCTCCGAAGCGCAGGGGCGATAGACTGGGCTCATGCGCAGGCTCACTGTTGTCGTGTCGGGATTCGACCCCTACGAGGGGGTCGAGGTCAATCCTTCGCGCCGTGTTGTGGAGACGCTGTCCCGTCAGGGCATCCCCTCGGATGGGGGAGCCGAGTGCGAGATCCACGGCGTCGTCCTTCCGGTGAGCTTCTCCAAGGCCTGGCCTGGACTGAGGGATGCCATCGAGGCGCATCATCCCGACATCGTCGTGGCCACAGGCCTCAAACGTCGGGCCCGTGCCGTCGAGCTTGAGAGATGCGCGACGAATATGATGGACGCGGTCAGACCGGATGCGGACAACATGTCTCCCCGTGGGACCCCGGTGAGGGATGAGGGCCCCGCCGCCTATTGGACGCGACTTCCCCTGCGGTCGATACTGCGGGACTTCTCTACGGACGGGATCGCGTCGACGTTAAGCTCTGATGCCGGAACCTTTGTGTGCAACTCGTTGTTCTATCAGCTGCTCGACTGGGCCGGCGGACAGAACAGGGTCCTCGCGGGATTCGTGAGCCTTCCGCCGGTCGCTCCCGCGGGCGTGGGGGACGGGGGGCTCGCCCTTGACGTCCAGATGAGGGCCTGCGCCGATGTCATCGTGAGGACCGGAGAGTATTTCCTCGCTGCCGAGAGCGAGGTCAAGGGTGTGTGAGGGTATGTGCGAGATCGTGGTTTCGCCGCCGTTTCGTGGCCCCCTTGCGATACAGTGCAATCGGTGAGTTGGTTGCGGACGTGATGCGTCCGTCGTGAAAGGACACAGCATGGTGGATCGGTTCCCGGTCGTGTTGCGGGGTTACGACAAAGACAAAGTTGACGAGGCCTTCATTTCGGCCCAGGAGACCCTGACGCGGCTGCGCGAGCAGGTGAGGTCGAGCGACGAGGCGATTCTGCAGTTGCAGGCGAAGCTTCAGGAGGAGAAGACCAACGCTCGGAAGGCCGAGAAGGGTGGGACCTTCGCATCGCTCGGAGCCAATGCGCAGCAGTTGCTCGCATCGGCTGAGC
This sequence comes from uncultured Bifidobacterium sp., assembly GCF_949292005.1. GTDB lineage: Bacteria > Actinomycetota > Actinomycetes > Actinomycetales > Bifidobacteriaceae > Bifidobacterium. Next base: position 71,273 of record NZ_CASEXV010000029.1, on the reverse strand, counting down.
AGACAAGCTCCGAGCTGTTGGAGAGGGCGAAGCGTGACGCCGAGTCGATTCGGCAGGAGGCCAAGGCGCAGGCGCAGACGTTGCTCAACAACGCCCGGCTGGACTCGTCCCACATCATCTCCGACGCCAATGCCAACGCGGCCACGATAGTCGCGAAGGCCAAGAGCCAGGCCGACACGATTCTCACGGACGCCAAGAACGATTCCGCCCAGATTCGCGCCCAGGCGGCGAAGGACGTGACGGAGCAGCGCGATGCGACCCGGCTGGAGCTTGAGAACGCCCGGCAGGAGGCCTCGAAGCGCCTGTCATCCGAAAGGGCCTCCCAGGAGCGTGAGATGGCCGATTTGAAGGCCAAAACATCCCAGTGGGTCGCAGCACAGCGCAAGGCCGCCAGTGATGAGATCGCTCAGATGAAAAGCGACACGAACGACCAGATCGAAGCGGCTCTGGCCGACGCGAACAAGAAGCTCGCCGATGTTCGCGCGCAGGTGTCGCGGATGATGACCGATGCGCAGCGAAAAGCCTCCGAGATAACCGATTCCGCCAATTCCAAGGCGCAGAGCATCAAGGACCAGGCCGAGGTGCACCGCGCCTCCGTCATCAGCAAGGTCAGCGCCGAGGTAGAGCAGGTTCGTTCCGACATCGCCGCCCAGCAGGACGAGGCCACGAAGAAGGTCAACGAACTTCTCGCCCAGCTCGACGAGCGTCGATCCGAGGCGAAGAAGGAGGCAGACGAGCTCGTGTCCAAGGCCTCGGACGTCCGCAAGGAGGCCGATGAATATTCCGCGTCCGTGAGGGCGCAGGCCGACGCGAAGTCGGCTCAGATCATCGACGCGGCGTCCAAGGAGGCTGCGCGTCAGGTGGAGGCGCGCAGGCTCGCCGCCAAGGACGAACTGGACGATTTGCAAAACCATATCGCTCAGCTTCAGGAGCGCGAGTCCATGATCACGCAACGCGTCAGCGAGCTGCGCACGATGTTCGCCAAGGCCTTCGCTGGCTTCAGCTTCGGCGACGACTCCACGTCCGACGACTCCACGCCAACGGATGGTGGGCGGTCCGACTCGGGAGCGGATGACCGCACGCAGGCTCTTGTCGTGGATGGCGATTCCCGGAACGGGGGCGTGGCGAGAGGCTGATTCCCGGTTCGGAGTGCGGGCCCTTTCTCATGGTGTCGTTCAGGCGGGCCCTGGGCGCCGGCAATATCGCGTGTGGCTCATCACTGGTGACGTTGGTGGCGCCCGCGCGATATTCTTGACTTCGTCGTGGGGTCCGACACGGCCCCGGCGGCATCCATATGCCTACAGGCATTGTCCGATCGCTTACAGTGCCATCCCACAAGGATGACGGAAGGAGCATGATGGTTTCCATCACGCCATTGGATCAGTCCGCTCTTGAGGATCTTCGCGGGGACTTCGCCGCGAGGCCCGCGAATCGTATGGCCATGAACGCCGTCACGACGTCGGGCATTCAAAAGGTGGCGCTCAACTATGAGCGCGCCCGGAGGCTCCAGCGCCGTTTCTCGGTAAGTCTTGACAACGGGACCGTGACCAACCAGAACAGGTCAGGCCGTTGCTGGCTGTTCAGCTCGTTGAATGTGGCGCGTTTCGTGGCGAAGAAGTCCCTCAACCTCAAGGAGTTCGAGTTCTCGCAGAACTATGCGATGTATTTCGACAAGCTTGAGAGAGTCAACTATTTCCTCGGGGACATGGCGGATCTTGTCAGGTCCGGAGAGCCTCTTGACTCACGGCTGTTCCAGCATCTTCTGACGGATGTCATGGGCGATGGCGGCCAGTGGACCATGGCGATGAATGTGTACCGCAAATACGGCGCGGTGCCGCAGGACCTGTTTCCCGAGACCGCGTCGTCGAAGAGCACGGGTGAGATGAATGTGCAGCTGCGCTCGCTACTGCGCACCGCGGTGTCCCGTATGTCGGCGGACCCATCGTCCATCGACTCGATCGTGGCCGACGCGCTGCGTGCCGGCCACCGCATCCTCACCATCCATCTCGGCGAACCCCCCCGCAGTTTCGACTGGGAATGGACGGACAAGGACGGCGTCTTCCACCGCGACGGCGAACTGACACCGGTCGAGTTCTGGAAGAGGTATGTCGACGCTGGTTTGGAGGACTACGTCTGCCTGGTCGACGATCCGCGTCCCGAGCACCCCAAGGGCCGCAAGATCGGCATCGAGCATCTGGGTAACGTCGTCGGCGGATCCCCGACTGAATATCTCAATGTGCCCAACGATGTGATGAAGGACTGCGCGCGGCGTATCCTCACAGACCTCAAGCTGCCCGTGTGGTTCGGCGCGGACTGCCATCCCATGATGGATCGTGAGAGCGGCGCCTGGGCCACCGACCTCTTCTCGTATGGCGACGTGTACGATGTCCGCTTCGACATGGACAAGGAGAACCGTGTGCGGTTCGCGGACTCCGCCATGAACCATGCGATGGCCTTCGTGGGCGTCGATGTGGATGACGACGGAACGACCACCCGGCGTTGGAGGGTGGAGAACTCGTGGGGTGACAAGATCGCCGACAAAGGGTACTTCACGATGTCCGACGATTGGTTCAGCGAGTTCGTATACGAGCTGGCGGTGCCGCGTTCCATGCTCTCCAGGGAGTATCAGGACGCGTTGGACAAGCCCGCGATCATGCTTCCGGCCTGGGACCCGATGGGGGCGCTCGCCCGGTAGCGTGGACGGCCCGGTAGCGCGGACGGCCCGAGCGTGGCGTGCTCGGGTGGATATGATGTGGAGTTTACCGCCTCAGCGGCGGGGAGGGTGATGAAGGTGACACAGCTGCGAGGTCCCGACAGTTCGCATGACGCGATGATGTTCGATGCGAGCGCGGTGTTCCCCGAGACGGTGGATGTGAACATCCGCCAGCTGGACCCCATCCCCGCCCCCCGGACGTTCCTGAAGGAGATCCCGCTCACATCCGACATGAGTTCCCTCGTGCTGCGGTCGCGTCGGGAGATCCGTGATGTGCTGCACGGCGATGACGACCGTCTTCTCGTGATCGTGGGTCCGTGCTCCATTCATGATCCGCGCGCGGCGCATGAGTACGCCATACGTCTGTCGGCCATGAGCCGCGAATTGGGGGACAGGCTCCTCATCGTCATGCGCGTGTACTTCGAGAAGCCCCGCACGACGATTGGATGGAAGGGTCTGATCAACGATCCGGACCTCGACGGGCGCTTCAACATTCGCAAAGGCATGTTCCTGGCCCGGCGCACGCTCGCCGATGTGCTGTCGCTGGGCCTTCCCGCGGCGACGGAATGGCTTGATCCCATTACGCCGCAGTATCTATGCGATTTGATCAGCTGGGGCGCGATAGGCGCGCGCAACACCGAATCCCAAGTCCACCGCGAGCTCGCCAGCGGACTGTCCATGCCGGTGGGATTCAAGAACTCAACTGACGGCTCCATCAAGGCGGCCGCTGACTCATGCTATGCCGCCGCCTTCGAGCACCACTTCCTGTCCATCAATCTTGATGGCCGCGTCATCTCCGCGCAGACGCGGGGAAACAAGGATTGCCATGTCGTCCTCAGGGGGTCGTCCACCGGTCCAAACTACGATTCGCAGTCGGTTCGGCAGACGCTTGACGAGTTGTCGCGTCTGGAGGTTCCCGGGGCATGCAGGAACGGTGTGGTGATTGACGCCGCCCATGGAAACTGCGGCAAGGACGAGGTTCGTGAGGCCCATGTCGTGGAGGAGATCGCGGAAAGGCTCGCCGAGGGAGAGCATGGAATCCTGGGAATCATGATGGAGAGCTTTCTGGAGGGGGGCTGCCAGGATCCAGGACCTTTGGACTCCTTGGTCTATGGTTGCTCGATTACGGATCCATGCGTTCCGTGGGACCGGACCCAGGAGCTTCTCCGCGTTCTCGCCGACGCAGTGGATCGGCGCAGAAGTCTGGAGGCATCGTGATGACCACCGACGGCAAACGTGATTCGGCCACGAATATGCCGAAGGATCCGAACCGCACATCGGACACGTGCATTCCGGTCGCGGCGCTTAACACCCCCGAGGAGCTGCGCGCCATCCATCGGGCGATGTCCGAGGGGAAGAACCCGTTGGTGGCCACGGATGTTCCGCGTTGGGAGGATGAGGTCGGCGTCAGCCGCATCGTCAATAGGCGCGTGCTTGAGCTTGAGCCGCTGCCCACGCCAGCCGAGGTGCTCACCGAGTTGTCCATGTCGCATCAGGCGCAGGAGACGGTGGCCTATTCGCGCGATGAGATTCGCGCCTGCCTCTATGGGCAGGATGATCGCCTTCTGGTGATCGTCGGACCATGTTCGGTCCACGACCCGCGAGCCGCTCTGGACTACGCATCACGATTGGCGGCGCTCCGTGAGGAGCTTGGAGACCGTCTGATGATCGTCATGCGCGTGTACTTCGAGAAGCCCAGAACCACAATCGGATGGAAGGGTCTGATTAACGACCCCGACATCGACGGGAGTCATCGCATCACCAAGGGGCTTCTGCTCGCGCGTCGCATCCTGCTGGGGGTCCTCGACAAGGGGCTGCCGACCGCGACTGAGTTTTTGGAGCCCACCTCCCCGCAATATCTGGCCGATACGATCAGCTGGGGCGCGATCGGCGCGCGCAACACCGAATCCCAGATCCATCGCCAGCTTGCCAGCGGGCTGTCCATGCCGGTGGGATTCAAAAACGCCACCGACGGTTCGGTGAAGGCCGCCATCAATGGCTGTTACGCGGCTGCCCAGCGCCACGCCTTCTTCGGAATCGACCATCGAGGCCGCGCCTGCTCGGTTGAGACGCTTGGCAATCCGGACTGTCATGTGGTTCTTCGCGGATCCATTCATGGCCCTAATTACGACGCGAAATCGGTGTCCGCCGCGATGGCCGCCATCCGTGCGGAGATGCCTGCGGACTCCGCGGCCGCCCATGGCCTGGTTATCGATTGCTCGCATGGTAATTCCGGCAAGGACGAGCACCGTCAGGCGCAGGTGGTCAGAGATATCGCGTCGCGGATCGCCGCCGGGGAAAAAGGGATATCGGGCGTCATGATGGAAAGCTTCATCGTGGGAGGGAACCAGAAGGCTGCACCCTTGGAACAGCTGGTGTATGGGCAGTCGATCACGGACAGGTGCCTGTCCTGGGACGACACAGTGGTTCTGCTCAGAGAGCTGGCCTCGGCGGTTTCCGTGAGGCGCTGGAGATGAGATGAAGGAAAGGATGGACATGGCGGGGACGATTGCCATCATTGGGGCGCTTGAGGAGGAGACCGCGTTGATATGCGGTTCGCTCAGCGGCGCGGTGACGCATTCAGGCGCTGGGGTCGATGTCACGGTCGGCACGCTGGAGACGAACGATGGTGGTTCGGTGCGTCTCGCGGTGACGGTGGGAGGCATGGGACTGGTGAACGCCGCCGCGACCACGCAGCACCTCATCGACGGGTACCATCCCGACGCGGTCATCTTTTCGGGAATAGCAGGCAACCTCAACCCATCCCTGCACGTCAATGATGTGGTTCTGGGGCGGACGTTGCGATATCTCGACACCGATATGAGGCTGGTCGGCCAGTGGAAACCCGGGACGGCGGAGTTCCACAGTGACGAAAGTCTGCTGGAAGTCGCGGACGAGGTGCTCTCCGACCATGGAATCGTTCATATCGCGGGCGTCATCGCCTCGGGGAACCGTTTCGTCGACACCGATGAACTTCGTGAATCCGCACGTGAGCAGACGCATGCCGATGCGGTGGAGATGGAGGGCGCTGCTGTGGCGCATGTGGCGGCGAGGAACGATGTGCCCGTTCTTGTCATTCGCGGTCTCAGCGACAACGCGGACACCGATTATGAGGAGTTCGCGGATTTCGACGTGTCGCGGTTCGCAAACACCGCGGCCTCGGTGGCGGTCGACATAACGCGTCGTTGGATTCCGGGAGGGACCTGCGGCATCCGTGGTTAACGCTGGGCGAACTCTTGATGACCTCGGGGTTATCGCCGGCCGACGCGGGTATGGTGGCTGACGGAGGATCGGTCGCCGCACTATGCCGAGGAGCGTGAAGCCACATGGATGTCATCGTTGGCCCTATGGTCGCCGGAGTGGCGCTTGGCACCGCGCTGTGCATGGTCATCGTGATCCTCTTCCGACGGGGGTCGCATGCCGGCCGTCGCGTTGTGGACGCGGTGGACGGCCGTTCGGCTGGGCCGGATGGCTTCCGTCCGGAGGAACTCGTTCTGTCGTCGACGGTGCGTGGATTGGTCGAGGCGATGCCGGACGCCGTGGTCATCGTCGGTGCCACAGGTCTGATCTCCTATGCGAGCGCCCAGTCTGAATCGCTTCCCATCAGACATGGCGGCAGACTGGTCGCGCCCGATCTTCTGACCATGCTTTCTCAGGTCGTTGAGGATGGCCGGACGCGGGAACGGGAGATTGGACTGAAGGGTGTCGGTGGTGCCGGCCCGTCCGCGCCCTCCACAGGCAGGGGCGTGTCGCCCGGCGAAGTCCCCGCGTCGGCGCTCACTTATCTCCGGGTGCGTGTCGCCCGAGTGGGTGACGGAATCTATGTCATGTTCGTCAGGGACATCACGGAACGTAGACGATTCGAATCCCTGCGCCGTGATTTCGTCACCAACGTGTCCCACGAGCTCAAGACGCCCGCGGGAGCCATATCCCTGCTGGCGGAGACGATCCACGACGCCGCCGACGATTCGGACGCGGTGCGGTATTTCTCGTCGAGGGTGTCAACGGAGTCGGCCCGCCTGGTGGAGTTGGTCGGCCGGCTGATCGATGTGCAGCGGGCTGATATCGCCGATCCCATTGTGGAGGTTGTTCCCACGTCGGTGATGAATGTCGTGAACGACGCGGTGAGACGGACCGTCGTCCAGGCGAAGGACAAGGGGACGGACGTCCGGGTTTCGGTGGATGGCGACGAGGACGTCGAACATTCTGGCAGGGACCATCTGGTCATGGCCGACCGTGAGGCACTTACCGTCGCCGTCAAGAATCTGGTCGAGAACGCCGTAAGGTACTCGCCGTCGGGATCGGTTGTCGAGGTCGCCGTGTCGGGGGGTCAGGGCACGGCGTCCATCCGTGTGGTCGACCGTGGAATAGGAATACCGCAGGAATCCTTGGGCAGAATATTCGAACGTTTCTACAGAGTGGATCCTGCGCGGTCCCGTGCCACCGGGGGGTCCGGTCTGGGGTTGTCCATCGTGAAGCACTGCGTGCAGGAATGCGGCGGCAGGATTTCGGTCTGGTCGAAGGAGGGAGAGGGCTCGACGTTCACGATCGAGCTCCCCGAGTCTCCCGTTCCTTCGGCGGACCAGCATGGCGATGTTTCGGACCGTGGCAAGAGGGCCGTGGACGATGGGACTTCGACTTCGGGGAGCCTTGGTCAGGACGATCCGGGTCTGGAGAATTCGAATAGGACGACCGACGGATCTGATCGGGGAAGGATTTGACGATGGTGACGCGTGTGTTGATAGTGGAGGATGAGGAGTCGTATCGGGCGCCACTGGCATACCAGCTCACCCGCGAGGGCTACGAGGTGGACGCAGCGGAGACGGGCGAGGAGGGGTTGGAGCTTTTCACACGAGGCGGGATCGACATTGTCGTGCTCGATCTCATGCTTCCGGGCATCGACGGGATATCCCTGTGCCGGCGCATCCGGGAGCAGAGTCGCGTTCCCATCATCATGCTCACCGCCAAAAGCACGGAGATCGACAAGGTCGTCGGATTGGAGATCGGGGCCGACGACTATGTGACCAAGCCGTATTCCTTCCGTGAGCTTCTGGCGCGGATACGGGCCGTTCTCCGCAGGAACTCCTCCACATCCGTGGCATTGGAGGAGGATGCGGACGGGAACCTTCCCCTTGTCTGTTCGAGGGTGTCGATGCAGGTGGGGCAGCATGAGGTTCTGGTCGACGGCTCGGTCGTTTTCTTCCCCCTCAAGGAGTTCGAGCTTCTTGAGTATCTGCTTCGCAACAAAGGCCGCGTGATGACCCGTCATCAGCTCATCGACCGCGTGTGGGGGTCGGATTACGTCGGCGACACCAAGACGTTGGACGTGCATGTCAAAAGAATCCGTTCGAAGATTGAGCGGGACCCCGCGCATCCCGTCATACTCACCACCGTCAGGGGACTCGGGTACAAGATCGACGACCCCCAATAACCTCTTGTGGTCGGCGGGGAGCGTTCCGGGCACAAGTGTTCATCGTCCGTTCACCTCAATCGGCATATCCGCCCGCCATCCCTTCCTAGTCTGGAGATGTCACGAACCACAGTGCGTCGTGGTCGATGGCGGTGGCCGGTATGGCCATGGTCGGTGGGCGCACGGGCGGTCATATCGCCGTTGAAGGATAACAGAGACGAACCGTACGATAGGTGCGTACGGTATGACAAGAGGGAAAGCAGATTATGCGCAAGAATGTCCTCGTTCGTTCGATCGCAGTGGCATCCGGCCTGGCCATGATGGCTTCGCTCGCCGCGTGCGGCGACAACACAGCAGCCTCGACGTCGACGGATTCGACGTCCAGCACCTCGACGATCAGTGGCGAATACCAAGGGGCCGGATCAAGCGCCCAGGAGTCGGCGGTGGAGGCGTGGATCGCCGGATACACGGCAAAGAATTCCAAGGCCACCGTCGCCTACAATCCGACGGGTTCCGGAGCGGGCGTGACAACGTTCCTCACGGGTGCGACCGCGTGGGCCGGATCCGACGCCGCTCTGAGCGACGATCAGGTCACGCAGTCCTCCAGCGTGTGCGCGTCGGGAACCGCGTTCGACATTCCCGTCTACATATCGCCCATCGCCATCGTGTTCAACCTCAAGGGCATCTCCGGCAAGGGCAAGCATCTCAAGCTCGACGCCGCGACCATTGCGAAGATCTTCAATGGCAAGATTACCAAGTGGAACGACTCGGCCATCGCCAAGCAGAACGCCGGCGTCGATCTTCCCGACACCGCGATCACGGTTGTCCATCGCTCCGACAAGTCGGGAACCACCAAGAACTTCCTCAGCTACGTGAAGGACGCGGGCGGAAGCGCGTGGCCCTATGAGGTCGGAGAGAACTGGCCCAACAACGTAGGGCAGGGAGCCAAGGGCACGGATGGCGTGATCAGCACCGTCGGGCAGGCGAACGGCACCATCGGCTATGCCGACGCATCGAAGGCGGGAAGCTTGGGAACCGTGTCCGTGAAGGTCGGAAACTCCTATGTGCCGTACTCGGCGAAGGCCGCGGCCAAGGTCGTGGACGCGTCTCCGCTTGACAGCTCGGCGACGCAGAAGAACCGCGTGGTCGTCAAACTCGACCACACCACGACGGCCTCCGGCGCCTACCCCGTGGTTCTGGTGTCGTACGACATCGTGTGCCCCGCCTACAAGGACTCCAAGACCGCGGCGTTCGTCAAGTCCTGGCTCACCTATGTGGTCAGTGAGGAAGGGCAGCAGACCGCGGCCGACAACGCGGGGTCCGCTCCCATGAGTGACACGCTGCGGGCGAAGGTCACCAAGTCGATATCGGCCATCAGCGTGAAGTGAGTTCGCGGCGCGGATTGGATGGTTTGCTTCATCGGCCATCCGATTCGCGTCGATCCGCGGCCCGCGCTCCGCGGCATATCGTGGAGCGCGGGCCGCTAGAATCGTTGTTGCGATGGAATAGGGCCGGTGCCGGCGAGGGGGTTCGACGGGTTCCGTCCCACCAGAAAATAAGGAGAGCATGTGAGTTCGCAAGACACGCAGCCGCCATCCGGGTCGGATGGACGCGTCGCGGACAGGGTCTTCCGGGGGGTGGCCTACGCCAGCGGTATTCTCATACTGGTTGTCCTCGCCGCAGTGGCGCTGTTCCTTCTGTTCCGCGCATGGCCGCTTATCGGAGGCGATCAGACCGCAAACTCGCGGACCATTGAGTCCTTCACCGGTGGACGGTCGCATAATTTCTGGCAGTACGTCGGTCCCATGGTCTTCGGCACCGTGCTGGTGTCCGCGCTCGCACTGGCGATCGCCTTCTTCGTCGCCATCGGAATCGCGCTGTTCATATCCCATTACGCGCCGCGCCGCGTGGCCACGGTTCTGAGCTATGTGGTCGATCTTCTGGCCGCGATTCCCTCCGTCGTCTACGGATTATGGGGAGGCATAGTTCTGGTGCCGGCCATCGCGCCCTTCTGGAATTGGGTGGCCACCTATCTTGGATGGATTCCCCTTTTCCAAGGTCCCTCCGCCACTCCTCCGCGGACGGTGGCGACGGTGTCGGTGGTTCTGGCCGTGATGATCTTGCCGATCATCACCTCCATGTCTCGTGACATCTTCCTCCAGACACCGCGTTTGCAGGAGGAGGCCGCGTTGGCGTTGGGCGCCACGAAGTGGGAGATGATTCGTCTCGCCGTGCTGCCCTTCGGGCGATCGGGAATCATCTCCGCCTCGATGCTTGGACTGGGCCGTGCCTTGGGGGAGACGATGGCCGTCCTTATGATCCTTTCGCCGGGGATGCTGTACTCGGTGCGGCTTCTCTGGGCCTCTCAGAACCAGACGATAGCGGCCAACATAGCCGCCCAATACCCCGAAGCCGACAGCCTCGGCGTATCCACTCTGATCGGCACGGGACTTGTGCTGTTCCTCATAACCTTCCTGGTCAACTTCGCGGCCCGGAAGATCACCGAGAAAGTGAGCGCCCAATGAGCGGGGACACATCATTCGACGATTCCACCGCAGCCATGGGGACGCGCGATTCGGCTCCGGACATCGACTTCGCGAAGTTCGCACCCACGCGCTCGCACATGGCGGCCAGGAAAAGGCGCAGCGCGGTGATGGCGTGCCTGATCACGCTCGCCTTCGTCGTCGCGCTCATCCCGCTTGTGTCGGTTCTATGGACCACAATCAGCAGGGGCGTCACGCGATTGAACCTCAACTTCCTGTCATACAACATGACCGGTGTCGTAGGCGGCAGGCAGACGCCATCCGGCGGGTACGGGGGCATTCTCCATGCCATCATCGGAACGCTCGAGGTGACGCTCGGGGCCATGGTGATCTCGGTGCCGATCGGGCTGATGTGCGCCGTGTTCCTCATCGAGTACTCCAGGCGCGGAGGGCTTTCCAGGGCGATCTCGCTGATGGTCGACGTGATGAGCGGCATTCCATCCATAGTCGCGGGCCTGTTCGCCTTCTCGATGTTCGCGGTCTTGTTCGGGCCCGGAACGATAAACGGCTTTGAAGGGTCCGCGGCGCTGGCGCTGCTGATGATTCCGACCGTGGTCAAATCGAGCGAGGAGATGCTCAAGGTCGTGCCCACCGATCTGCGCGAGGCCGCGTACGCGCTCGGCGTGACCAAGCAGAGGACGATATCCAAAGTGGTTCTGCGCACGGCCCTTCCGGGAATCGTCTCCGGCGTCATTCTGGCCATAGCGCGTGTAATCGGTGAGACGGCCCCTCTGCTTATGACGGCCGGCTTCATCGCGTCGACCAACGTCAACCTGTTCTCCGGGCAGATGACCACGCTTCCGGTGTACGTGTACCAGGAATACAGCAAGCTGTCCGCCACGTGTCCCGCGTCGGCCGGGGCGTCATGCGTCACGAGCATTCCCGTGGAGCGGGCGTGGGCGGCGGCGTTGGCGCTGATCATCATCGTTCTTCTGCTGAACCTCATCGGAAGACTCGTGGCGAAGGTCTTCGCCGTACCGACGCAACGTTAGCGACAGCATCGACAACCAGGGAGGAAATCCATGGGACAACGTATCGACGTGAACCATCTCAACATCTACTACGGGGATTTCCTCGCGGTCGAGGACGTGAACATCGGCATAGAGCCCGACAAGGTCACGGCCTTCATAGGACCGTCCGGATGTGGGAAATCGACCGTTCTGCGAACCCTCGACCGCATGCATGAGATCATTCCGGGAGCGCATGTCAAAGGCGAGGTCCTGCTTGAGGGACGCAACCTGTACGCCAAGGACGTCGACCCTGTGGCCGTGCGCAGGGACGTCGGCATGGTCTTCCAACGGCCCAACCCGTTCCCGACCATGTCCATCCGCGAGAACGTTCTTGCGGGGATCAGGCTCAACAACCGGCGGCTGAGCGCGTCGGACGCCGACGATCTGGTGGAGTGGGCCCTGCGCGGCGCGAATCTGTGGAACGAGGTCAAGGATCGTCTGGACAAACCCGGCACCGGACTTTCAGGTGGACAGCAGCAACGTCTGTGCATCGCCAGGGCGGTGGCGGTGCATCCCCAGGTGCTTCTGATGGATGAGCCGTGCTCCGCGCTCGACCCCATATCCACGCTTGCCGTCGAGGACCTCATCAACGAGCTCAAAAGCGAGTACACCATAGTGATCGTCACGCACAACATGCAGCAGGCCGCGAGGATTGCCGACTACACCGCGTTCTTCAACCTCAAGGCCGTTGGAGAGCCAGGTCATCTCACATATTTCGCGGATACGACGACTATGTTCAACAATCCTCAGAACGAGGAGGCGGAGCGCTACATTTCGGGCCGCTTCGGCTGAGCGGCGCCTCCTATCGGAGCCGCCCGCGCGCGGCTCCGGAACGGGATGAGTTATGACGTCGTCCCGACATCCCTTGGTGGTAGGCTCTGCCCTGTCCGGACGTGTCGGACGAGTCGCAGCAACCTCGGCGCGATCACATCGCCCGCAAACCAAGGAAGAAGAGAGAGTACATGGAGAAGTACTTCCATCTTAAAGAGAACGGCACCACGGTGTCCACGGAGATCGCCGCCGGCCTGACGACGTTCTTCGCGATGTCGTACATCATCGTCGTCAATCCGCAGATCCTCAGCAAGACGGGAATGCCCTGGGGTGGCGTGTTCCTGGCCACGATTATCGCCGCCATCATCGGGACGCTGGTGATGGGTCTTTTCGCGAACGTCCCTTACGCGCAGGCCGCGGGCATGGGCCTCAACGCGTTCTTCACCTACACCGTGTGCTTCGGGTTGAACTTCACCTGGCAGGAGGCCATGTGCATGGTCTTCCTGTGTGGCATCATCAACATCATCATCACCGTGACCGAGATCCGGAAGATGATCATCGAGGCCATCCCCGAGGTTCTCCAGCACGCCATCGGCGGCGGCATCGGACTGTTCGTGGCCTATGTGGGGATGATGAACGTCGGTCTCATCACCTTCACAAGCAGCGACACGAAGTCGGCCGGCAAAGGTTTGGCCACCGCGGGCACGCCTGGTCTGGCGACCCTGAACACCAAGGTCCTGTGGGTCTTCCTCATCGGCCTTTTCCTGGCGATCATCCTCACCGTCCTTAAGGTCAAAGGCGCGCTGCTCATCTCTATCGTCGCCACCACCTTGGTGGGAATCCCCTTCGGTGTCACCACCATGGCGAACTCGATCTCCATCGGCGACACCTTCGCCCAGTTTCCCCAGACCTTCGGCGCGATTTTCACATCCGCCGGATTCCCCGCGCTGTTCTCGGACGTCAGCCGGCTTCCGCTCGTTCTCGTGACGATTTTCGCCTTCTCGATGTCGGACACCTTCGACACCATCGGCACCTTCATCGGCACCGGCCGCAGGACCGGAATCTTCTCGGAGGAGGACGAGAAGGCCTTGGAGAACGGCCACGGATTCAGCTCCAAGATGGACAAGGCACTTTTCGCCGACTCCATCGCCACCTCCATCGGCTCGATCTTCGGAACATCGAACACCACGACGTACGTTGAGTCCGCCGCGGGCATCGGCGCCGGCGGACGCACCGGACTGACCTCCGTGGTCGTCTCTATCTGCTTCGCGGTGTCCATCGTCCTCTCCCCGGTCATATCGGCCATTCCCTCGGCCGCCACGGCCGGTGTTCTGGTTCTTGTCGGATGCATGATGGCCGCCAGCCTCAAGGAGATTGCGTGGGATGACATCACCGAGGCCATCCCGGCGTTCTTCGCCGCCGTGTTCATGTCGTTCTCGTACTCGATCTCCTATGGCATCGCCGGCGGATTCATCATGTACTGCGTCGTCATGACCTGCAAGAAGAAGGCCAACAAGGTCCATCCCGTCGTGTGGGTCGTCGCCGGACTGTTCATCCTCGACTTCATCATGCAGGCGTATCTCGCCTAAGCGGGGGCAGAGCATCGGATGCGACGGGTGACGGGCGAAGGATCGTCGCGCCATCCGTCGTCCGGGGCGTCGTGTTGAGCTTCTTGCTCCCATGCCGCAGTCGTCGGGGTGCCCAGGGTCTGCCGGGGGGACCCCGATTCGTCCTTTGTGGGGCGGAGGGTGCGATGTTTCGTGGAGACACGCCGTTGGGACATCGGGTTCCAGCATGTTATCGTAGATGAGTTGTAACCAAAGACCGTTGGTTTGAATCGTCAGATTCGTGAAGCCGTTTATCCGGGCCATCGCAGGTTGAGCAGTAAGGATGCGTGGTATGTCGCGCGTCATGTGGCTCTGCCGGCGGGCAGGGCTTTTTTGTTGCCCATGTTCCGGGAAAACGGGTTCGTCCAATGGTCGTTCAAGGAAGGAACGCCATGAAAAGGCCCGACAAGGCAGCGGCGATCGCCGAGCTTACGGAACGTTTCCGTAACGCCGACGCGGTCTACCTCACCGAGTACCGCGGGCTTACCGTTCCCCAGATCTCCGATCTTCGGGAAAAGCTAGGCCGCGATACTTCCTATTCCGTGGCGAAGAACACTCTGGCGCGCATTGCGGCCAAGGAGGCCGGTATTGAGGGGCTCGACGGGACCCTCAAAGGCCCCGTGGCCATCGCGTTCGTCAAGGGTGATTTCGTGGAGGCTGCAAAGACTCTGCGCGACTTCGCCAAGATCAACAAAACCCTCATCGTCAAGGGCGGGTACGCCGATGGTACCGTCTACGACGCAGAAGGCTTCATGAAGCTCGCGGACCTCGAATCCCGCGAGGTTCTGCTCTCCAAGATGGCTGGCGCGCTCAAGGGCACAATGGCCAAGGCCGCGTTCCTGTTCGTCGCTCTGCCCACCAAGGCCGTGCGCACGATCGACGCCCTGCGCGAGAAGCAGGAGAAGGCCGCCTGAGACGGTTCGACTTAGGTCGGATCGTGTGAGGAATCATCGGAAACACCATAAGACAACGGTGGAGGGATGAAGGACATCCTCCGCCACAACCGAAAGGAAGCCATCATGGCAAAGCTTTCCAAGGACGAGCTGCTTGATGCGTTCAAGGACATGACCCTCGTCGAGCTCTCTGAGTTCGTCAAGGCGTTTGAGGAGGAGTTCGACGTCGAGGCCGCCGCTCCGGTCGCCGCCGTCGCCGCCGCTCCGGCCGCCGCGGCCGCCGAGGAGGAGGAGAAGACGGAGTTCGATGTCGTCCTCACCGCCGTCGGAGACAAGAAGATCCAGGTCATCAAGGCCGTCAAGGCGATTACCTCGCTGGGTCTCGCCGATGCCAAGAAGCTCGTGGACGAGGCTCCGAAGCCAGTTCTCGAGAAGGCCAAGAAGGAGGACGCCGAGAAGGCGAAGTCCCAGCTTGAGGAGGCCGGAGCCACCGTCGAGCTCAAGTGAGCGCGATGTGGTCGGTCTGACCGCGTTGTTTCTTCCCCCGTCGTGGAGCGATCCCGGCGGGGGAAGATGTTTTCGCGATAGGATGGCCGCGTTGGCCGTTGCCTCACGGAGGTCACCCCCGGCGTGTCGTCTTGGTGGGGAATCTGGGGGAAACGCCTCGGATACCGTATGCACGGGCATATCAGCGTGATACTGGATAATGGTGTGAGGTTTTGTCGTAGAACCCCCAAGCATGGTGGATGCGGATGGAAGGAGATCAGTAATGACGCTGAAACGGATCACCAAGCAGTGGGTCGTCACGGCGAATGGGGTCGAATGCGCGCGCGTGGAGCAGGGGCAATCCGTTGAGATAGGGCGTCGACCGATTCGACCCATCGCAGATTCAGGGATGGCGCGTGTGGAGATATCCGATGCAACCAAGTCCATGTCGAAGCGTCACGCGACTTTGTCCGTCGACGAATCGGGAATGGCCACCGTGCGTGATCTGAACTCCACCAATGGCAGCTACGTCCTGCGTGCCGATGGCGGACTGATGAGAATTCAGCCGGGCGCGGACTTCCTCCTTCCGACATCGTCTATGCGCATGCAGTTCGGAGACGTGCCGATAGAGCTCACACGCATCGAGACCGAGTCGGATGAGCAGGACGGCGATGAGGTCAAGGATCTTTTCAGATATGCGCGGACAGAGTCGGAGAAACCGGAGCGCGACCTGACCGGACTTTCCGTCGGGGACATCCTTGATGTCCGCGTCGGTGAACCCACGATCGTGTTCCACGCTCAACCCGGAGATCGGCAGGCGCCGGATCAGCAGACACCGGATCAGCAGATGCGCCAGCAGGCACAGGATGAGGTTTCCGATGCGTCGATGCCGGTGACAGCACCCAGTACGGAGAAGCTGGTTTCCCCGGAGGATGTTGCTGGGGATGTCGTGGATGACCAGGCCTTGGAGAGTGGCACTGTAGTGGGGGATGACGCTGTCCGGGCGGCTGGCGTGGACGGTTCCGGTCAGCCGGATATGGATGGGTCCGGGAAGGGGGATTCCGATTCGCCCGTGAGCACCGCGGAATCTTCGCTTTTGATTCCCACGGCGCGCGTCGCCCGAGACAAGGACCATACGGTTGTTCCACCCTCGTCTGACCCATTGGCGAAAGATACCTCGACGGATGATGGTGCGAACGCGGATGATGGTGCGAAGGCGGCCGCTGGCACGGCCGGGTCGTCGCCGCTGTCCACTGACTCCGACGGAATGGATCCTGACGGTTCTTCAGGACGCCGACACACGGTCGACGAGGAAACGGCCATGCCGGTCCAGAATGGGGCGACCGTTTTCCCTGCCGGTAGCCAGAGTGTTCGTGGTTCCGTTTTCGAGCCGGGTTCGGTCTTCCATCGTGTGAGCTCCGGTTCATTCGCCGATAGGAGCCCCCAGGTCGAGGTCGGCGGCTTCACGTCCGAGCAGGCCCGGACCTCGGGAGACTACACGGAGCAGTTTGCTATGGCGCGCCATACCGAGCTCCTTAGGTTCCTCGCCATGAATCCGGGACTCTACGACGATCTCTACGCCTGGTTGGCGGCGCAGGGGGACAAGGACATCGACGAGGCTCTGGAACGGAACGCCGGGTATCGTGAATACCGCAAAACGATAGGGAAGTGAGTCTGACATGAGCGCAGTGCAACGCACGTCACTCGAGGGCATCCGCAGGTGGAGGTCCGAATATCAGGAGGGCCTTGGCCCATCCCCGTTAGATGACATCGCGAAGCTTCCCGCACGGCTTGACATCACACACGGCCATCCATCGGGAATCGCCCAGTTGTTCGCATCGGGACGCGCCCCGTTGACATCGTTGTTCCGCGATCCGGGAACGCTTCGCGCCGCCGGACGCAGGCTTGAGAGGGTTCTTGACGATCGCGCGGCGAAGGATCGTGCGGGTGGAATCTCCCAGGTCTCATTGGTCGTCGGCCTGGCGTCATGGAAGGGCAGATCGGTTCCGGTCCTCCTGTATCCCATCGATGTCACACGGCAGGCCGACGGTGATTGCACGGACGCCGTGATCTCGATGGTCGGCCCGGCCGCACTGAACCATTCCTTTGTGTCCCTGATGCGGCAGGAGGATGTCCAGCTCCACGAGGACGAGCTTCTTGACGTGGCGCAGTATGGAAAGAACGGACCACAGACGTCCGCGCTATTTGACGCCATAGTCGATGCGGTCGGTTCGACGATTGCGGATTTCGACATCGAGCGTCATATCATTCTCGGATGTTTCATGGAGGCGTCCGCGCTGTATCTACTGGAGAGCCGTCGGATGATCGATCGGATGGCATCCGGCGGAACGGGGAACACCGTTCTCGACGCGTTGTCCGGCGACGTGGACGCGATGACCGCGCTCAAGGGCGAGACGATGCCCGAGTACAGTCCTTTTGACGCCGATCCGCACGGTGAGTTCGCGGCTGGTGATGTCGACAACGTGATCAGATACGCGGCCGACGTCGCGGCCTCGGGGCGATCGTTGCTCATCGACGCCGCCGATGGGTCCGACACGGCGCTGCAGTCCGCGGCCATAGCCTCGCGCTGCGTAGCCGAGGGGAGGACCGTCCTGTATGTGTCCGGCGTGACCGAGCAGCGGCGTCGATTCCGTAAGGTTATGGAGCGGCTTGATCTTGGCGCGCTGATTTTGGATCTTGCCGACGATAATCCCGCTAAGGATGTGGACCAGCAGCTTATCGCCGCGGTCGGTTTCCAAGAGGGTGCTGCGACTTCGGATTTCAACCGTCTGGCCGATGAGTTGGTGGGAGTCAGGTCCCGGTTGACCCGGTATCTTGGCGATCTGCATGGGACGTCGAACAGATGGGGTGTGTCGGCGTATGAGACCATGGAGCATCTTGCGGCCATCGCCGCGTTGCCCACGCATCCCAGCACCCGGGTGAGGTTGTCGCCGGACTGCGCGGCGGCGTTGTCCGGTCATATCGATGAATGGTCGGACAAACTGAGGCGTGCGGGGGAGTTGGGAGAGTACCGTGTGGGTCCGCAGGATACCCCGTGGTTCGGCGCATCGATCGAATCCGAGGAGCAGGCGGTGTCGGTGTACCGCAGGATCGACGATCTTCTGAGAAACACGCTCCCGGCGACTCGTGCCCATATCGCGTCCACCGTTCAGGCATGTGGTTTCCCGATTCCACAGACGGCTGACGAGTGGGAGGCGCAGGTGGCGGTTCTTCGGAACCTTCGTCTGGTGCTGAACGTTTTCCAGCCGCAGATATTCGAACGTGACATAACGGCCATGATCGAGGCGACGAAGCCGAAGGAGGAGCGCAAGGCCGAAGGGACCACGATGGGGTTCTGGGAGCGCAGGCGCCGGACGAAGGAGGCCAGAGGCCTTCTGCGCGCGGGCGCCCAGATCGAAAGCCTGCACAAGGCGCTGATCGTCGTCGCCAAGCAGGCCAAGCAGTGGCGTGAGCTTGTTCCCCACGGTGGTTGGCCGGTCCTTCCGGGGAAGCTCGACGACATCGTCACTCAGGCGGATGGGCTTGCCAGTGGTTTGACATCGTTGGGGTCCGTTCTTGGAACGACGATGGCCGGTGGGGACCTCGGTGGCCTGTCGTTCGTCGATTTGGAGGACAGGCTTAAATCCCTCCATGCAGACCAGCATGCCTTGGATACGCTTCCGGGACGATGGGTTCTGGAAAGGGAGTTCTCCCAAGCGGGGCTGTCGGCGCTTGTCTCCGATTTCCGCGAGCGCCGGGTCGACCCACGGGACGTGGACGGCGAGCTTCGCCTGGCGTGGTGGACGACCGTTTTCGAGGACATCGTGCATTCCTCGGCGATCATATCCAATCAGGATGGCATGGCGATGCGGTCGGCGGCAGAACGGTTCTCGCAGGTGGATGCCGATCATATCCGTGCGATAGGGCCGATGGTGCGCCAGGAGTCCGTGCGCCGTTTGTGCGATCTCCTGTTTGCCCACGCCAAGGAGTCCAACCAGCTTCATACGCTTCTCGCCGGTGGGAGCCATGTCCCGTTCTCCGCATTCAGGTCACGGTATCCGCAGATCGTCGCGGCAGCCAAGCCTGTTGTCGTGGGAACCGCGGCCTCCGTGGTTGCTTCGACGTCTATGGAGCCCATGGCCGATCTGGCGATAGTTGATTCGGGCGCGCATATGCCATCGCTTGAGCTGCTGTCCGTTCTCGCCCGTGCTCGTCAGGTGGTCGTGATCGCCCATGCGGCCACCGTCACGTCTCCCGCCGTGGCGTCGCTGGTATCAATGCTTCCGAGTGTCAAATGCCCGCCCGCCGGGACATGCAGGGATCCTCGTCTGGCGCGGTTCCTCGAGGAGAACGGTTATGGCGAGCTGCGGCAGGATCCCGTGTGCGGGCCGTACCGTGGCAAGGTGAGGCTTCATCGCGTCGAGGCCACAGGTGCCCCCGTCATGTCGACCGGACTTGTGGAAAGCAGCCAACCGGAGATCGATGAGGTGGTCCATCTCATTCTTGAGCGGTCCAAATCCTTCACCGTTGTCCCCGCAGATTACATACTCACCGTCGTTGCCCTGACGAAGGCGTTCAGGGACAGGCTTGGGGCCGAGCTCAAGTCGGTGGCCGTCCGTGACAAGGCGCGCACACGCTTTCTTCGGCATGTGCGGATCGTGGACATATCGGAGGTCTGCGGAGCGGTTGGCGTCGATGTCATCGTGTCGCTGTGCTATGCGAAAACGGCGCATGGACGGTTGCTGCAGCAATTCGGCAGTCTGGAGGGGGAGCATGGCGACCGTCTCCTTCTCGACGCGTGCGCGCTGGGACGGCGGAACGTCGACATCACGGCGGCCTTCGGGTCCGAGGACCTTGACGACAGCCGGCTTCATCAGCCGGGGCCGCGGCTGCTCAAAAGGCTTTTGCAGTGGGGCGAGACGTTGCGCGATGGGGAGGCCGAGGACGAGTCCTCCGCCCGCGCGGGCGGAGGGGATGTCCTGTTGGAGGATCTCGCGGCGCGACTGACATCGCGTGGAGTGGCCGCCGCCGTCGACTACGGGTCTGCGGGCGGGGCGAGGATACCGCTGGTTGTGGGACTTCCGGGGCGCCCGTATACCGTCGCCATCATGACCGACGATGCCGTGTTCATGGGCGTGCAATCGACGCGTGTCCGGCATAGGGCCATCGCCCGTGAGCTGGAGTCCCTTGGATGGTCCGTTCTCACTGTCTGGAGCGTCGCGGCGTTTGTGAATCCGGACAAGGAGGTGGAGCGCATCATCACCCGTTTGGGTGAGGTCTCCGGCCGCGGCGGAACGGCGGGACACTGATGGTCCAAGCCGGACGGGACTCCTACGATTCCACGCGCCGCACCCCGCGGGGCGGTCATGGCCGCGTGGTGCGCGTCGGCACGGAGACAGGTGATGGGGACGATCGTTCGTGGAGCCGTCGCGGTATCGACGATGATGGACGCGCCATCACCAAGGAATCCGTCAACCGGGACGATGACGAGCGGATACTCCGGGAGCTCCCCCCGCACTGGGCGGTGTTCAATCGGCGCTCATAACGATGACGAGTGGGGACTCGCGGACTGCGCGCGAGACGCGTAACGCGTCCGAGCCGGACATGGCGCATGACAGCGTCGTCGTCCCATTCACATCTCGCGGAGCCGAAAGGATGACGGAGTCGGAGCTGATGACGCAGAGTCCGTCCGTCGTTCGCTCCGATCCGTCGCATTCGCCGTCCGTGGCCAGCGAGACGTGGCGCCCTATGGGGTTCCCCTGGGGCTCGCCGATGACCGGCACCTCAATCGTCGAATAGTGGGAGGGCGCGGCGGCCGACGTGATCATCGAGCGGGAGAGGACATCGCCGGGGTTCGCATCCACGGTGATGACACGATTGACGAGCGCGCCAGCGTCAGAGAACACCCCTCCCAAAGAGCTGTTCTTCGGTACGCTCCGGGCGTCAAGGTCCTTCTCCGACAGCACTCTCCCCGCGGATATGGCCCTTGCGGCAACGATCACAGTCGTTGTGGTGCCATCGACCAATGCGGTTGCGAGCCCGATGAGGAGCAACGGCACCCCGACCGCAGACAGGGCGCGACGGATGGCGCGTAGACGTCGGCGTCTGGCCAGAGACTGCCGCGACAAAGGACGTTGAAAGAGCCACGGGATATGAAAAAAGGTCACCATGAATCCATGGTGACCCCTGATGTCAAGGGGACGTCACGTCTCCGACCAATGTGGAGCAAAGGCTGCGGCCCGCTCGCTCATTTCGACGAACCGGCGCTATCCGTGTGATAGAAGCCGTGTCCCTTGAATTCGATTGGAACGGCGGAGAACACCTTGCGGACCTGCGGCTCGTGGCATGTGGGACAGACGGTCACAGGGTCGTCCTCGAACGACTGGTACATGGTGAAATCGTATCCACAGTTTTTGCAGCGATAATGATAAGTGGGCAACGCCATACCTCCGGGCCATTGTGGGTCGTGAATCAATATGCCCTCATCCTAATACGAGGCAGTGAACCGCAATCTTTTCACATATCGTGAAGAGAATATACGCAGGTGTGGGATCCGCGATCCGCTTAGGCCGGATTGTCGAAACCGGCGCATCCCTCGGGGGTCACCGCAATCGTCACACGCATGTCGTGATTTTCGGCGGGCAGCGGCGCGGAGACGAGCTCCCAAGGCCAGCACACCGCGGCTATTGGGGTCGCTGGAGGGACATATCTCAATGCCCTGTCATACCACCCGCCGCCGCGACCCAAGCGGTTTCCCGCGGAATCCACCGCGAAAGCCGGAACAAGGACGAAGGATGCGGATCTCAGTGCGTTGACACCCAGGCGCTCTCCCGGTGGCTCATCGGGATATCCGGACGGACGGGGGCGCCCCTGTGGGTGCCGCAGATCGTCTATGCTCTCAAGCCGCCCCCATCCCACGTCGTCGTGTTCGCCTGAACCCAGACGGGGGACGAGAAGCGTGGCGCCTGTGTCGAGAAGGGCCTTGAGAGTGGGATGCGTGGGAATCTCCGTACCCATCGACACATAGGCCGCCACGATGTCGCGTGGGGTTAGCGGCGGAATCGTCGACATGACCACGGTGGCGAGGGATTCACCGGCCTCGATGAGGCTTTTCTGGGGAATCCGCCGCCTGCGCGCGATCGCGGCGCGTCTCATCGTCGTCTTGACTGCTGAGGGGGAGGTCATTCCTCAGTTCTAGCAGCTGTGCGGCCGCGTCGGCATGGGCTGGTTCGGAGGATGGGAACGGCCGCCACGCTCCGTCGCAAGACACTGTCGCACGTCAGGATGTTCCGACACACCCCGGCGCGCCGTCGTGAGCCGTCCAGGAGTCTTCTATCCTTGGGACTTATGGGTGATGAATGGGTGAGCACTGCCATAGTGCTTCTCGTTATCGTCATCATGGTCGTTGTGTGGCTTCCTCGACGGACCGGGGACAGCATGAGAAAGGTGACCGAACACCGACAGGACCGGCATTCCCCGTCGCTGCATCTGATTGATGGTTCCGACGGGACGCGGTTCTCCGATGGGGTGACTCCAACGGTGAAAGGGGTGCTGATGCAGCCAGGGACTGCCTCGTCACGGTTGACGAGATCACGAATCGTCCAAGTGCGTCGTATGCGGCGCGAGGCGGCTCGTCGACGGAGGATTCTTGTCCTGTCTCTTCTGGCTGTTGGAGTGGTTGCGCTTGTGGCGCTCGCGGCGTTGCACATATCGCTGTGGTGGTCGCTTGTGGCTTTTGCTCCATGTCTGGCGGTCCTCGGGATGGGCGCCCGCGTCTCGGCCCACGCGCGTGAATGGGAGCGTATGGTCGCCCGGACCAACGTGTCGCACACGTCTTCGGAGCGGTCCGCGTCCCCGAGTGGGTCCGCGCGGTCACAAGCCGTGTCGGGTCCTCGGGATGTTCCTGACGCAACGGTGTCCCGCGACGAGACCCCGACCGATGTTTTGGAGGCCCGGCAGATCCGCCAGGCGTTGAACCGCGCCCGCGCCGATCGTGATCGGGAGGTGGCGCGGTCCGATGGGGAGAAGAATCGGTCCGAGGCGGCGGCGGCCGAATCAGTCGCGGTCGAGGCGGTTCCCGAGTCGGATTCCCTGGCCGAGGTCGTCGAACAGGATTTGATCTCGTTCTCTCTGGGAACTGCCGAAGCCGACGTGGTTCGCGTGGATGGTCCCGAAAGCCGCGAGATTCAATCCACACGGCAGGTTGCCAAGGCGGTTCCCCAGGCGGATCACCAGACTGCCGCGGGGTTCCATGAGGGCGAGCTTGATGCGGATGTCGATGCGCCCGAGCCGACCGCTGAATCGTTGGGAACGGGAATCGAGTCGATTCTGGCGCGCAGATCCAAATGAGTGATCCGCGTTTCGGCGCATGGGTTTCACTCACAGCGTTAGCACTCGAGTTGGCAGAGTGCTAGCAATCGCGCTACTATGAGTGCCAGCGCGAAGGAACGCGGTCAATCGTGATCGTCAGCCACGGGGTTGCGTTTCGTCGCGGGCATTATCTATTTCTCTTAATCAGAAAGAGGAGGTCCACAGTGTCGATCTCACTCACACCGTTGGAAGACAAGATCATCGTCAAGCAGGCCGAGGCCGAGGAGAAGACCGCATCGGGTCTGTTCATCCCCGACAACGCCAAGGAGAAGCCCCAGCAGGGCGAGGTCCTTGCCGTCGGTCCGGGACGTCGTGATGACGACGGCAAGCGCATCCCAGTCGATGTCAAGGTCGGTGACAAGGTTCTGTACTCCAAGTACGGCGGCACCGAGGTCCATTACAAGGGCGAGGATTATCTGATCGTCGCCGCGAGGGACGTTCTGGCCATTCTCAACTGATACGCCCGACTGATATTTCAAACCCCGGGGGCTAACGGAATGAATTCCGTTAGCCCCCGGGGTTTTCTATTGTGTCCGTTCTCCTTGTGTATCCATCCGTATGTCGCGGTGGCGGCCTTGTGGTTACAACACCGTGTGGTTGCAACCAGACAAGGCCTCAGTCGGAAAGATGTGACTGCGCTATGGCGTTGTCGATGTCGCGGATGATGTCGTCCGGATCCTCCAGACCCACGGCAAGCCGCAGGAATCCACGATGGAAGCGTGGAGGATACAGATACTGCCTTTCATCGTCCTCGCCGAGGAAGACGATGAGGCTTTCATCGTGCCCCAGCGAGACCGCCGAGGTGATCACGTTCAGGTTGGAGACGAAGCGGTTGTGTCCGTCATGGTCGGTGTCCAATCCGAAGCTCAGGACTCCTCCGAAGCCGGACGTCTCAGTGGCGAGCTGGGATTGGGCCACATCATGTCCCGGATGGCTCTCCAAACCCGGGTAGGCCACAAAGCGGACCTCGTCGAGGCCTTCGAGATGTTTGGCCACGGCTAGGGCCGACGCGTTGTGCTGGCGCATCCGAAGAGCCAACGTGCTTGTTCCCCGATTGATGAGCCATGCGTTGAACGGGCTGATCACGCCGCCGTAGTTCACCTGATAGGTGTATCTGATGAGGTCGGTCCGCTCCTTCGTCGTGGCGACGACGCCTCCCAGCGCGTCGCCGTGTCCATTGATGTATTTGGTCAGGCTTTCGATGACGATGTCCGCGCCGAGTTCGAGAGGGCGCACGTTGTAGGGGCTGTTGAAGGTGTTGTCGACGCTGAGGAGGATCTCGTGCCCGTAACGGCGCTCCGCGTCGCGGATGACGGCGGATACCGCCGCGATGTCGGTGACCTTCAGCGTCGGGTTGGCAGGAGTCTCGATGTGGACGAGTTTCGTATCAGCCTCGATGGCTGATGCGACGGCGTTGACGTCGGACGAGTCCACCATGCTGGTGCGGATCGAGTATTTCTCCGGAAGGATCTGGTGGAGGAGCCTGTAGGCGGCTATATAGGTGCTGTCGGAGAAGACGGCGTGGTCGCCGGCGTTGAGGAACGTCGTGAAGGTGGCGGACAGCGCCGCGACGCCGGACGCGAGAACCACGCTGTCCTCGGATCCCTCGAGGTTGGAAAGTTTCCTTTCCAGATAGCGCTGGTTCGGATGGCCGTTTCTGGCGTAGAGATTGACGTCGGAGGAGGACCAATTGATATCCGAGGGGTCGTAGGGGAGGGCGTAGGCGTTGGCGAAGGTCAGAGGCCTGCGGATGGCCCCCGTTTCCGCGTCGACGCCGTTGCCGACATGAATGGTTCGTGTGGAGAATCCCAATGGGTGGTCGTCGAAGGACCTGCCTGTGTGCACAAGATGTGAGGTCATGCCTTCAGGGTGCCATCGAAGAGGAGGGCGGTCAATCGCGCGTGATGGCCGTTTCCGCGCGGTTCCACGCCTGTCTGCAACGTGCTATCGGCAACGCGTATAGGCATGGAGGCGACGGGTCCTGTCCGCCGCGCGTCTACGATGGACGTATGACCTTCCGACATCGTCCCATCGTCGACACGATACCTGCATACCGCCAGGGCAAACCCGCGCCCCATACGGCGGGACGGAGGTCGTTCAAGATATCCAGCAACGAGAATCCCTTTGAGCCGCTTCCCAGCGTTGTCGAGGCCATATCCTCGCGCTCCCTGGGGCATATCAACCGTTATCCCGACATGCGTGGCTGGGACGTGTGCGCGCGCATCGCGTCGTTGCTTGGCGTCGAGGTGGAGAATGTCGTCCTCGGATGCGGTTCCACCGAGGTCATCACACAACTGGTGAACGTCGTGGCGGGGTCCGGGGATGAGGTCGTCTATCCGTGGAGGAGCTTCGAGGCCTATCCGATCATCGTCGCCGGGGCGGGTGCCACAAGCGTCCAGGTGCCGAACCGCGCCGACGGATCCCATGATGTCGACGCGCTTATCTCGGCGGTCAACGAGCGCACCCGGCTTCTGATACTCAACAATCCCAACAACCCGACATCCACCCCGTTGTCGGACTCGGACGCGCGCAGGATCATGGACTCGGTTCCCCGAGATGTGATCGTCCTTTTCGATGAGGCCTACTGGCAGTTCAACACATCGGTGGGGACGAGCTCAGCCATGGATCTTTTCGCGGCGTATCCGAATGTTGTGGTCGCGCGCACATTCTCCAAGGCGTATGGGCTGGCCGGGTTGAGGATAGGATATGGGGTCGCCCATCCCAATGTGGCCGAGGCCATGATGAAGCTGTCCCTGCCTTTTGCGGTCACCGATCTTGCGCAGAAGGCTGCGCTCGCGTCCTTGGAGGCCTCCGATGAGCTGGGTGAGCGCGTCGACGCGATCATCGCCGAACGGGAGCGTGTGACGCGTGCGCTCGTCGATCAGGGATGGGACTTCCCCAAGCCCTTCGCGAATTTCTTCTGGCTGCCGTTGGGCGGACGCGTGGCCGAGGCCGCCCGCGTTTTCACGGATGCGGGATTGTCCGTGAGGGTGTTCGCCGATGAGGGTATCCGGATATCCATCGGCGAGAGGGAGGCCAACGACCGTGTGATCGCCGTGTGCGCGGCGCTGAGCCACGCATCCGAGGAATCGGCGCAGCGTTAGCGATATGACGTCGCGGCGTGTCCTCGACTTGCGCAAGTCGAGGACACGTGGCAATATGGCCAAGTTGCCGGTTGAGGCTTGGGTCTTGTGCGGCAACATGGCGGATTTCCCAAGCGGTCAAAGGGAGCTGACTGTAAATCAGCCGCTTCGTGCTTCAGTGGTTCGAATCCACTATCCGCCACGCCTCGATAGCTCAGTGGTAGAGCACTTCCTTGGTAAGGAAGAGGTCGTGAGTCCGATTCTCACTCGAGGCTCGATGGCGGGGTAGCTCAGCTGGCTAGAGCGTACGACTCATAATCGTAAGGTCAAGAGTTCGAGTCTCTTCCTCGCTACAAAGCACCGGTGCAGACCGGTGACCAAACGAACGCAGAGGTGAGGTAATGGCAAGCAAGAGCGCCGACATTCGTCCGGGTATCACGCTGGCATGCACTGTGTGCAAGGAGCGTAACTACATCACGACGAAGAACCGCCGTAACACTCCGGATCGTCTTGAGTTGAAGAAGTTCTGCCCCCGTTGTGGCAAGCAGACCGTCCATCGCGAGACCCGATAGCGAAACATGCGTCGCAGGAGGCCCGGCACACGCCGGGCCTTTTGTTTCCCCTGTTCCGCCAGTTCAGGGGAGGCGACCCCACTATCATGTCGAGAATGACGTCTTTTGCCGATCTCACCACCATTGGTGTGGGTGGTCCCGTGTCCTCCCTGGTCGAGCCCACCGAGGAATCGCAGATTGTGGACACCGTCCGCCGTGCCGACGATGCCGGCATCCCCGTGTTCGTCATTGGCGGAGGGTCGAACATCCTTGTGTCCGACGACCCCTTCGAGGGTGTCGTCGTTCGGGATGCGCGTCGGGGTATGAGTCTTTGCCGCGGCCGCCGGGATTCCGATGGCGTCTGTGGCCGGAACCGCGTGCATGTCGAGGTCGAGGCGGGATGCGTGTGGGACGATTTCGTGGCCGATGCCGTTGAACGCGGCTGGCAGGGCGTCGAGGGATTGTCGGGGATTCCCGGGACGGTCGGAGCCAGCGTCGTGCAGAACATCGGAGCCTACGGTCAAGAGGTGGCATCGACGGTGGAATCGGTGCGGGTGTGGGACAGGCTCGATGGCATGATCCGCGAGCTGCCCGCGGAACGCATGCGCTTCGGATACCGGACCAGCATGCTTAAGGCCAGCATGTACGCGTCCGGGACTGTTCCCGTTCGCGCGTACTTCCCCACACCGCGTTTCGTGGTTTTGTCTGTGACGTTCGATCTGGCCGTGGGGCGAAAATCCATTGTTGGATACGGTCAGCTTGTCAAGGCCTTGGACGTCGTCGTGGGTGATAGTATGGATGTGGCGGCCGTTCGCCATGCTGTGCTCGCCATTCGGGGAGCCAAGGGGATGGTTGAGGACGCGAACCGCTACGCCACGGATGCCATGGTGTCGATGAGGTCTCCGGAGAGCGTTTCTGATGCCCTTTCGCGTCAGAAAGGACTGGATGGAGGCGATCTGGCGGATCGGCATAGTTGCGGAAGTTTTTTCGTCAATCCGGTTCTGACGACCGCCCAAGCCAATCGTCTTCCGTCGGATGCCCCGCGGTTCGATGCGGTTCTTCCGGACGGTTCGCGTGGGGTCAAGACATCGGCGGCTTGGCTTATCGAGCATGCGGGATTCCCGAAGGGCTTCCGCTTATCTCCGGATTCCCGTGCGTCGCTGTCCACCCGCCACACCTTGGCGTTGACGAACAGAGGCGGCGCAACCGCGGCCGAGATCGCGGACCTTGCCCGCACGGTGGCGGCGGGCGTGGACCGTGCCTTCGCAGTGGCGTTGGTGCCGGAACCGGTGGCCGTGGGATTGACTGTGTTGGCACACGCGTGATCGGCGTCGACGACTGACGAAATCTGGACTGCCTGCCTTGCCGGCGGCGGCATCTGTGGAGAGATTTGTGGAGAGAGAGGATGAGGGCGATGCAGCTGTTCCGTACCAAATCGGTAGAGCAGACCATAGCGGAGACCGGTGAGGAAGGCCGGATGCTCAAACGGAATCTGACGTGGTGGGATCTGGCGATCATGGGTGTCGCGGTGGCGGTCGGCGCAGGCATCTTCTCCGTGGGTGCCCAGGCAACGGCCTTCCATGCCGGACCCGCGGTCATCATCAGCTTTCTGATCGCGGGTGTCGTCTGCGGGGCGGCGGTGATGTGCTATGCGGAATTCGCATCGGTCATACCTGTTGCGGGGTCCGCCTACACCTTCACCTACACCGCCATCGGTGAGATCATGGCATGGATCATCGGATGGGACCTGATTCTCGAGATGCTTATGGCGGGGTCGGTCATATCCAAGTACTGGGGTGTGTATCTCAATGATTTCATCCGTCTTATGGGATGGAACGCGAACACCAACCTCATCGTGGCAGGTGTCCATGTGGATGTGGCTCCCATAGTCATCGTCGCGTTCTTCACCACGCTGTTGGTGTTCGGCACGAAGATCGGGGTGCGGGTCGATGGCGCCATGACGGTGCTGAAGATTGGAATCGTCTTCTTCGTCGTTATAGTCGGATTCTTCTATGTCAAGGCGTCCAACTTCACGCCGTTCATTCCTCCGAGCCAACCGGCCTCGTCGGTGTCCGGGGCCTCCGCCGTTGAGGGGTCGATGACGCAGCCTCTGTGGCAGTTCGTCACCGGAATGCAGCCCACCGTGTACGGCGTCACCGGCATCATATCCGGTGCGGCGCTGGTGTTCTTCGCGTTCATTGGTTTCGACGTGGTCGCCACGGCGGCGGAGGAGACCGAGAATCCGCGCCGCAACGTCCCTCTGGGCATTGGAGTGGGGATGTCTCTCATCATCGTGATGTATATGCTTGTGGCGTTTGTGACGACGGGAATGGTCTCCTACCGTGATCTCGCCAAGCAGTCGAATCCCTCGCTCGCCACGGCTTTCGAGCTTGTCGGCGCGAATTGGGCGGCCAAGATCATCAGTTTCGGAATCGTTCTGGGATTGGCGACCGTCGTGATGGTCCTTCTTCTGGGGCTGACCCGCGTCGTGTTCGCCATGAGCCGTGACGGCCTTCTGCCGCGCGGACTGTCGAAGACGGGGAAGCGTGGAACCCCCGTGGCTTTGCAGATAGCCGCAGGTGTGGTCGTGGCTCTGGTCGCGTCGTTCCTTGGCATTGATGCCCTCAGTGACATGGTCAACATCGGTACGCTGTCCGCCTTCGCGCTGGTGGCATTGTCCATTCCGATCATGCGCCGGAAGCGTCCCGATCTTCCTCGCGCCTTCGCGGTTCCAGGCAATCCCTGGGTTCCCATCCTCATCTCGGTGGCCATCCTGTGGCTTATGCTGAATCTTTCGGTTCTCACATGGATCCGTTTCGTGGTGTGGCTCGCGGTGGGTTTCATCGTCTATTTCTCTTATGGATATCGTCATGCGCGTGTGGGTCTTGCAGACGATCCCATGTCGTCCCTCTCGGATGTTCCCCGCGGGGTGGGGGATGTCTGAGTCCTCTGTCGTGGGTAGCCTGAGCATGGATGTGGAATAAAGGAGGAACGATATGCCCTATGTGATTGCGCAGCCTTGCGTGGACGTCAAGGACAAGGCATGTGTGGACGAGTGCCCTGTCGACTGCATCTACGAGGGGGATCGCTCACTGTATATCAATCCGAACGAGTGTGTCGACTGCGGGGCGTGCGAGCCGGTGTGCCCCACCGAGGCGATTTTCTACGAGGAGGATCTGCCTGAGGAGTGGGCATGGTACAAGGACGCCGCCGTGAGTTTCTTCTCCGAGGTCGGCGATTTAGGAGGAGCGTCCGCAGCCGGACCTCTGGGCCACGATCCGGCGCAGGTCGCCGCCCTGCCTCCTCAGGCTCAATCCTGAGGACGCACGCCGGACCGCGATAGGAGGAGCATGGGACTAGGTGCGTTTGAGACGCCGTACGATTGGGGCCGTCTCCGGGAATACTCGAATATCGCCGATGGGTGCCCCGGCGGTTCGGTGGATTTGTCCGTGGGGTCGCCTGTTGACCCCGTGCCGCGCAGGGTCATGATAGCGCTTGCGGATGCGGCGGATTATCCCGGATATCCGGCGACGATAGGGTCGCCGGAGTTGAGAACGGCGATAGCGGACTGGACCATGAATTTCCGTGACGTGGACCTCAGACAGATGGGTGCCTCCACGGTTCCCACAGTGGGGTCCAAGGAGGCCGTGGCTCTTATGGCCTCGATTCTGGGTCTGGGACGCGGGGACGTCGTCGTCCAGCCGCGGGTGTCCTATCCGACGTATGAGATCGGCACGCAGATCGCGGGAGCCACTGTGCTCAAGGTCGACGATGTGGCGGATGTCGAATCGTGGTCGCATGATGACCGCGTGCGGATGGTGTGGGTCAATTCTCCGTCCAACCCCACGGGAAGAATGCTCTCCGTGGCTCAGATGGCGGCGATAGTGAAGGCCGCAAGATCCATCGGGGCGGTTGTCGTGTCCGATGAATGCTACGCGCTGATGTCATGGTCGGGTCTGCCGGCGAGAAGCGTTCTCGACCCCGCTGTGTGCGGAATCGACTGCTCTGGTGTCATCATGCTGTATTCCTTGAGTAAGCAGTCGAATATGGCGGGGTATCGTGCCGCTTTTCTGGCCGGTGACGCATCCCTCGTCGACAGGATAGTGTCATATCGCCGGCAGATGGGTCTTATCGTTCCAGGACCGGTTCAGGGCGCCATGGTCGGAGCCCTTCGCGGCGTGCGGGATGTCAATGAGCAGGCGTCGCGCTACCATTCGCGTCTGACGCGCATCGTGGGGGCACTGTCCACGGCGGGCTACGACGCTTCCATGCCCGAAGGCGGGCTTTACGTTTGGGTGCGCGCGCTTGGATGCGATTGCTGGGAGGATATGAGGAACCTCGCCCGTGTGGGGGTTCTTGCCAGTCCCGGTGAGTTCTATGGAGATTCGCGGTATCTGCGTTTTTCGGCGACGGCGCGTGACGCGGACATCGACACCGCCTGCGAGCGCATTTCCCGCGATCTCGTAGCGCTCTGACAGATGCGGGTCGTTGCCCGAATGAGCATTCGGCGCGCGTCGAATGCTCCCGTGCTTCCAGGCACTTATTGATTCGGTGTTCATTGATCTCGTGTCCATAATTCCGTGCTCACAGTCCAATCTGGGCGGCGTCGGATCCATATTTGCGGCGCACGGTGTCCAAGGCGTTCTGCGCCAGCCGAAGCTTGTCGGACAGGTCGGATTGCGTGGGGGAGCCGTTGGACGCCGTATCACCCAGCGATGGCTGTATCGCCGTCGCGTCCGCTTGCGACAGAGAGCTTACCGAGACGCCGGCCAGCCGTATAGGCGTCGCATAGCGGGCGGCCGACGATGTGCCGTCGGTCGGGCCGATGATCCTTCCGAGAAGCAGGGAGGCCTCATACCGGAGGCTGGGTTCAAGGTCGATGGGCGAAGGCAGGCTACGTGACCGTGATTCATAGCGGAGATCGGGATACCGGACCTTCACGGTGACGGTTCTGGCCACGAGGTGATGGTCGCGCAGGGTGGCGGACACATCTTTGCAGCACCAACGAATCAGCCGGGTTATTGTGTCGGCATCCGCTGTGTCCTCGGTGAACGTTCTCTCTGCTCCGATGGACTTCTCCCCTGAGCGGGGTCTGATGATTCTGTCGTCGTCTCCCAGCGCGACCTTCATCAATCGCTCGGCGACGATATCGGATCCGGCGGCCGACCGCAGCGCCTGGTCGTCGAGGCTGGATAGGTCGCTGACGGTGTGTATCCCCCATGCGGACAGACGCCGTTCCATCGCGGGGCCGATTCCCGGAATCGAGCGCACGGGCATCAGTGCGACGAAATCCCGGCGCCTGTTCAGCGGAATGAGCAGCATACCGTCCGGCTTTGCCATCGTCGAGGCCAATTTGGCCACCATGGCGTTGGACGCCACTCCAACGGAGCATGTCACATGGAATCTGGCGCTCACCTGCTCCCGTATCCAACGGGCGACGGCGGTGGGCCGTTCCCATGTCAGAAGCGCCCCGGCGACATCCATATAGGCCTCGTCAACCGACACCTGCTCGATGCGATCGGTGACCCGTCCCAGAATATTCGCGAAGATGC
Organism: uncultured Bifidobacterium sp.; assembly: GCF_949292005.1. Lineage (GTDB taxonomy): Bacteria > Actinomycetota > Actinomycetes > Actinomycetales > Bifidobacteriaceae > Bifidobacterium. Next base: position 38,284 of record NZ_CASEXV010000029.1, on the reverse strand, counting down.
TACGGGACGCCGCGCGGTAGTAAGTCATGTCGACCGGCAGAAACACCCCGTCGGGGCATAGCCGCCGGGCCTGCGCAGTGGGCATGGCGGAGTTGATTCCGAATTTGCGAGCCTCGTAGCTTGCCGCCGACACCACTGATCGCGGGCCGGTGCCGATGATCACGGGGCGTCCGCGAAGCTCGGGATGCCGCGCCATTTCAAGGGACGCGTAGAAGGCGTCCATATCGACGTGCAAGATGTGGCATCCCGTTTCATCGTGCCCCCAGTCGCGTCTGGCTTCGGGTGGACGTGGCGAGGTGCTCATGTAGCCATCCTAGGACGCGGTGGCGATTCGTGCCGTGAATTCCGGGAGGCGGCGGCCACGGCACGAATCGTCAACGATTGGCGATTTCGGACAGTATCACCGAACCGAAGATCAGTGCGAATCCGGTCGCGGCGACGGGCGTGGGGCGTTCGGAGTACACCATGATCGACAGGATCAGGGCGAACAGCGTTTCGGTGCACAACAGGATGGACGCCTCGTTTGGCGGCGTTCCCGCGATGCCGAGATTCTGCAGAACTTGGGCGGCGAATGTGGCCAGAAGGAGGATGGCGACCACCCAGAGGGTTCGCGGTTGCGGAGGGAAGGCTGGCAATCGGCGTTCGAAGAGAAGGGAACCGGTCAGAAAGAGAACGAACGAGCTGCAGAACACGATGAAGGTCAGCGTGATGGGGTCGTGGCGCACGGAGGCCATCGCGATGAGGAAGAAGTACAGTGCCCATGCGACCGCGCCGAGAAGAGTGATGGTGTCGCAGAGCGCATGGGTGGTACCGTTCGTAAGACCTCCGCCCTGGGATGAGGCCACAAGTCCCACTCCCGCAAGGCATAGCAATGATGCGCCGATATGTTGCACGCCGGGTGCCCTTTTGCGGAAAACCCACATCAGAAATGGTGTCAGAACGCAGTAGGAGGCCGTCAGAAAGGCATTGCGCCCTGGAGGCATCCCCTGTAGTCCGACGGTTTGGAGAAGGAAGGCGCCGTAGTACAGGATTCCGGCGATGACTCCGGACCGTAGGGACGCCGCGGTGAGCGTGGAGAGTATCCGTTTGCCGAAGAAGACCCACATGAGGATGATGCCGCCGAGCATCCGTATGGCTAGAAGCTGCTGGACCGGTATGGCGGCTATGGCCTCTTTCGACAATGTGTAGGTGCTGCCCCAGATGGCGGCGGCCGCCACAAGCATGAGGCGGGGCAGCCTCCGGCGTCCGACCGGGTCGCCGCCGGGTCGAGTCGCGGTCTCTTCGGAATATGCGGATGTGGGCATGGATGTCATGATGGTGGCTTATTATTTCGATTTTCTTTATGAGAATATGAACTAAGTGTTCATATCGTTGTCGATAAGTCTATCTGACTCCAAAATCGTAGCGCTGAGAGGCCAATGTCAGATAGGTGAATATCTCCGTTCTGAGAACCCCGTCAATGGCCCTAATGGTGGTCACCACGGACAGCAGCTCATCGTCCGATGAGCTGAATACCTCGAGAAGCAGGTCGAACCGTCCGGCCGTCACCACGATGTAGTCGATGTTGTAGACGGATTTGAGGTGGTCGAGGATCTCGTCCAGATTGGCCGAACCGCCTATGGTCACCCCGATCATCGCCTGGCGGGTGAAGCCCAGCTGCAGTGGGTTGGTGACGGCCACGATCTGGATTATTCCCGCCTCGGTCAGACGCTGGACCCTGCTTCTGACGGCCGCTTCGGACAGTCCGACCGATTTGCCGATCGAGACGTACGAGCGTCTACCATTCTCCTGAAGCTGTTTGATGATCACCTTGTTGATGTCATCGAGGAGTGCGTGGGGTCCGGTGTCGTTGCGTCGGGATTCGTCGTGCGTCTGTTCTGTTGGCATGACCCCATTATCCCCTCGGACTCGGCGAGGCTCTTCGCACGAAAACTCGTCGTTACGAAGAAGCGTGAGCGGCAATATGGATTTTACTCTATGGAAATCAAAACAAACTTTGATGTAGGCAAATAAAAACAAATCAAAAAACCATATCTACTTTGTGAACCGCACCTGAAAATGAAAAATCGCAAGATGTTCGTTTCGTCTTCTCCGGTCGGTGATTGTGGTGGTGTGGTTTCCCTCGCTCTTCGCCGCCGTTGCGGTGGGATGAAAGGATGGCGCGATGACTGACGCGGTGGATGCGACGGTTGGACGGGACCGGGAAGTTGAGCTACGGGAGTCCGGACTCACCATCAACAGGGCGAGCAAGGTTTTCCGGTCGGCCGAGGGCAGGGAGGTCCACGCCATCGATGATGTGAGCCTGGCCATCCGCCGGGGCGAGTTCTTCGTCATGCTGGGGCCGTCGGGATGCGGAAAGACGACGCTTCTGCGGTCGATCGCAGGGCTGGAGACACTGGATGCGGGCGAGATCTACCTCGACGACCGCAAGATCGACGATCTGCCTCCATATGAGCGTCCGGTGAACACGGTGTTCCAGAGCTACGCGCTTTTTCCCTATATGACCGTCGAGCAGAACATCGCCTTCGGACTGGAGATGGAGCGCAAGCCCAGGAAGGAGATTCGCCGAATCGTGTCCGACATGCTCGATCTGGTCCATCTTCGCGACATCGGATCGCGTCGTCCTGACCAGTTGTCGGGAGGTCAGCAGCAGCGCGTCGCGCTCGCCCGCGCCTTGGCGAAAAGCCCCGAGGTCCTTCTTCTCGATGAATCCCTGTCCGCGTTGGATTTCAAGCTTCGGCGGCAGATGCAGATCGAGCTCAAAAGAATCCAGCGTGAGACCGGGGTGACGTTCATCTTCGTGACCCATGACCAGGAGGAGGCGCTGTCGATGGCCGATCGGATAGCGGTGTTCTCCAACGGCAGGCCCGAGCAGGTGGGGACGCCCGAACAGATATACAACGAGCCGGTGAACCGCTTCGTGGCTGATTTCATCGGGGACATTAACCTCATCGACGGGCACAAGGGAAGCGGCAACTCGGTCGTTCTCGAGGGGTCGAGCTTCGAACTCGATCAGGACATCACGGCCGTGCCGCAGGGGGAGAAGGTGTGCGTCGCGGTGAGGCCGGAGCATATCGCGTTGTCGCCGGCGGGTGATTCGGGACTTCACGGGACCGTCACCTGGGTCACGTTCATGGGGGCGAACGTGAGGTGTTCGGTGCGGCTGGCGGATGGAGGCGAGTTGATGGCGAGACTGTCCCCATCCTCGTTTGATGTTGATTTGTCCCCGCAGGCGCCGGTGACCGTGACCATCCGTCGTGATCACATGAGGGTGGTGAAGTGATGGGAGGGCGGCGCGGCTTCTCGACGCACGCATCGTCCATCCGGTCCGGCGCCGAAGCCCGTCACGATTCCCGGAAGCGAAAGGTCGTGCGGCCGGGAATGCTTGGGCGTTGGTACGCGGCTCCTTCAATCCTCATTGGCCTTCTTTTCACGCTTGGGCCGGTGGGCGTGATCGTCGCGTTCTCCTTCATGAGCCAGCCGGAGTCCGGCGGCGGCGTGGTGTTTCAATTCAGCACAAAAGCCTATGAGCAACTGATCTACCGTGAGGACTTCCTGGGGAATCGCTCTCTGGACTCCCGCTATCTCGAGGTGTTCTGGACGTCTTTTCTCCAGGCGCTGGTCACGACGGTCACGTGCATAGTCCTGTCGTTTTTCATCGCCTTGTGGATGTCGTTGCAGAAGCGTCGCGTCCAGCGAATCCTCGTGCTTTTGGTAACGATTCCGTTCTGGACCAATCTCATCGTGCGCACCTACGCGTGGATGTTGATCCTCAACGAGAATGGCCCCATCAATGTGGTGCTGCGAGCGCTTGGGTTGGGGACCAGGCAACTGCTGTACACCTCGTCGGCGTCCTTGATCGGATTGATCTTCACCTTCCTCCCCTTCGCCATACTCCCCATGTACTCGGCCTTGTCGGGATTCGACTTCCGCTTGGTCGAGGCGGCCTTCGATTTGGGCGCGCGAAAACTGACGGTGATGCGCCGGATCATTCTGCGCGCCGCGAGGCCCGGGGTGGTGTCGGCCATAGCTCTGTGCTTCATTCCGGCTTTTGGATCCTATGTCCAACCGGTTCTTTTAGGAGGAGGACGGGTTCTTATGATGGGCAACCTTATCGCCTCACAGTTCGCGGAAGCCCGCAACTGGCCGTTTGGCGCGGCTTTGTCGACCATCATCCTTCTGGTCACATTCGTTTGCGGGGCTGCCGCCACTGTTCTCGGTGGCAGGGCATCCAGAAAGGCAGGGCAGTTGATGTGAGTATGTCACCGACCATCACCACTACCGAAAACGGTGGGACGCCATCGTCTCGAACCGTCGGTGAGCCCGTTGGACGGCCGTTGAGCACGCGACGATCTGGGCGGCATAACGGCAACTCCCTAAGAAGGTTTCCCGGAGTGACGCCCATAGGCATTCTGGTTTTGTTCTTTCTGTACGTCCCCATGATCTTCGTGGTCGTGTTCGCCTTCAACGGAGGTCAGCAGGCTCTGTTGTGGAAGGGTTTCTCCGTGAGATGGTTCGGCAAGGTCTTCACCGATTCCTCGATCATATCCGCGACCCTCGTGTCGTTGGAGGTCGCTTCCATCGCCATGACGCTATCCACGATTCTCGGCGTCGCTTTCGTCCTCGCCGCGGACAACATGTCGCGGGCCGGTTCGGCCCTTGCCTCCGGTCTGATCAACGCGTCCCTGATCATCCCCGAAGTAGTTTTGGGCATATCGACCATGGCGTTCATCAGACTGTTGGGAATGTCGCCGGGATTCATCCCGCTGATTCTGGCGCACACGACGTTTTGCATACCTTTCGTCGTCATGCCGTTGCGGGCGAGGATCCAGACCGTTGATCAGTCGTGCTTCGAAGCGGCGGTGGATCTGGGGGCCACCCGTATGCGGACGGTGATGAGGGTGACTCTTCCCATGTTGACCCCCGCGATCATCTCGGGTGCGCTCATGGCCTTCGTGATCTCGATGGACGATTTCATGATCTCGAATTTCCTCACATCCGCGGGAACCACCACATTGCCGATTTATATCTTCTCCCTGATTCGTAAGGGAGTGAATCCCAGCATCAACGTCGTGGCGACGATGCTGCTGCTGATGGCGATCATCGTGACCGTGGTGTCCACACTTCTGACCAGCGGTCGGAAGGATGAGTCGTGACATTCACCTGTGCACGAAGGGTGTCAGGTGCGCCGCCGGTGGCGCTGGAGAGAAAAAGCAGGGAAATGGAGAAAGGATGCCCATGTCGGTAATGAGAAAGATGGTGCCGTTTGGTTTGGTCGCCGCGTTGGTCCTCGCCACAGGAGCCTGTAGCGGTGGTGTGAGCGATTCCGTGTCGTCTGGGTCCACGTCCGCGGCGACGGGCAAGTTCACGGCGGCCACAGGTGGCGAATTGCATGTGTACACTTGGGCTGGATACTTGCCGGACAGCGTGATCAAGTCCTATGAGAAGGCCACGGGGACGAAAGTTTCCGTAGACACCTTCGACAGCAACGAGGCGCTTGAGGCCAAGCTGAAGTCCACTGGCGGAACGGGCTACGACATCGTCATGCCCAGCGATTACATGGTCAAGCAGATGATCTCCGAGGGTCTGCTGCTCAAATTCGATACGTCCAGCCTTCCGAACGCGAAGAACATCGACGACGAGTTCACCAGCCCCTACTACGACACCAAGCTGGAGTACTCGGCCCCCTACATCGTTGGATACACGGGAATAGTCTACGATTCGTCAACCATTCCCGCCGCGGATGCGCCGACGTCATGGAAGAAGTTCTTCGCCTTGTCCTCGTCTTTTGGCAAGGCCCAGGTGCTCGATGATCAGATCGAGATCACCAATGCGGCATTGAGGGCGGTGGACTCGGATCAGTGCTCGACCAACGCCAATGACTACCAAAAGGCGTCGAAGCTTCTGTCGAACTTCAAAAGCAAGGTCGGTGTTCTCAGCTCCGAGGGGGTCGCGGACCGTTTGGCCTCCGGAGAGGAGAAGTATGGCATGGCGTGGAGTTACGACGCGTATCAGGCCATTACGTCGAATCCGAATCTCACATTCGTCTATCCCACCGACGGTACGTCGAAATTCGTCGACAATATGGCCATCTCGGCCGGCGCCAAGAACGTGGCCCAAGCCAAGACGTTCATCAATTGGATGCTCAACCCGAAAAACAAGGAACCAGTGGAGGAGGCGGGCGGCGCCGGAAGCGTCCTCAAAGGTGGGGACGAGCTACTTCCGGAGAAGATGCGGGAAAGCAACGTCATTGTTCCCTCCAGTGTGGAACTCAAGACGCTGCGGATAGAGAAGTCGTGCTCCAACAAGGTCAACGACTATTACACGCAGCTTTTCGAGGACTTCCGTCGCTAGCCATATCTGCATCGTCGCATGGATCGTCGGCGTGCGAGGTGACGGCATAGCCGACTGCAGAACGGACGGCGGGTAAGACGGGAACACCACCACCACAAGGAAAGCGCAAGGCACGGAAAACACGAGAAGGGAAGAGTTATGTCGTTGACGAAACATGCGATGATGCGCATTGTCGGGGCTGCCGGGTCGACGGTGGCGCTGGTTCTGTCTGTAGCGGGGTGCTCGGTGTCCTCTGCATCAGATGGCTCGGGCTCCTCGGACACCCAGGCGCCTGCCTTTACTGCGGCGACGTCAGGGGTGCTGCATATCTATACGTGGTCGGACTACTTTCCCGAGTCCGCGCTCAAGGCCTTCACTAAGGAAACGGGAATCAAGACGACGATCGACTATTACCAGAACAACGAGGAGCTCATCTCGAAGTTGGAGGTTGCGGGAACTTCGGGATATGACGTTGTCGTTCCCAGCGGATACGCGGTCAAGGAAATGATCGTCAAAGGTCTGCTGATGAAGTTCGATGCGCTGGATCTTCCCAATGGAAAGTACATTTCCACGGCTGGGCGGCACCCCTATTTCGACAAGAATCGAGAGTACTCGGCTCCCTATCTCTATGGAGTGACGGGGTACATGTACGACTCCTCCAAACTGGCGAAAGGCGAAAAGGCGCCGACCACATGGAAGGACTATTTCACGTCAAGCGCGGCATGGTCGGCGACTCCGGGAATCCATGACGATCAGAACGACGGCGTCAACGCGGCGCTTCTGGCTACAGGGGGGACTCCCTGCACGAACAATGCCAAGGAGCTGCAGGCAGCCAGCGATCTTCTGATGAGTTTCAAGAAGAGGGTGAAAAACATCAGCTCGAACGGAACATTGGACCGTTTGGTGACGGGCGAGAACACCGATTCGATGATCTGGAATGGTTACGGGCACAGGGCGGCCGCGGAGAACAAGAACCTCATCTGGGTCTATCCAAAAGAGGGTGCGCTCATGTACCAGGACAACTGGTCGATTCCGAGCGGGGTGAAAAACGTTCAGCAGGCCATGACTTTCATCAACTGGATGATGAAACCGAAGAACTCTTTACGTGCGGTTGAGTACAACAACTACAACTCATACATCAAGGGGGTCGAGGACCTCATGCCTGCCGACCTGAAGAACGATTCGGCCATCATCACTCCCAGCAATGTCAAGCTCATGGACGTTCCGCAGTGTTCCACGGCGGTCGTGAACAAATACACCCAGATCTGGGAACAATTCAAGGAGTGATGATGAGTCAGATGCTGCTGTCGCGCACAGACCACCGCGATGATGCCCTTCACGTTTTCCATAATGGCCGGGTGTGGGTCCGTAAGGGTGTGACGACATCCGCAATCGCAGTGAGGGGAGCGGTCGTCGTCGCCTTGGGGGAAGCCGCCGAGCACTTGTCCGCCGAGGCCGACGAGGTGGTGGACCTGCGTTCGGGGCTGCTGCTTCCCGCTTTTGGCGACGGTCACAGCCACCCCATCTTCGGGGGATTGGAATCGCAGGGTCCTGATGTCGCTCATGCGACGAGCATCCCCCAGATTCAGCACGCGTTGAGGGATTGGGCTGATTCGCATCCGGGTGGCGGTTGGATTTTTGCCGCGAGCTATGATCCCGCCCTCGCGCAAGGGGGATCCTTCGACGCGCGATGGATAGACGAGGTCGTCCCTGATCGTCCGGTGTGGCTTCGGGCCCACGACTACCACACCGCGTGGTGCAATTCCCGAGCGCTCGCATTGGCGGGAATAACGGCTGCCACGCCCGATCCTCCCCTTGGTCGCATAGATCGACGGGAGGGCGGCGAGCCCAAAGGGACGCTTCGTGAGTGGGGGGCCGTCGATTTGCTTGCGAAGGTGGCCCCTCATCCGTCGCGTGAGTCTTTAGATCGCGCGTTGCACACCGCGTGCGAGGAACAGAACAAGTGCGGCGTGACGTGGATGCAGGACGCCTGGGTGGATGAGGGCATGGATCTGCCGTATCGCGATCTTCTGTCACAGGGGGATCTCTCCGTGCGGTCCAATCTGGCTTTCAGGGCGGACTCCCGATACTGGCGCAGGCAATTTGAGGGTTTTCAACGCGCTCGCCAGGACATACGCAACATGGGGCAGGAGCGTTTTCTTGACGCGCGGACAGTGAAGTTTTTCGCCGATGGAGTCATCGAATCCGGGACGGGAGCGATGCTCGAACCCTACCTCGATGACGGTGGCGGGAATGGAATGGAGGTGTGGGATCACGATGAGCTGGCAGAGGCGGTCATGTTCGCCGATTCTTTGGGTTTCCAGGTGCATATTCATGCGATAGGAGACCGCGCCGTTCGCAACGCGCTTGACGCCATCGAGGCGGCGATGCGGCGCAACGCTGGTTGGGACAGACGGCCGGTCGTCACCCATGTCCAGATCATCGATGAGCACGATATGGGTCGGTTCGCGGATCTGGGGGTGATTGTCAACGTCGAGTCTTTGTGGATGCAGCAGGACGCACTGATGGTCCGTCTCACGGAGCCCCGTCTTGGTGAGGTGAGATCTCGCCGCCAGTATGCCTTGGCCGACCTGCACAAGGCCGGCGTCACGCTGTCCCACGGTTCGGATTGGCCTATCTCCAGCAACAATCCAGTGATGTCCATCGGGCGTGCGGTGACCCGGAAGACAGATCAGGGCGTGCCGGAGGAGGGGTGGATTCCCGAGGAGAGGATCGCCGTCGAAGACGCCATCGACATGGCCACCCGAGGTAGCGCCATGCAGGGGTTCACCGAAGGATTCCGGGGGACTCTCGATGTCGGGCGCCATGCGGACATGGTTCTTCTTGAGAGGGACATCACAGCGATTCCCCCGGACGACATCGCCCGCACGCGCGTTCTGGGGACGTGGCTTGACGGATCTCGGGTTTATGAGAGATGACGCCTCGCGTCGGCGGAAGCAACGAATCGTTCCTACGAGACGATGGAATTCGAATTGTTGTAAGTTCACGGCGAAGAAATAATTATCTGATTAGGTAAAAACACCACTAAAAACGAAGTTCCCGGCGTCTACTGATGTGAATGTCGTCGTCTAGGGAATGGACATAAGGAGAATCCCATGATGGGAAACATCGATTCGACACGACTCAAGGAACTGACCGCGAAGGAGTCCGACAAGCTCGACGCGAAGCTGGTCAAGTCGCGCGAGATGTACGGGAAGGCGCGCGAGCATCTGTGCAACGGCGTCGCCTCGTCGTATCAGCTGCGTGACCCGTGGCCGATCTACGTGGACCACGGGGAGGGGTCCCGCGTGTGGGATGTGGATGGCAATGAATACTACGACTTCCACAACGGCTTCGGCGCCATGGTCCAGGGGCATGCGAATCCGGTGATTGGCGAGGCGGTGAACACGCGATTCGCCAAGGGCACGCACTTCGCGCTCCCCGACGAGGATGACTTCGTTGTCGCCGGCGAGCTGTCGGAACGTTTCGGACTTCCGAAGTGGAGGTACACGAATTCGGGATCCGAGTCCACAATGGACGCCATTCGCATCGCGCGCGCGTACACGCACAGGGACCCCATCATGAAGATATTCGGGTCCTACCATGGCCATCACGACGCGGTGATGATATCCATCGCCGAGGATTACGACAAGATCGGCGATCGTCTGCATCTGAGGTCCCTTCCCTATGGAGCGGGAATTCCTGCGGCGACAATCCCCCTGACCGTGCCGGTGCCCTTCAATGACGCCGAGGCGCTGGAGCATCGAATCGTCGAGATGGAGAGGGACGGATCGGCGCCCGCCTGCCTGATCATGGAGGCGTGTCTGATGAACATGTCCATCGTGCCGCCGGAGCCGGGGTATCTGGAGGCCGTGAGGGACATCACGACCCGGCACGGCATGGTGCTGATATTCGATGAGGTCAAAACGGGTCTGACCATAGGCCCCGGTGGCGCCACAAAGCTGTTTGGAGTGCGTCCCGACATGGTCACCATGGCCAAGGCGCTGGGTGGCGGGCTTCCTATGGGAGCCATCGGAGGCACCGAGGAGGTCATGAGCGTGGTCGAAAGCGGAGAGGTCTACCAGGTGGGCACATACAGCGGAAATCCTCTGTGCGTGGCCGCCGCGCGTGCGAACCTGGAGAAGGTTCTCACTCCGGATGCCTACGATCATTTCGATCATCTCAACAAGCGTCTTATGGATGGATGCAGCGAGGTGGTTCATCGCTATGGATTCCCCGGATACGCGGTGGGATTCGGAGCCAAGGGCTGCGTGACCTTCTCGCCGCACAAAATAGTCGATTATGTGACGTTCAGGCAGGGCCAGCGCTCGGACCTGAACCAGCTGTGCTGGCTGTACGCCATGAACAGGGGCGTGTTCATGACGCCCGGTCGCGAGGAGGAATGGACCCTCTCCGTCGCCCATGACGACAAGGCGTGCGACGCGTACATCGAGGCCTTCTCGCAGATGGCCCGCGATCTCATGTCCGACTGAGAGACCAATCCGGTCTGAGGGATGTCCGGCGGCTTCGTGCGGAGCGCAGGCCGTATTCGGAGAGGAAAGGAAGTGTGCGATGTACGCGGTTACGAATCCGGCCACTGGCGAGGTCGAGGAGACGTTTGAGACATTCGATGACGAGCGGGTCGCAGAGGCGGTCGCGGCGGCGGATCGGGCGTACCGGGGATGGTTCCACGAGTCCACGCTTGCCCGACGCGTCGAATTGATGAAGGCGGTGGCCGCCGCGTACCGCGACCAGCGCGACGTTTTGGCCGACATCATCCATCATGAGATGGGAAAAAGCGTTGAGGAGGCGCTGGGCGAGGTCGACTTCTCGGCGGATATCTACGACTATTACGCCGACAATGCCCAGGAGCTTCTGATGGATATGCCGGTGGATCGAGTGGCGGGAGGCGATGCCGTGGTGCGCAAGCTGCCCATCGGACCTCTGGTGGGAATCATGCCGTGGAACTACCCCTATTATCAGGTCGCTCGCTTCGCTGCTCCCAATCTGCTCATAGGCAACACCATCATCCTCAAGCACTCCTCCATGTGCCCCAAGTCCTCGGCCGCCATGGAATCCATCATCCGTGACGCCGGATTCCCGTATGGCTCCTACGTGAACGTGTATGCCACAGTCGAGCAGATCGGGCGCGTTATCGAGGATCCGCGCGTCCGCGGCGTCTCGCTGACCGGTTCCGAGCGCGCCGGGCGGCAAGTGGCCGCCACCGCCGGGCGCGCTTTGAAGAAGGTGGTGTGCGAGCTTGGCGGGAACGATGCCTTCATCGTCATGAGCGCCGACGATCTCGACCGTGTGGTGGATTACGCCATAGCTGCCAGGTACGAGAACGTCGGGCAGATCTGCAATGGCGCGAAGAGGTTCATCATCGTTGATGATCTGTACGACCGTTTTCTCGAATCCTTCGTCGTGGCGTCGAAGGCGTTGGATCTCGCTCCTCTATGCTCGCGCGAGGCCGCGGCGTCACTGAGCGCGCAGGTCCACAGGGCGCTGGACGACGGGGCGTCCCTCGTCATGGGCGATCCCGACAACCATGGCGCGTATCTCGGTCCCGTGATTCTTGAGGACATTCCCCGGGATTCGCATGCCCGCCACGAGGAGTTCTTCGGTCCCGTCTCCCAGTTCTACCGGGTTCGCGACGCCGCGGAGGCTCTGGATGTGGCGAACGACACCTCCTATGGCCTGGGGTCCTATGTTTTCACGACGGATCCCGCCGAGGCCGAGTTCTTCGCCGATGGGCTGGAGACGGGGATGACCTATGTCAACGAGGCGGGCGCCGACAGCGCCGAGCTTCCTTTTGGAGGTGTGAAGAATTCGGGCTTCGGGCGTGAGATGGGCGTGCTTGGCATGAGGGAGTTCGTCAATCTCAAGCTCATCACGCATCGTCGTGACGCTTAGTCCGGGATGCCACTCCTTCGGGAACGGTCGATCGGACTCGGCCGATTGGAGGGGCTCGTCGACGCACGGTGTTGTCGGCGGGTCAAATCCGCATGGGATGGTACAGTAATCACTTGTTGCGCCAGCGCGTAACGTGGAGTCATGCCTGAGTGGCCGATAGGGGCACCCTGCTAAGGTGTTAGTCGCGTAAGCGGCTCGAGGGTTCGAATCCCTCTGACTCCGCAAGACAGGGGCTTCGGGAGTTTTCGGGGCCCTTTTGTGATTCCTGTTATTGATTTTCGGGCCGGTGCTTTTCCGGTTACCGGCCAGTGGGATTCCGGGTGTCCCGCGCAACCGGTTCCCACGGACTGTCGACGGGATGTGGCGGATGACGGACAAGCTGTTCACCGTGGTAGATGACCCCGGGACCCCTGCCGTCCATGAGTACGACCAGCGCCGATCGCGTTTCCTCGCGCGGGTTTCCCATGTCGATGACGCGGTTGGTGTGACGCGGGCCGTGGAAAGTGCGCGGCGTGGAAATCCCAAGGCGCGGCACGTCGTTCATGCGTCCATTCTTGGGTCGGATCCAGGGTCGCTGGATGTGCGTATGGGCGATGATGGGGAGCCTTCGGGAACCGCGGCCCGTCCGATGCTGGATATTCTTCGTGCCAGACATCTGACTGATTGCGTCGTTGTCGTGACTCGGTATTTTGGTGGGGTCCTTCTGGGAGCGGGAGGTCTTGTGCGGGCTTATTCCGCGGCGGCCTCCGGAGCGCTGGATGCCGCGCGTCTCGCGGCTCTCGTCGAATGCTGGGCGTATTCGATCGTCGCCGATTACGCGTCGTTCGCAGTTGTCGAGACGGTGGCCGCGCGATCGTCCGCGCGCATTCTGCGGGTCGATTACGGGGAACGTGTCGAATGCGAGATCGCCGTGCCGTGCGGCGAATCCTCTGGTTTCGAGCTCGGGATCCGGGAGCGAACCGCCGGATACGTCCAGCCGGAACGTCGGGGCGTCGTCCGTATCGCGGTACCGATCCGCGCCTAGTCCACCATCGGAGCTGATGCGTCATGGAGGCTGGGGATAAAGTGGGGGATATGAGCCAGACGAATGATGACGACGGTTTTGAGCCTTTGACCGTCACCTACGAGAAGTTGCGGCATTCGGACGACTCGGCCTCGCTGAGCGAATTCGCGCGCAGACCTCTTCCCGACAGGTCGGATCAGGCGGCTTTCTCCCGTGCCACCGCCTTGCTGGAGGCGGTGGCCGGGAATGACAGGACCCCCGTCGAGGATCGTATATACCTTGCCACCGAGATGCCATTTCCCAACGTGCTGGTGAAGCTGTCAACGGATCATGATCCGTTGGTCCGGGCGGCTGTGGCGGGAAATGCGAATGACAAGAACTGGCTTGTGGGCCGACTGGCGAAGGACCCCGATTCTAGGGTGAGGGCCGCCGCCTTGCGCAACCCGCAGGCCTCATGGCGGACGCGGCTTGAGGGGGCGGAGGATTCGGCGATCGATTCCGGAACGTTGTCCTTTCTGGCGACTCTGGGGGCGGGGGAGGATGACGGGGCTCCCGCCGTCCTCGCTGCCATGGTTCGTCGTGCGGTCGCTGCGAACGGCTCCTGCGACGATGAGACCCGGCGCGCTCTGGCCTCGGATTCCGATTCCGGGGTGCGCCGGATGGCCTCTCGGGAAGGGGCCTGATAAGTCTCGGCGTGTCATGGCTCATCGCACTGCGTGAGCGGGGTCGGGGGGTTACACTGGCCGTATGACAGAGAAGACCGAAAGCGAAGAACGTCTGGCCCGTCCGCTCATCCGTCTTGCCAAGCTTGTTGGCGTCGGCACGGACTATGTTGGGCAGTCCGACGACTACCACCAGATTGACGACGGGGTTCTGGTCGCCATCCTGAAGGCTCTGGGCATCGATGCCTCGAACGATGCGGCCATTGATGAGTCCATCCGAGAGATACTTGACGCTCGACATGAACGGCTCGTTCCACCCACCATTCTCCACACCACTGGTGAGGATTCCCAGGTCTCCGTGAACACCGGGATATTGGAGATACCCGTGGCCTCGATCACTCTGGAATCGGGAGCGGAATATGAGGGTGTGATTGAGACCGGTCCGGGAGATGGCTCCCAGGCATATTCGCTGGGGGACAAGTTCGTTTCCACCGCGACGGTGACCATTCCGTCCGATCTCCCCATGGGGTACCACACTCTGCATGTCAGTGTGGGCGATCGCACGCAGGATGCCACGGTGATTTCCGCGCCGGACCACATCGCGCTTCCTGATTTTCTTGAGAAGGAACAGCTCTGGGGATGGATGGCGCAGCTGTACTCGATTCGTTCCGAGGGATCGTGGGGCGTCGGCGATTACGAGGATCTCAAGTCCATGCTTGTCGCCGCCAAGGCAAGGACAAAGGCCGACTTCATTCTCATCAACCCTCTTCATGCGAGCGAGCCGATAGCTCCGCTCACTCCATCGCCCTATCTTCCCATTTCGCGCCGGTTCGTGAACTTCACCTACATCAGACCAGAATCGATTCCCGAGTACGCGATGCTCGATGCCGACGTGAGACATCAGATCACCGAACTCCACGACCAGGTCGAGCCGCTCAACGGAGACGCCCAGCTGATTGACCGTGACACGATGTGGCGCGTCAAGATGAGGGCTTTGTGGATCATCTTCAAGTCCGGCCGCCCCAAGCAGCGGCAGGATGAGTTCGATGCCTTCCGGAGCGAGAGCGGCGCCGATCTCGAGTCATATGCCACGTGGTGCCTGTGCTATGACAAGTGGGGCGAGCCGGGCGACTCCGATGACAATTGGGAGCGTCGCTTCAATCGCGAGTCTCCCGAGGTCGCCGGACTCAGGCAGCAGTTCCCTGATACTTTGGACTTCTATCGCTGGCTGGAGTGGATTGCCACCCAGCAGTTGGAGGATGCGCAGAGGTCGGCCAAGGAGTCCGGGATGCGTCTGGGCATCATGGCCGACATGGCCGTTGGTGTGCACCCGACGGGTTCGGACGTGTGGTGGAATCCCGAAAGGTTTGCGAAGGGCGCCACTGTGGGTGCGCCTCCGGACTACTTCAACCAGCAGGGGCAGAATTGGAGTCAGCCCCCACTGAGTCCTGTGGAGCTTGAGAACACCGGATACGTGGTCTATCGCGATATGGTCCATGGGATGTTCGCCAAGGCGGGCGCCGTCAGAATCGACCATATTCTGGGATTGTTCCGCCTGTGGTGGATTCCGGAGGGCTGTAGCGCCAAAGATGGCGCGTACGTCTACTACGATTCGGAGATCATGCTTGGGATCCTTGCGATCGAGGCCAGCCGTGCCGGCGGGGTCGTCGTCGGAGAGGATCTCGGAGTCGTTCCCCCGTATGTGACGAAGTCCCTATCCAAGCATGGGGTGTTCGGCTGCACGGTCGAGTGGTTCGAGCAGAGCAACGGCGTGTTCCGCAAGCCGTCGTCGTGGCGCGTGAACGCCCTCGCTTCGGTGAATACCCATGATCTTCCACCGGCGTCGGGCTATCTCAGCTACGAGCAGGTCAAGATCAGGCAGCGCCTGAACCTTCTGACCACGTCGGCCGAGGAGTTCAAGGCCGACGCGGTCAAGGAGCACAACGCCATGATGGCGATGCTTGTGGAGAACGGATTTTTGGATCCGGAGCTGCTCAAGGATGAGGACGCGCATCAGCAGGAAATCGTTGAGGCCCTGTACAAGGCCCTCAAGGGGGCTCCGAGCAGGCTACTCGCGGCGGCCGTCGTCGATGGCGTGGGAGAGCGGCGCGCGCAGAACCAACCCGGCACGAACAACGAGTATCCCAATTGGAGGATTCCGTTGGCCGATGCGAATGGGGACGTCGTCCCGCTGGAGACGCTGTTCGACAATCCGAGGATGCAGTCGCTCGCCGACATCATGAACGGCTGATCGGGTTTGGATCGTTGCCGTGTGGGCTCGCGTGGGTTGGAGTCGGAATCCGACCCACGCGAGCCGGCATGTTGCGGTTCGTCCATACCGGCGATATAGTAAAGGATTGTTGTGTTTCCCTAAGGGGTCCTTCAAAGCGCTTCCCACTCGCCACCGAGGACTTTCAGGGAGCCCACGGTAATGAGACCAGTTGTCACCTCGCGCGTCAGCGCGTGATGGCCGCGGTCCGGAACACAATATCGAGAAAAAGGTACACTCGTGAAAACGTTCACACCAAAGTCGGACGATCTGACTCATGATTGGTATGTCGTCGACGCCACAGATGTGGTTCTCGGACGTCTCGCCACGCAGGTGGCCACGCTGCTTCGCGGCAAGAACAAGCCCACCTTCGCGCCCCACGCGGATTCCGGCAACCATGTCATCGTCATCAACGCGGCGAAGGTCGCTTTGACTGGCAACAAGATGGGCAAGGAGCTCTACTCCCATTCCGGTCGACCGGGAGGATTGCGCGCGGACACATACGCAAGGCTGCTCGCGACGAACCCCGACCGTATCATCATCTCCGCGGTTCGTGGCATGCTGCCCAAGAACCGTCTGGCGAGCGTTCAGTTGGGACGTCTGCATGTGTTTGAGGGATCCGAGCATCCCCATACACCGCAGAAGCCCACGATCTTCGAGATCACTCAGGTCTCGCAGCAGGCCAAGTGAACCGAAGGGAGAAAATGACCATGGCTGATAACACCACATCCTCCGCCGTCGAGGCCGAGGACAATCTGACGTCATACACCACCGAGACCAACTCCGGGGCCGGCACCGGCACGTCCGCGATCGCTCCGGGCTACGGCACAGGCCGCCGCAAGGAGGCCATCGCCCGCGTCCGTCTCGTTCCCGGCAGCGGCCAGTGGACGATCAATGGGCGCACCCTTGACGGATACTTCCCGTCCAGGCTTCTGCAGCGCGAGGTGAATTCCCCGATCGTTCTGCTCAAGCTCGAGAACAAATTCGATGTCATCGTGCTCGTCGATGGTGGAGGCAAGACCGGTCAGGCCGGTGCCATCCGCCTCGGTGTGGCCCGTGCGCTCAACAGCATCGACCGCGACGCCAATCGTCCCACCTTGAAGAAGGCCGGATTCCTGACTCGCGACGCGCGTGCTGTCGAGCGTAAGAAGGCGGGTCTGCACAAGGCTCGTCGCGCTCCGCAGTTCTCGAAGCGCTAAACGTCGACCTCCGTCCTTGCCGTTCTGGTCCATGGGGACCGGGACGGCATTTTTTATCCGGACATGGGCTTGCCGGTGCCCGGACCGGTGCGCCGCCTAAACGCACGGAAGCACACACAATAGTTTCAACCCCGCACATGCCCAGGCCGACTTCATTCATGAAACGCTCAACTCCACGCAGTCCCGCGGCTCGTACATCTTGTCCGATACATTGTGATGCAGGTCACAAATAGGTGACGTTGACGATGCCCGTCGACCATTGCGCAATGGGCATTATGTGAGGAGGACTGCATGTCAGACGAACACAATGACGCGAATCTCGCCAAGCCCACGCCCGAGGAGGTCCAGGCGCAGGCGCAGGCCGAGGTGGACGCCCTTGTGGGCAAGGCCCAAGAGGCGTTGGCGGAGTTCGAGCGTCTCGATCAGGAGCAGGTGGACCGGATTGTCGCCAAAGCCTCGATCGCCGCCCTGAATAAGCACCTTGTACTCGCCAAGATGGCCGTCGATGAGACGGGCCGCGGTCTTGTGGAGGACAAGGCCACGAAGAACATCTTCGCTTGCGAGCATGTCACGAACTATCTGGCGAATCAGCGAACGGTAGGCGTGATTCGATCGGATGACGTCCTGGGAATCGATGAGATAGCCGAGCCCGTGGGTGTCGTGGCCGGAGTCACTCCAGTCACGAATCCCACATCGACGGCGATTTTCAAATCGCTGATAGCGCTTAAAACGCGCTGCCCCATCATCTTCGGATTCCACCCCTTCGCGCAGAAGAGCTCTTCGGAGGCGGCTCGAATCGTCCGCGACGCGGCAGTGGCGGCGGGCGCGCCTGAGAACTGCATCCAATGGATCGAGCATCCGTCCATTCAGGCCACCGGCGCGTTGATGAACCATCCGGGGGTGGCGACCATCCTCGCGACCGGGGGGCCCGGCATGGTCAAGGCCGCGTACACCTCAGGGAAACCGGCGTTGGGCGTGGGCCCCGGAAATGCCCCCGCATATGTCGATTCCGATGTTGACGTGATCAGGGCGGCGAACGATCTGGTCCTGTCCAAGCATTTCGACTACGGAATGATCTGTGCGACGGAGCAGGCGATCATCGCCCGCAAGGAGATTTACTCCGCGCTTATCGACGAGCTGAAGCGCCGCCGGGCCTATTTCGTCAATGATGAGGAGAAGGCGAAGCTGGAGCAGTACATGTTCGGCTGCGTTTCATATTCCGGGAAGACGCCGAAGCTCAATTCGGTCGTTCCCGGCAAGTCCCCGCAGTTCATCGCGCACGCCGCGGGGTTCGAGGTTCCCGATGATGTGACCATCCTCGCCGCGGAGTGCAAGGAGGTGGGCGAGAATGAGCCTCTGACCATGGAGAAGCTCGCTCCCGTACAGGCCGTTCTCAAGGCGGACGATCAGGAGCAGGGCTTCCTCATGTGCGAGAAGATGCTGGAGCACGGAGCCGGGCACACTGCGGCCATCCACACGAACAACGAGGATCTTGTGCGTGAGTATGGGCTGCGGATGCATGCCTGCAGAATCATCTGGAACTCCCCGTCCTCGCTGGGTGGCATCGGAGACATCTACAACGCGATAGCGCCCTCGCTGACGCTGGGCTGCGGCTCCTATGGCGGCAATTCGGTGTCGGGCAACGTACAAGCCGTGAATCTCATCAACATCAAGCGGATCGCGCGGAGGAACAACAACATGCAGTGGTTCAAGATTCCTGCGAAGACCTATTTCGAGCCGAACGCCATCCGCTATCTTCGCGACATGTATGGCATCGAGCGCGCGGTCATCGTATGCGACAGGGTTATGGAGCAACTGGGCATCGTCGACAAGGTGATCGATCAGCTTCGTGCGAGGCACAACCGTGTGACCTTCCGGATCATCGATTATGTCGAGCCGGAGCCTTCGGTGGAGACCGTCGAGCGGGGCGCCTCCATGATGCGTGACGAGTTCCAGCCCGACACCATCATCGCCGTTGGTGGGGGATCGCCCATGGACGCGGCGAAGATCATGTGGCTCCTCTATGAGCGTCCGGAGATCGCCTTCTCCGATGTCCGGGAGAAGTTCTTCGACATCCGCAAACGCGCCTTCAAGATTCCGCCGCTCGGGAACAAGGCCAAACTCGTGTGCATTCCAACCTCCTCGGGAACGGGTTCCGAGGTGACGCCGTTCGCGGTGATCACCGATCATAAGACCGGCTATAAATATCCGATAACCGATTACGCGCTGACGCCATCCGTCGCCATCGTCGACCCGGTCTTGGCGCGCACCCAGCCGCGCACACTGGCCCAGGACTCCGGATTCGATGCCTTGACCCATGCCATGGAGGCCTATGTCTCCGTCTACGCCAACGACTTCACCGATGCGATGGCACTGCATGCCGCACGGTTGATTTGGGACAATCTCGACATGTCGGTGAACGGTGAGGACGGCGAGGAACGCACACTGGCCAAGGAGCGAATGCACAACGCCGCCACGATGGCGGGCATGGCTTTCGGCTCCGCGTTCCTGGGGATGTGCCATGGAATGGCCCATACGATCGGAGCGCTGTGCCATATCGCCCACGGGCGCACGAATTCCGTGCTCCTGCCTTATGTGATCCGGTACAACGGCTCGATTCCGATGGAGCCGACAAGTTGGCCGAAGTACAACAAGTACGTGGCCGCCGAGCGCTATCAGGATCTGGCTCGCGACCTTGGTGTCAATCCCGGAAAGACGCCTCAGGAGGGAGTGGAGAACCTTGCTCTGGCCGTTGAGGAATACCGCGACGTCAAATTGGGCATGAACTCCAGCTTCCAACAGCTCGGCGTTGACGAGGATTATTTCTGGAGCGTTCTCGATCAGATCGGCATGCGGGCGTTCGAGGACCAGTGCACCCCGGCCAATCCGCGGGTTCCTCAGATCGAGGACATGAAGGACATCGCAATTGCGGCGTACTACGGGGTTAGCCAGAGTGAGGGGCATCGTCTGCGGGTGCGGCGTGAGGGAGAGGACGCGACCGAAGAGGCCTCGGAAAGGCTGTGACGGTTATCTGATCGCTGTGAGGGCGGCGCCGATAAGGCGACGAATCAGGTGGGGGCAACCGCAGAGGCGGGCCCCCACACTCGTAGGGGCCCGGGCGATCCGGTTGCGGACGCCTTTCCGGTCCACGTCCCGTTCCGGATCGTATTCGGTCATGCGCTTACCGTTCTGCTTTCTCAAGGGCCTCCTGAACCCTGTCGGCGCTGAAGTCGTGCTCGCGGTATTGAGGATTGTCCACTGGAAGATGCTGCACAAGGGTGTCGAACACTTGGCTGAGGACATCCCCCTCCTCCAGCACGCCATCGAGGACGTGACCGCCGACCGTGTGGTCATCAGACAGGAAGTGCTCGTGGAATCCGGCCATCGCGGCGCCATTGAACACGGGAGGGGTGAAATAGCCCAACATGGTTCCCTCCACGTCGTTCGCCAGAAACATCGCCTGACGGTCCGCGACCTGTTCCAATGTGGGATAGGGGGCGTGCTGTTTGATGACGGCCCTGGTTTTCATGAAACTGAAGCGGCCGTGGACGATCACGGAGAAGAAGGTGTTGGCGCGTCCGTTGGCCTCCACGATCCTGGAGTTCAGATCCTCCAGACCGATGTCTTTTCGAGTGCATTGATATTGGAACGCGGCTTTGTGGACTGTTACGAAAGGCATGCTGAAGGATGGCGGAACCTCGATCGCGCGCCTGTCTGCGCCGACCTTCCAGGCGTGGGAATTCATGATGATGATCTCGCCGTCCAACCCTCGCCGGTGCCGATGCCGGTGTCGCCGTGGGAGAGGATGTCCCCGATCGTCGTCGTTCCCTCGAGCAGGCCTGGAACCAATTGGGCGAGTGTGCCATGCTGGTAGAGCATGTTGGCGCCGCCCTCGCTGATGGGTCGAATGCTCTGGGCTTCGTTGATTGTCACTCCTCCACGATATTCCGTCCCTCATCACCGTGCGTGCCAATGAAATGTGACCCTTGTCACGGGTCGGCGAACGACTCGCCGCCGGACGACACGCCGTTGCAATAGGCGGCCTGCGGTGCTTTAATGGAGAAGTTGCCTGTTTTGGGCTCGCATATTTGTTAGAAAAAAAGCGAGCGATGGCGCTTCAACCGGTCTTCGGGCCTGTAGGGGTTGGCCTCGCACTGATGATCGGTGTCTTTCGTAGAACGACGCCTTTTGCCGGTGTCCTATTGCAACAGGGTTAAGTAAATCAGCAAGACAAACGCAAGAAAGGGCGGACGGCAATGGCGGGACAAAAAATCCGCATCAGGCTTAAGTCCTATGACCATGAGGTCATCGACCAGTCGGCGAAGAAAATCGTCGAAACGGTGACGAATGCGGGTGCCACCGTGGTGGGTCCGGTTCCTCTGCCGACGGAGAAGAACGTGTTCTGTGTGATCCGCTCTCCCCATAAGTACAAGGACTCGCGCGAGCATTTCGAAATGCGCACCCACAAGCGCCTGATCGATATCGTGGATCCGACCCCCAAGGCCGTTGATTCCCTTATGCATATCGATCTGCCCGCAGACGTCAACATCGAGATCAAGCTGTAGGGGAGGAGGGATCGCAATGTCGCAGAAAAGCAACCGTAGCGCCCTGCTCGGCAGGAAGCTTGGTATGTCGCAGGTGTGGGACGAGAAGGGTTACTTCGTTCCCGTCACGCTTCTCGACGTCTCCACCAACGTGGTCACGATGGTCAAGGATGGCGAGAAGGACGGCTATAAGGCAGTTCAGCTCGGCTATGGCCAGATTGACCCCACCAAGGTGACCCGGCCGTTGGCCGGGCATTTCGCGAAGGCCGGAGTCACGCCGAGGCGCCACCTCGTTGAGGTCCGCACCGAGGACGCCGACTCCTACGAGCCCGGCCAGGAACTCACCGCCGAGCAATTCGCGGAGGGTGTCCAGGTGGATGTCACAGGGACTAGCAAGGGCAAGGGTTTCGCTGGCACGATCAAGCGCTGGGGTTTCAAGTCCTATCGCCGCACACATGGATCGCACAAGAACGAGCGTCGTCCCGGATCCGTCGGAGCATGCGCCACGCCAAGCCGAATTCTTAAGGGCAAGCATATGGCGGGCCGTATGGGCCATGACACCACGAGCGCTTTGAATCTCACCGTCGTCTCCTCGGACGTCGAGAACGGAATCATCGCGGTCAAGGGCGCTGTCCCCGGGCCCAAAGGTGGAATCGTTCTCATTCGTTCGGCAGTGAAGGGAGCCTGAACATCATGGCCAACATTACTCTGAACGTGAGCGGAGCCGAGGGCAAGTCCCTGGGCACGGTTGAGGCTCCTGAAGCCATCTTCGGTGTTTCGGCCGAGGATATTCAGGCACATGTTCCGCTGATTCATCAGGTGGTCATCGCTCAGCTCGCGGCCGCGCGCCAGGGCACCCATTCGGTGAAGACGCGTTCGACGGTGTCCGGTGGTGGACGCAAGCCTTGGAAGCAGAAGGGCACGGGTCGTGCCCGTCAAGGTTCGATTCGCGCTCCCCAGTGGGCGCACGGAGCCATCGCACATGGACCGGTTCCCCGTTCCTATGAGCAGCGCACGCCCAAGAAGATGAAGGCTGCCGCGTTGCGGTACCTCCTCTCGGACAGGGCCAATGCGGGCAGGGTCTCCGTCGTGGACTTCGGCATCGGAGAGACGCCGTCCACCAAGGTGGCGGTCTCCGTTCTCAATCCGCTGACCTCGAACAGCTTCACCACAGTCGTGTTGTCTCGCGACAACATCAATGAGTGGCTCTCCGTGCGCAATATCCCCACGGTCCATGTCCTGTTCGCCGACCAGCTCAACACCTACGATGTGGTCACCGCTCAGTATGTTGTCTTCTCGCGTGAGGGTTTTGACGCCTTCGTCGCGGCGAAGGCCGAGCCGACCGTGAAGGAGGCCTGATTATGGTCGCAATCCATAACCCAGCTCACGATGTCATCCTCAAGCCTGTTGTCTCGGAAAAGAGCTATGCGGCCTCGGATCGTGGACAGTACACCTTTGTGGTGGCGCCTGAAGCGAACAAGGTCCAGATCAAGCAGGCAGTCGAAGAGATCTTCAATGTCAAGGTGACAAACGTCAACACCCTCAACCGCGCCGGCAAGCGTCAGCGCACCAAGACGGGATTCGGCCGCCGCGTGAATCAGAAGCGCGCGATCGTGACCGTCGCCGAGGGACAGACGATTGACATCTTCGGTAACTGAAGGTTAGCCGAGAAAGTCGAAGGAAGAACTACATTATGGCTATCCGCGTTTACAAGCCGACGACGGCAGGTCGTCGCAACGCATCGGTCTCGGACTTCTCCGAGATCACGCGTTCCACTCCCGAGAAGTCGCTGGTTCGCAAGCTCAGCAAGACGGGTGGGCGCAACTCCTACGGCCGCATGACATCCCGTCACCGCGGTGGTGGACACAAGCGCCAGTACCGTCTTATCGATTTCAAGCGGTGGGATAAGGACGGCGTTCCCGCGAAGGTCGCCCACATCGAGTACGACCCCAATCGGTCGGCCCGCATCGCTCTTCTCCACTACGCCGACGGCGAGAAGCGGTACATCATCGCTCCGGAGGGAATCAAGCAGGGCGACGTTATTGAGACGGGTGCCCAGGCCGACATCAAGCCGGGCAACAACCTGCCTTTGCGTAATATCCCCACCGGCACCGTGATTCACGCCATCGAGCTTCGTCCTCTGGGCGGCGCCAAGATAGCGCGTTCCGCAGGCGCTGCGGTGCAGCTTGTCGCCAAGGATGGAATCTACGCCCAGTTGCGCATGCCGTCCGGCGAAATTCGCAATGTCGATGCGCGTTGCCGCGCCACGATTGGTGAGGTTGGAAATTCCGACCATGCCAACGTGGAGCTGGGCAAAGCCGGACGAGCACGGTGGATCGGCAAGCGTCCGATCACGCGTGGTGAGTCCATGAACCCCGTCGACCATCCTCATGGTGGACGCACCCGCGGTGGCAAGCCGCCAGTGTCTCCGTGGGGCAAGGGCGAGGTCCGCACTCGTCGTCCGAAGAAGGCCTCGAACAAGATGATCGTTCGTCGTCGTCCCAATGGTAAGAACCGCAAGTAAGGGAGCGTCCATAAGATGACTCGTAGCATCAAGAAGGGCCCCTTCGTCGACGCCCACCTGCAGAAGAAAGTCGACGAGCAGAATGAGAAGGGCACGAAGAACGTCATCAAGACGTGGTCGCGCCGGTCGATGATCACCCCCGATTTCATCGGACACACGTTCGCGGTGCATGATGGCCGCAAGCATGTTCCGGTTTTCGTCACGGAGGCGATGGTCGGTCATAAGCTTGGTGAGTTCGCCCCCACGAAGACCTTCAAAGGTCACGTGAAGGACGACAAGAAGGTACGCCGCTAAGGAGACATGACACATGGAAGCTAAAGCAATCGCTCGTCACGTCCGCGTGACGCCGCGCAAGGCTCGTCGCATGGTCGACCTCATCCGCGGCAAGAAGGCGACGGAGGCAATCACCGTCCTGAAGTTCGCTCCTCAGGCCGCGGCGCTGCCCGTTCGCAAGGTCCTCGAGAGCGCTGTCGCCAACGCGCGCGTGAAGGCCGACAAGGATGGTGAGCCGTTCCGCGAGAACGAGCTGTTCATTAAGGAAACGTATGTCGACGAGGGTGTGACCCTCAAGCGTTTCCGCGCCAGGGCGCAGGGGCGTGCGGCTCGCATCAACAAGCGGACCAGCCACATCACCGTCGTCGTCGCCAGCAAGGAAGGAGCCCGCTAAAGATGGGTCAGAAGATCAATCCCTTTGGCTACCGCCTGGGCATCACCGAAAGCCATCGTTCCAAGTGGTTCTCCGATTCCAACAAGGCCGGCGAGCGTTACCGTGATTTCGTGCTTGAGGATGACAAGATCCGTAAGGTTCTGAGCAAGGATCTTGAGCGGGCCGGAGTCTCACGCATCGTGATCGAGCGCACGCGCGACCGTGTGCGGATCGACATCCACACAGCCCGCCCGGGCATCGTGATCGGACGCCGTGGCGCGGAGGCCGAGCGTGTTCGCGCGAAGCTCGAGAAGTTGACGGGCAAGCAGGTTCAGCTCAACATCTTCGAGGTGAAGAACGCTGCGATTGATGCCCAGCTTGTCGCCCAGGGCATCGCGGAGCAGCTGACGAACCGCGTGACCTTCCGTCGTGCCATGCGCAAGGCCCAGCAGGATGCCATGCGCGCGGGTGCGAAGGGAATCAGGATCAAGCTCGCCGGCCGTCTTGGCGGCGCGGAGATGAGCCGTTCCGAGTTCTACCGTGAGGGGCGCGTTCCGCTGCAGACGCTGCGCGCGCTGATCGATTATGGGTTCTTTGAGGCCAAGACGACCTACGGGCGCATCGGCGTCAAGGTCTGGATCTACAAGGGCGATATGACCGAGCAGGAGTTCGAGGAGCAGCAGGCTCAGCAGGGCGCTGGACGATCCGGTCGCCGCGGTGACCGTCGCCCCCGTCGTGGTCAGCGTCCCGAGTCCCAGCAATCTCAGCCGAAGTCCGACGCCGCGGCCCAGTCAGACCGTGCCGCCGTCGCGGAAACGAAGGAGTGAGCAATGCTTATCCCTAAGAGGACGAAGTATCGTAAACAGCAGCGTCCCACCCGCCGTGGCATGTCCAAGGGCGGGAACGAGATCGCCTTCGGCGATTTCGGGATTCAGGCGCTGGCCCCCGCGTACATCACCAACCGCCAGATCGAGGCGGCACGTATCGCCATGACGCGTTACATCAAGCGTGGCGGTCGTGTGTGGATCACGATCTTCCCGGACAGGCCGTTGACCAAGCACGCTCTCGGAGCGCGAATGGGATCCGGCAAGGGCGCTCCCGAGTTCTGGATCGCCAACGTCCATCCTGGTCGTGTGATGTTCGAGATCGGTGGAGTGTCGGAGGATGTCGCCCATGAGGCGCTCCGTCGTGCCATCGACAAGCTCCCCATGAAGTGCAGGATCATTGCGCGAGAAGGCGGTGACATCTGATGTCGGTTGGAACAGCTGACTACAGCATCAAGAATCTCAACGGCAAGACGACCGCCGAGATCGAGGACTTTCTTAAGAAGTCCAAGGAGGAGATGTTCAACCTCCGTTTTCAGTCCGCTACAGGCCAACTGGAGAATTCGGCTCGTCTTAAGGCGGTTCGTCACGACATCGCCCGCATGTACACAGTCCTGCGTGAGCGTGAGCTTGGGATCAGCAAAGAGCCCGAAGCCACCGAAACAGCATCCAAGGAGAAGTGACCATGGTTGATCAGCAGGAGCGTAATTTCCGCAAGGTGCGTCGCGGTTACGTCGTGTCCGATGCGATGGATAAGACGGTGACCGTCGAGCTCGAGCAGCGTTCGACCCACCCTCTGTACGGCAAGGTTGTTCGCAGCACTCGTAAGGTCAAGGTTCATGATGAGAAGAACGCCGCGCATGTCGGCGATCTCGTGAGTATCATGGAAACTCGGCCTTTGAGCAAAACGAAGCGTTGGCGTCTCGATAACATCGTCGAGCGCGCCAAGTAATAAGGTTCGGCAAGGCTCCGCGTCCCACCCTTGTGGTGGACGTGGAGAACCGGCTCGGCTAAGGAGAATCAATGATTCAGCAGGAAACGCGGCTTCACGTCGCCGACAACACGGGTGCCAAGGAGATTCTTGCCATCCGCGTGCTCGGTGGGTCGAAGCGACGCTATGCCGGCATCGGCGACGTGATCGTCGCCTCCGTTAAGGACGCCATACCCGGCGGGTCGGTTAAGAAGGGCGATGTCGTCAAGGCGGTTGTCGTCCGCACAGTCAAGGAGCACCGTCGTGTCGACGGTTCCTACATTAAGTTCGATGAGAACGCTGCGGTTATTCTCGGTTCAGGTCACGAGCCCAAAGGCACTCGTATCTTCGGGCCTGTCGGTCGTGAACTTCGCGACAAGCGTTTCATGAAGATCGTGTCGCTCGCACCGGAGGTGATCTGACATGGTAGCCAAGATCAAAACAGGCGATCAAGTCAGGGTCATCCGTGGCAAGGATCGTGGCAAAGAGGGCACTGTCACCCGCGTTCTCGCAGGCGACAAGCTCATCGTCGAGGGTGTGCAGATCGTTAAGAGGCATGTGAAGGCGACCCAGCAGGGACAGCAGGCTGGCATCGTTCCCACCGAGGCCCCGATTCATCGTTCGAACGTCATGCTCATCGATCCTGAGACCAAGCAGCCCACCCGCGTGGGTGTGGTCGTGAAGCAGGAGGCCCGCGACGGCAGGGTGAAAACCGTGCGTGTGCGAGTCGCCAAGAAGTCCGGAAAGGAGCTGGCATGACCGATACAACAGTCGAGGCGCCGGCGATCCCCCGTCTCAAGCAGGATTACCGTGATCGGATCATCCCGGAGCTTGAGAAGGAATTCCATTATTCCAACCCCATGCAGGTTGCTCGTGTTCAGAAGGTCGTCGTGTCAATGGGTGTTGGTGCCGCCGCACGCGACTCCAAGCTCATCGAGGGCGCGATCAGGGATCTGACTCTTATAACCGGGCAGAAGCCCAAGGTGACCAAGGCGAAGAAGTCCGTCGCCCAGTTCCATCTTCGTGAGGGCCAGGCCATCGGTGCCTATGTGACCCTCCGCGGAGACAGGATGTGGGAGTTCCTTGACAGGCTTCTTACGTTGGCTCTTCCACGTATCCGCGACTTCCGCGGAATCAACGGGAACCAGTTCGACGGCCAAGGGAATTACAATTTCGGACTCACGGAGCAGTCGATGTTCCATGAGATCGATCCCGACTCCATCGATCACCAGCGCGGTATGGACATCACCGTGGTGACCAGCACCAAGGACGATAAGGAGGCGCAGGCTCTTCTGCGTCACCTTGGATTCCCTTTCAAGGAGAACTGATATGGCAAAAACCGCTCTGAAGAACAAAGCGGCCTCCAAGCCGAAGTTCCAGTCGCGTGCCTACACGCGCTGCCAGGTTTGCGGTCGTCCGCACTCCGTCTATCGCAAGTTCGGCCTGTGCCGAATCTGCCTTCGAGAGAAGGCGCACCGTGGCGAGTTGCCCGGAGTTACGAAGTCCAGTTGGTAAACATCGACGCTGAAGGTCCGTGCCTGGTAGATTCCTACAATGTGCCGGGCACCGGAAACCACGGCGAGAAAGGGCGTTAGCCCACATGACAATGACAGATCCAATCGCAGACATGCTTACTCGTCTGCGCAATGCCAGCGCGGCGAAGCACGAGACGGTAGAGATGCCGTACTCGAAGTTCAAGGCTCACATCGCGGAGATCCTTAAGCGCGAAGGCTACATCAAGGACTTTGACGCCAAAGAGGCCAGAGTGGGACAGACGCTTGAGCTGACGCTGAAGTATG
The DNA here is from genome assembly GCF_949292005.1 of uncultured Bifidobacterium sp. Classification (GTDB taxonomy): domain Bacteria; phylum Actinomycetota; class Actinomycetes; order Actinomycetales; family Bifidobacteriaceae; genus Bifidobacterium. Next base: position 9,598 of record NZ_CASEXV010000029.1, on the reverse strand, counting down.
GTCCCAACGGTGAGCGTTCGATTCAGGGAATCAAGCGCATCTCCAAGCCCGGACTTCGGCGCTACGCGAAGTCCGACGCCCTGCCCATGCCTCTTGGAGGACTGGGAGTGGCGATTATCTCGACAAGTTCGGGATTGCTGACTCAGAAGGAATGCCTCGACCGGGGCATCGGCGGCGAGATCGTCGCCTACGTGTGGTGAGAGGGGAGAGCTAAACATGGCATCGCATATTGGCAAACTCCCCGTCGCCGTTCCGGCGGGGGTGGAGGTCTCCATCGAGGGACAGCAGTTTTCGGCGAAGGGTCCGAAGGGATCCGACAGCTATGTGATTCCCGATGGAATCACAGGAACCGTCGAGGGCGCGGAAATCGTGCTTACGGCGGCCGATGATGAGCGTTCAACCCGTGCACGCCACGGACTGAGCCGCTCCATCATCGCTGGCATGGTTCAGGGAGTCCATCAGGGATACACGAAGTCGCTCGACATCGTCGGCACTGGTTACCGTGCCCAGCTCAAGGGCAAGGGCATCGAGTTCTCTCTGGGATATTCCCACACGATTACCGTGAACCCACCTGAAGGAATCGAGTTCGAGCTTCCCAACGCGAACCAGGTTCTTGTCAAGGGCACCGACAAGCAGGTCGTTGGTCAGGTCGCGGCTAACATTCGGCGTCTTCGTCCTCCGGAGCCTTACAAGGGCAAGGGCATCAAGTACACGGACGAGCGCATCCGCCGCAAGGCCGGAAAGGCTGGTAAGTGATATGAGCGTCAAGATTTTCGGTAAAGGTACGAAGGTCGCGCGTCTCCGTCGCCATGCTCGTCTTCGTAAGCGCATCGCAGGAACGGCCGAGAAGCCGCGTCTGGTGGTAACACGCTCCAATCGTCACATGGTCGCTCAGATTGTGGACGACACCAAGGGCGTGACTCTTGTGAGTGCTTCCACATTGACTTCGGATTTCCAGGGATTCCAGGGAACCAAGGTCGAGGCCGCCCGCAAGGTCGGCGAGCTTGTGGCTCAGAAGGCCACCGCGGCGGGAATCACCACGGTTGTCTTCGATCGTGGAGGCAATAACTATCATGGCCGCGTCGCAGCTGTGGCTGAGGGCGCCCGCGAGGGAGGTCTGGCACTGTGAGCGAAAACGTCAACCAGAAGGAAACCCCAGTGGCAGAGGACACCAAGAACGTCGTAGCCGGCGAGGGACATGGCGATGACCGTCGTGGACGTCGCGGCGGACAGCGTGGAGACCAGCGTCGTGGCGGCCAGCGTGGACGTCGCGAGGAGAACCGCGGAGACGAGCTTCTTGATAGGGTTGTCACCATCAACCGCGTCTCCAAGACACACAAGGGCGGTCGAACCTTCAGCTTCGCGGCTCTTGTCGTCGTAGGTGACGGGAATGGCACCGTGGGCGTCGGATACGGGAAGTCCCGTGAGGTCCCCGCTGCGATCGCCAAGGGGCAGCTGGATGCCAAGAAGCATATGTTCACTGTTCCCCGTGTCAAGGGAACGGTCACCCATCCGGTCATTGGACATGATTCGGCGGGAACCGTTCTCCTTCGTCCAGCAGCGCCGGGTACGGGCGTTATCGCCGGTGGAGCCGTGCGCGCCGTCATGGAGTGCGCAGGTATCACCGACATTCTGACAAAGTCGATGGGATCGGCGACTCCGGTCAATGTCGTCCGCGCGACTGTGGATGCTCTTCGCAAGCTCGAGGAGCCGGAGGAGATCGCGGCGCGTCGTGGAATGGCATTGGACGAGGTCGCTCCGGACGCGATGCTCCGTGCTCGCGCCGAAGGCATCGCCGAGGCCCGCAAGGCTCGTGAGGAAGCCAAGGCTGCCGAGAAGAAGGACGGTGAGTGATGACCAACCTCAAGATCACACTTGTGCGTGGCATCGTTAACTCGACTCCACGCCAAAGGGCAACGGTTCAGACTCTGGGCCTGCACAAGATTGGCCATAGCGTCGTCCGTGAGGACACCCCCGCCAACCGGGGGCTTGCCAACACGGTTCGTCATCTGGTCACCGTAGAGGAGGTCGACTGACAATGGCGAACGAGGAGCCAGCAATTCTCCAGATGCATGATCTGCATCCTGCCCCAGGAGCTAAGAAGGACCGCATTCGTGTGGGCCGTGGTGAGGGCTCGAAGGGCAAGACATCAGGGCGTGGAGCCAAGGGAACGAAGAAGCGCTATCAGGTTCGTCCTGGCTTCGAAGGTGGACAGCTTCCGCTGTACATGCGTCTTCCCAAGCTTCGTGGTTTCCGCAGCCCGTTCAAGAAGGAATTCCAGGTCGTCAACGTTTCTGCGTTGTCCGATCTGTTCCCGGACGGTGGCGTCATCACAGTTGAGGATCTTGTGGCCAAGGGCGCGGTTCGTCCTGGCCGTCCCGTCAAGGTCCTCGGTGACGGTGAGGCCACCGCGGCGTTCACCGTCAAGGGTGTTGCCGCTTCCGCATCGGCACTTCGCAAAATCGAAGCCGCCGGAGGATCCGTGACTCAGGATTGATCCTGACCGGAACCTTGGTCAATGAGTTGTGATGGATTCGGCCCCTTTCGAGTTTCGGGAGGGGCCGAATCCATGGCGATATTGCTGTCTGGCCGTGCGTGTGCTTCAAGGTAGAGGCGGTACGGTAGACTCATGCATCGTGGCCGCTGAAGCAGTAATAGTGGTCCATCCGCGTCGATAGAGACGCAGGACAAGGGAGGAACCCCAGGTGAGGACGCTAATCCAAGCCTTAAGAACGAAAGAGCTTCGCAACAAGATTCTTTTTGTTCTCGGCATCATCATCATCTATCGCATTGGATCGTTTATTCCGACGCCAGGCGTCGATTATTCCGTTGTGCAGTCGTGCATAAGCAGTTCAAGCACAACGTCCGAGAACTTCATCGGTTTGGTGAATCTGTTCTCGGGTGGGGCGATGCTCCAGCTTTCGATCTTCGCTTTGGGTGTTATGCCCTACATCACGGCGTCAATCGTTATTCAGCTGCTTCGCGTTGTCATTCCGCGATTTGAGGTTCTTCACAAGGAGGGGCAGTCAGGCGAGGCCAAGCTGACGCAGTACACGCGATATCTGACTATCGGCCTTGCCGTCCTCCAGTCGACGACGATTCTTGTGACGGCACGTTCGGGAGCGTTGTTCAACTACCAGTGCTCGCAGGTTGTGCCGGATGGCTCCGTATGGAACCTGGTGGTCATGGTCCTGGTCATGACTGGTGGAACGGGCCTCATCATGTGGATGGCCGAGCTTATCACCGACAAGGGCATCGGACAGGGAATGTCCGTGCTGATTTTCATGTCCATATGCTCCGGCTTCCTTCCCAAGCTGTGGCAGATTGGCTGGGGGACGACCGGCACCGACGGCGACTGGACGAAGTTCGCGATCGTCACGTCCGTTCTTCTGGTGATTCTGATTTTCGTCGATTATGTCGAACTGTGCCAGAGGCGCATTCCCGTTCAATACACGCGCCGGATGATTGGCCGGAAAATGTATGGCGGCTCGTCCACGTACCTCCCGCTGAAAATCAACATGAGTGGTGTCATCCCGCCAATTTTCGCGTCCTCCATTCTTGCCATACCCACGTTGATCGCACAATTCGGGAGCAGCTCAGATACTTGGGTGTCGTGGATCGACACGAATCTGGCCTCGACGACATCGGTGTGGTACATCTCCTTGTATGCGTTGATGATTGTCTTCTTCTGCTTCTTCTACACCTCGATCACGTTCAACCCCGATGAGACGGCGGACAATATGAAGGAGTACGGCGGATTCATTCCCGGCGTCCGGGCGGGGAACGCGACCAGCCGCTATCTGAACTATGTGATGAACAGGCTCAACACTGTTGGCGCGGTGTACCTTCTTTTCGTCGCTCTTATCCCGACGGTGCTGATCATGTGGCTTCAGCTGAGCAACTCGTTGCCGTTCGGTGGAACCACGATTCTGATAATCGCCGGTGTTGGCCTCGACACCCTCCGTCAGGCCAAAGCGCAGACCGAGCAGTTCCAATACAACGGCTTTCTGTTCGAGAACACCTCACACGTCGAAGGACAATGACACGAAAGGACGCGCGGATTCAATGCGACTTCTGATTATGGGACCCCAAGGTGTAGGGAAGGGTACGCAAGCGGCTTTGCTGAGTTCCCATTACGGGATTCCCGCGATTTCGACCGGTGACATTTTCCGTTTCAACCTGAAGAACCACACCCCGTTGGGAGTCAAGGCGCAGGCGTACATCGACAAGGGGGAGCTTGTACCGGATGAATTGACCAATTCGATTGTTAAGGATCGTCTCGCGCAGCCGGATGCCGCGCAGGGGTGGATCCTTGATGGGTATCCGCGTAACGCCAGTCAGGTAGTGGCTCTTGACGCCATTCTTGGAGAACTCGGCATCGATCTCGATAAGGCTGTGGCGCTGTCGGCGGATCGTGATGTTCTCCTTGACAGAATGGTGAAGCGCGCGGCGTCGGAGGGGCGTTCGGACGACACGCCCGAGGTCATCACCACTCGTCTTAAGACATATGAGAAGGAGACCGCTCCACTGCTTTCCGTTTATTCAGAACGCGGTAAGCTGGTCTCCGTTGATGGTACCGGCGATGTGAAAGACATCCAGGCGAGGATTATCGCCGAATTGGAGAAGTAGCGGACGTAGCGGAGTCTTGCTGCTCTCATGTGCGACACGCGGGTGGTGAAAACCATCCGCGTGCTTTATCATTGTAATTTGGTGTGTCTTTGGGCACGTCACGTAACTCAGCCAAGGAATGGAATGAGGCCCATGGCAAAAGACGGTGTGATCGAAGTCGAAGGTCAGGTAGTGGAAGCGCTGCCCAACGCGATGTTTCGCGTGGAACTGGAGAACAAGCACATCGTTCTCGCCACCATCTCCGGCAAGATGCGGAAGAACTACATCCGCATTCTGCCTCAGGATCGCGTGGTGCTCGAGATGAGCCCGTACGACCTCAACCGCGGTCGAATTACGTACCGGTATAAGTAAAGGCAAAGGAAAACCATGAAGGTCAGCCCAAGCGTGAAGAGGATCTGCGAGAATTGCCGCGTGATCCGCCGTCACGGCCGTGTCATGGTGATCTGCACCAACCCGCGCCACAAGCAGCGCCAAGGCTGAGCAGATCCCAGCGGCATCAACAAAAAACATAAGGCGCTAAGTCACAGCAGATCGCTGAACCCCGGGGACGCAGGCCCGGGCCGGGAATCCGGGAGACTTGGTGCACGACCTGCGAGGCAGAAAAGGAATGGCAATGGCACGTCTTGCCGGAGTCGACATCCCCAATGACAAGCGCATCGAGATAGCCCTCACCTACATTTTCGGTGTTGGACGTACTCGCGCGAAGGAGACGCTTGCCGCGACCGGTATTAATCCGGACACCCGCGTCAAAGATCTGACGGATGAGCAGCTGATCACGCTCCGTGATTACCTCGAGTCCAATTACAAAATCGAAGGTGATTTGCGTCGAGAGATCGATGCTGATATCCGCCGCAAGATTCAGATTAATTGCTATCAGGGTTTGCGTCATCGTCGCGGACTTCCTGTTCGCGGACAGAGGACGAAGACCAATGCGCGCACCCGCAAGGGACCGAAGCGCACAGTGGCTGGAAAGAAGAAAGTCACCAAGTAATCCGGTGGCTTTGTCCGGGCCACGAGTGTGATATCTCATCGTCTGGACGAAAATTAACAGGTCGATATTCAGGAAACGAGGGTCAATGGCAGCCACGAAGCAGGCCGCGCGCAAGCCGCGTCGCCGGGACCGCAAGTCGGTACCGGTTGGGCAGGCGCATATCAAGTCCACATTCAACAACACGATTATCTCCATCACGGATCCGTCGGGCGCGGTGGTGTCCTGGGCATCCGGTGGCGATGTCGGTTTCAAGGGATCCCGCAAGTCGACTCCCTACGCTGCAGGTATGGCGGCCGAGTCCGCAGCCCGCAAGGCGATGGAGCATGGCGTCAAGAAGGTCGACGTCTTTGTGAAGGGGCCAGGGTCGGGTCGTGAGACCGCGATACGTTCGCTTCAATCCGCAGGTCTTGAAGTCGGATCCATCACCGATGTCACTCCCCAGGCGCACAACGGGGTTCGTCCTCCCAAGCGCCGTCGCGTCTGAGCACTACGTCATCTCAATTCGTCCAATGTGCCTGCGAACGGTGAGTGCACCACCGCTTAGAGGCTGAAAGGATATCACAGTGCTTATTGCACAGCGTCCGACACTTACGGAGGAATCTCTCACCCCGCAACGCTCGCGTTTTATCTTCGAGCCGCTTGAGCCGGGGTTTGGATACACGCTCGGCAACTCCCTACGTCGCACTCTTTTGAGCTCTATTCCGGGTGCAGCCGTCACATCGGTGCGCATCTCGGGGGCTTTGCATGAATTCACCACGATTCCTGGAGTCGAGGAGGACGTCACCGAAATCCTTCTCAACATCAAGGGAATCGTGCTGACCAGCGAGTATGACGAGCCGGTTGTCATGTACCTGCGCAAATCAGGTAAAGGCGAAGTAACAGCGGCCGACATCACGCCTCCGGCGGGTGTCACGGTGGCCAATCCCGATCTGCACATCGCCTCTTTGGCCGATGATGGAGAGCTTGAGATTGAGTTCACGGTGGAGCGGGGGCGTGGCTATGTCCCGGCCCAGCTCAACAAACAGGACAATGATGAGATTGGCCGGATTCCGGTTGATTCCATTTACTCTCCTGTTCTTAAGGTCAGCTACAAGGTCGAGGCCACACGCGTCGAGCAGCGGACAGATTTCGACAAGCTGATTCTTGACGTGGAGACCAAACCCGCCATCACGCCTCGGGATGCAGTCGCATCGGCTGGCTCCACTCTTGTCGAGCTTTTCGGGCTTTGCAAAGAGCTGAACGCTCAGGCCGAGGGAGTCGAGGTGGGGCCCGCCCCTGTTGTGGAGCAGGCCGATCCCGAGATGACGGTTCCAATCGAGAACCTCAATCTCACGCAGCGTAGCTACAACTGTCTCAAGCGTGAGGGAATCCATACTGTCGGGGAGCTTGTCTCCCACACGGAGCAGGATCTTCTCGACATCCGCAACTTCGGAATGAAGTCCATCGATGAGGTTAAGGAGAAGCTCCAGACCATGGGGCTTTCGCTTAAGGCCTCGCCTCTGGGCTTCGACACCAACAATCTGGAAGGCGGCACTTTCTTCTCGCCCGAGGACGAGTAGTAGGCCGTCGACCTTCAAAATCAACCCCGGTGCTGGATGTTCGGGCTTTTGCCCACCTAGCACCGGGCAATAAGGAGCACATACCATGCCAACACCAAAGAAGGGCCCGCGTCTGGCCTCGAGTCCCGCGCACGAGCGGCTTATGCTCGCGAACATGGCCACAAGCCTGTTCCAGAACGGGCACATCACCACGACGCTTCCCAAGGCAAAGAGGCTTCGCCCACTTGCTGAGCGTTTGGTGACGTTTGCGAAGAGGGGCGACCTTCATTCGCGTCGTCGGGTGATGAGGGTCATCCGCAACAAGTCCGTCGTGCACACTCTGTTCACTGAGATAGCCGAGCAGATGGAGCAGCGCGAAGGTGGCTACACTCGAATCGTCAAAATCGCTCCACGTAAGGGTGATTCAGCTCCGAGGGCCATCATCGAGCTGGTTACAGAGCCGTTGAGTGATAAGAAGGCAGTTGTCGCCGAGGCGGAGTCCGCAACGAAGGTCGCCGCCAAGGATGACGCCGCAGAAGTCGCGGCCGCCGCGGATGCGTCCATCGCTGATGGCGCGGCCAAGGACGCCGTGGAGCAGGCTGTCGAAGCCAACGAGAACGGCTCCGACGTCAAGGCCGCAGATCAGGCCGCCATCGACCTTGACAAGGTTGCCGACGACGCTGATGCCGCTGAGGCATCGGCCGAAGAAAACGCGGATGCTGCGGAGGATGCGGCCAAGTCGTCCAAGTGATGATCAACAGTCAGCACGGGTTGGGCCCGTCGTTGCGTGACAAGCGCAATGACGGGCCTCGCTCTTTCTCATACGAGACTGCATACTGCGCAACAAACACGCCCCCAAATAACCCACCTCAAATAACAACGTCGCAAAAACAGCATTCGCTTGTGATGTACCGTGGCCGTGGCGGTGGCCACAACGCTCGATTTCGCAGGTCGGTTTGGGGCAATCCATATACTTGTGCGGGTGAGGGTCAAAATCGATCTTGGGTATGACGGCACCCGTTTCCATGGTTGGGCGCGTCAACCGGGGATGGCAACTGTTCAGGGCACCGTGGAGAAGGCGCTGTCCACCATTCTTCGCGCTCCCTTTCGTGATCCGGGATCTGACGGGACGTCGGGGAACGTTCATCCGTCGATAGGGAGGCTTGTTGTCGCGGGACGCACCGACGCCGGTGTCCATGCTGCGCACCAGGTGTGCCACCTTGATGTCGACGATTTCCTGTTGCAAAGGCTTGACGGTCATGGGGACGTGGAATGGGACGACGCCATGACGCGCAGGCTTAACCATCTGCTTCCAGGTGATATACGGATTCGTAGCGTGTCTGAGGCGCCGGCGGGATTCGATGCGCGCTTCTCCGCACTTGACAGGGTCTATGTGTACCGGCTGGTGGATGGAGACGGCGTCGTTGATCCGCGTCTACGCGGATTTGTCTCCTCATGTCGGCGCAGACTCGATCTTGATGCGATGAACGAGGCGGCGCGCTCGATGATCGGACTACATGACTTTGGCTCGTTCGCCATACCCAACCCGCATGGGACCACCATACGGAATGTTCTCGAGGCATCGTGGAGGCGAATCGGGCGGTCTCCGGACGGGTTCATGGGTGACTCGGTGACGGATCTCGTCGAATTCACCATACGCGCGGACGCATTCGCCCACAACATGGTCCGGTCCCTCGTCGGAGCGGAAATCACGGTGGGGTCGGGCGTGCGTGATCCGCAATGGCTTGCATCGAAAATCGCAGTTCCCCTGCGAGAGGGTTTCACGGGACCGGCTCCTGCTAGGGGATTGACGTTGGAGCACGTGGAATATCCTGACGATTCCGCTCTGGCAGTCCGTGCGGAGGCCATCAAAGCGCTCAGAACACTTGATGATTGATCCGACGCGCTCATGTTTGCGTGTCACGTGGATTCTCCGTATACTAAGCGAGTTGCCCAGTGGGTGGCAGTGGATGAGTGTCCGAGCGGTCTAAGGAGCACGCCTCGAAAGCGTGTGAGGACGAAATCCTCCGCGAGTTCGAATCTCGCCTCATCCGCAAGATATCCCGGGATCGTTGGTTCTCCAACGGTTTCGGGTTTTTGTTATTCAATCGCTTCAATCAACGGTTTCGATGACGTCTCCGCCATTAGGGAATCGGGAAATGACCACGGGCGGAACATCGACGGCTTCTGCTTCAGGAGTCCAAAGCGATGTGACAGGGTCGTCGCATGGCGCAAGACATTTCGTTGAAGGCGGCATAGTGTTCTGCAAGGCAAAGATGCTGTGGGTGTGTTTGGTGGGGGGTGTGGTGGGTGTGTCGCGACACGCCGTGCGGGGCGCGTGCTTCCGGGGTTCGGGCGGGGTCCGTGGGGGCGTGGGTTTGCGTGGGGCGCGTGGCGCGTGTAAGTTAATCCCTTGCTGCCCGATGGCGGCGGCCGGTCC
>NZ_CASEXV010000028.1 GCF_949292005.1 uncultured Bifidobacterium sp. | reverse complement strand
GAGGACGATGAGCTGGAAGAAAGGCTCTTGCGGTCCTCCGACCTCGATGCGGAGGACGTGTCGGTCACCCGTCGCACCTGGGTGGTGGTGGTCGCGCTTCCTGTCGACGCGGTGTCGTTCTGTGGTCCCGCGAAGGCCATCACCGTTGTGACCGTCCCCACCAGCGCCGCAAGCGAGGCCGATGCGATGAGGTTGTTCCGCCGACGCTGCGCCTGAGCGGCCAGACGCAATTCGCGCCTCGTCGTGGGAACCGACGAGTTCAGGTCCGCGAGAAATGCGGAATCCACATCGACGGTGGCCTCTTCGGATGGCACTCGGGCAGAAGCGCCATGCCGCGCATGCCCTCCCGAGCGGAACGGGACGGAGCCTGAACGAGCCAGAGAAAACGGGCGCCACCCGTTTGCCCGGTTCTTATGAGCGGCAGACACCATCACCACACTCCTTGAGAATACTGTCAATCGTCCGCTTGATGGGACGATGACCTTGGGTCACCGAAGGACGATGCCATCATCATCTTCACGATCGTCGAGGGCCTCTCACAGTCCCGGCGATACGGCAACGGCGGTATGTTAACACATGCTTCTTGCGAACCCCGGAGTGGACTCGCGGACGAACACGCGGAAGGCCTTCGCGGAGACGCCTTCCATCCATAGCGGCGGCTACCCTGAAAGCCATGAATGAAGGCACGAATGAAGGCATACGGATTCCCCAAAATCTGCTTCCTCATGACGGCAGGTTCGGATCCGGTCCAAGCAAGATTCGTCCCGATCAGATCAAGGCGCTGGATGATGGTGGACGAACGCTTCTGGGGACATCGCATCGCAAGCCCCCCGTGCGCAGACTCGTGGCCTCGATCAGGGACGGTCTACGAGCGTTCCTCCGAGTCCCCGACGGATACGAGATAGCGCTGGGCAATGGCGGAGCAAGCGCCTTCTGGGATATCGCATGCGCATGTCTGATCAACCGCAAGGCCGCGTTCGGCAGCTATGGATCGTTCAGCGCAAAATTCGCGACGGAGGCCGCCAACACCCCGTTCCTCGATTCCCCGGTTCTGTTCTCCTCGCAGCCGGGAACCTACAAGCTTCCGCTCCTCACCGAGGGTGTGGACGCCTATTGCTGGGCGCATAACGAGACGTCGACCGGAGTCAGCGCTCCGGTCGCTCGTGTCAAGGGCAGCGCTCAGCAAGGTGCGTTGATCCTCATAGATGGGACCAGCGCATCCGGCGCGCTCCCGATCGATGTGGCTCAGACCGACGCCTACTACTTCTCTCCGCAGAAGGCATACGGCGCGGACGGCGGACTATGGTTCGCCGTTCTGTCCCCTGAGGCGATCGAACGGGCCTACGCCGTCGAATCCTCATCCCGTCGCGAGTCATCGACCCGATGGGTTCCGTCATTCCTCTCCCTCACGACGGCACTGGAGAACTCCCGCAAGGAACAGACGCTGAACACTCCGGCCGTCGCCACGCTGATCATGATGGAAAATCAGATTCACTGGCTTAATGAGAATGGCGGATTGGATTGGTCCACGTCCCGCTGCCGAACGTCCGCGAATATCCTTTACGACTGGGCCGACCGCAGCGACTACGCATCCCCCTTCGTGTCCGACCCTGGCGCCCGGTCGCATTCGGTTGTCACCATCGATCTCGACCCGACCATCGACGCCTCCGCCGTCGTGTCCATGCTGTCGGATAACGGAATCAAAGACACGTCGGGATACCGCAAGCTTGGACGCAACCAGCTCCGCATCGGGGTGTTTCCCTCCGTCGAGCCATCGGATGTCGAGGCGCTGACCAACTGCGTCGACTACATCGTCGACAGGATTCGATAGCCACGCCATCACCCCTCAGGCGAGGCCACCAGAACGACGGCCTCGCCATCGTCGTCATATGACTCCAGATGTATGGATTCGGAAGCCCGAACAAGCGCCGCATGCCCCGGCCGAAGGCGGATTCGTCCATCCTCCGAATCACACGACACGTCCCCGCGCACGCTCAGTACAACGCGAACATGTCCAGGAGACAGGTCCACGCGCGGCCTTCCTATGACATCGACCCGTGACGTGTCGTGTTCCCGCGTCGCACCGGAACCTGGACCCCCCGGAAGCCCGCACCATGTCAACATGAACTCCTCGACACCCGGATCCATAACCCGCACATCCGCCCCGCAACAACCCGAAACGCACACGGAACCCTGCGATGCCTCCAGCGGGCCTCCCGAACGAGGCCCATCGTAAGCGATTACCCGAAGGGCCTCGTCGACGCTTTTTGGTTTGACGGTCATTCCGGCACGAAGCACAGTATCCGAACTCGTCATGATCTCAGCGGCCGTTCCGCCGATATACGTATGGAGAGTGCCGGCGGGAACATACATGGCCTGCCCCGGCAACAGCCTCACCGCGTTCATGAGAAGAAGCGCCATAACGCTTGGATCATCCGGAAAAGCTCGCGCGGCCGCCAATGCGTTATCCAACATGGCCCTTTCCCGCGGATCGGAAGCCGCCCTGACGGCCCTCTCCAAAGAACCGGACAAACCGCCGCAGGCGAGGACATCTCCCCGCACGGCGAGCGACAGCGCGCTACGGATGACACGCTCGTCGTGCGTCAGCCACGACAAGCCCTTCCCCTCATTCTCGTCAACGCATAGCAGCATGCGCCTCGCCAATGGATGATCCACCTTGGCCAGCACGCTCCTTATGAGACCAAGATTCGCGAATCCCACAGAAAGGTCGAAAGCCTCCAAAGCCATGACCATCTCGTTCTTCTCCACCGGGTCTCGGTACGACCGACGCGGGGACTCGAGAGGAACACGATCGCGGTTCTCCCGATTGAATCCAGCACGAGCGCGAAAAGACACAGGATGGACCTGAAGGGACAACGGACGCTCGGCCGAGATAATTTTGAACAGGAAGGGAAGCACCGGGCCAAAACGAGAGGAGTCCGCTCCACCCAACACGCCCGCGGGATCGGTGCGGATCATCTCATCCAATGCCACGAATCCACGTTGCGGAATCCTGACCATGGAAGGCCATACGGGATGTCCGCTGAACCACACCTCCGCCAACGGTCCCCGAACATGCGCGGCTGGTCCATCCTCAAACAACCTTTGAAGCTTGTCCCGCGACCCCCAGCCATAGGTTTTGAGCACTGGCTCGATCAGGTACACGGGATACTCCCTCCCTTACGCGAACAGGTGCCCTCACAAGGGTACCCGCTACATAATGAGGCGCGAAGCGGTATATGGTAAGACTATGAAATTAGCGCCAATCATCAACCCGGATGCGCGAAGGCCGATGCCCAAACCCGTCAGGGTCAACCTTCGCCGGGTTTTTCTGGCGGGCATGGCCTTGTGGCTTATCGCCCTCGTGGTCTGCGTCGCGCTTATGACACTCCGAATCCCCACCGGAGACGCGCTGTGGGTAATCATATCCGGTCTCGGCGTTGGAATCGCACTGCTGATTTGGGAAAAACTCGACAGGGACCATTACACGCAGCTCGGACGGTAGTGAAAGGCTTGGCGGCAGCGAAACGAAAGGACTGGACGCGGCATCCAACTTCTGCCCCCACGTCGCTCTTCTCAGGCCGCCAACGGAAGGGACATGGTGAAAGTGCTCCCCTCCCCCGGGGTGCTCCAGACCGACACGCTGCCATGGTGGGTCAGCGACACATGTTTCACGATCGCAAGGCCCAAACCGATTCCGCCGGATGTCCGATCATTCTGATTGCTTCCCCGGAAAAATCTCTCAAAGACGCGTGCTGACTCGTTTTTGTCTATTCCCACGCCCCGATCAATCACCCGCACCAACGCGCGGTCACCCGAGCGGGATGCCGCGACGGAAACCGACACCGTCGATCCCGTGGGGGAATACAGGATTGCATTGTCGACAAGCTTCATGATGGCGGTCCGAATCTGATCACGGTCCCCGTTCACAACAAGCGAGTCATCACCTTCGACGGCAAGTGAAATCCCATAACGTCTCGCCTGATCCTCGCACGCATCGCACGCATCCGTCACCTCCGCCAGAAGCGGCATCCGATTGTCCGCCGATGGCAAGACCGGCTCTTGGGCCTTGATGAGAAGCAAGAGATCGGCCATCATCCGTTTGAGATGGGATGCGTATCCTCTAGCCTTGCCTGCAGCCGCCTTGATCTCATCAGGACCGGTCTTACCGGACTCAATAGACGCGGCAAGCGTCTCAATGGTTCGTGCGGGCTCGACCAACTGTTCCGAGACGTTCTCGATGAACGAGTCGCGCATCTGAGCGAAACGGACCCTTTCGCTGACGTCGTCAATCAGGACAACCACCACCCCGTCCGAAATCATCGAGACGGTGATTCTCAGCCAGTTTCGCCGCGCCACCGATGCCACAGACGCGTCAGAATCGCACGAACCACCCGAACCGGATGATTCGGATGATTCGGATGATTCGCCGTGGGGCATCGGGCGCGAATCATCCGACGAAGGCGAATCCTCCATAAAACGCTCCGGTGTCCACGTCGTGACGTCGGCGCGTGCGACACCCCCATCAGCCCGTGTGCGCGATACCATCTCACGCACACGCTCATCGACCACGGCATCATCCGCGACGATCCCCATGCGGTACGCCGCCGGACTGGCCTGAAGAACCTCGTCCGCCGCATTGAGCACAATCGACGCTTCATCCAACATGGACAGCACCGCGACCGCGGAATCGTCGATCTCATCACCGGCGCTGTCGGAATCCCCCACAGCGCGACGATGAGACACAAGCACCGCGACAAGAACCATCGCCGCAAGATATGTCACAAGGAGCGCAATCACCACACCCATGCGAAGCGTCGTCATACCTGATAGGAAATCCCCGGCGCATAATGTCATAGGCCCATTCTCCCACGCACCGCTGGTTCCCCTGAGCCGGAGCGAATCCACAAGGAAATCCCCAGGGAACGTCCGGGTGAATTTTCCCTGAACATTCCGCCGTATGCAGACATGCCAACGGATAATCACGGCAGGCATAATAAACTGGTTTCATCGGACGGTTCCATGCGGGAAAGGCTGGCGGCACATGCGAGTGATATTCAACGAAGAGATGAGAGCCGTCGCGGACGACCTCGACACCATGGCTCAGGATGTGCGGCGCGCAATCGACTTGTCGTGCAAGGCGCTCCTTGACTGCGATGTCGAGGCCGCGCAAAGCGTGATAGATGGGGATGCCGCAATCGACGAGCTCGAGTCGAGCGTCCTTGATCAATGCGTTAAGCTCCTTGCCAAGCAGAACCCCGTCGCAACCGATTTGCGTGTTGTGGTGTCGACAATGCGGCTGGCCTCCACCTTCGAACGCATGGGAGATCTCGCGCGCCATCTTGCCGAGGCGGCGCGACGGACGTATCCGCAATCGGCCATACCCGAGGAAGCGCGGCCCATCTTCGAAGAGATGGCGACCTTCCTGCACACCATGGCGGACAGAATGGTGAGCATGCTGGCCGATAGGGACGCCACAACCGCGGAGCAGATCATCTTCAGCGATGATCAGCTTGATGCGCTTCATCACAGGACCTTCGACCTTGTTCTCGCCGATGAGTGGAACGGCACCCGGCGGGATCTGATCAACGTGGTTCTTCTGGCCCGCTTCATGGAGCGGCTCGGGGATCACGCCGTGTCCGCCGCCCGCAGAGTCGTCTACATCGTGTCAGGATTCGATCCCACGAAGGAACCCCCGCGCGACGAAGGCACCGATATCGACTGACTCCCAACTCCTTCAGACTCATTCCCTCTGGATACCTCGCGTCTCCGCCTCAGAACATGAGACCAGGACGGGAGGTATCGACATTCAACGACATCGGCATCGACCATCCCCCAGGACAGCGCATGTGGGGTCCGCACCACATAGATGATGCGGACCCCACATGCCGCCAAAGCAGAGGGACGAACCCGACTGACTTCTGCGACTTACTTCGGTTGCGACTTACTTCTGACCCTGAGCGGCCACGGCAGCGGCTCCGGCGGCGGCGGCCTCGGGATCGAGATACTCGCCGCGGGGCTTGATGGGCTTGAGGTTCTCGTCAAGCTCGTATACCAGCGGTATGGCGGTGGGGATGTTCACCTTGGAAATCTCCTCTTCGCTCAGACCATCAAGCATCTTGACGATAGCGCGCAGAGAGTTGCCATGAGCCGCGATCAGAACCGTCTTGCCGGACTTGAGCTGAGGAACGATCTCGGACTCCCAATAGGGGGTGACACGGGCGACGACGTTGGCCAGGGCCTCGGTCTCCGGAACCGGATCTCCCTCATATCGTGGATCATGGTTCTGCGAGTACTCGTCGTCGGGATTGATCTCGGGCGGCGGTGTCGCATAGGAGCGGCGCCAGATCATAAACTTCTCGTCGCCGTACTCCTGACGGATCTCTGATTTGTTCTTTCCCTGCAGCGCGCCGTAGTGACGCTCGTTGAGACGCCAGCTGCGCTCCACGGGAATCCACAGACGATCGGCCTCGTCAAGCGCGTAGTTCGCGGTGTTGATCGCACGACGAAGCAACGATGTGAAGACGATGTCGGGAAGCACATTCTTCTCCTTGAGAAGACGGCCTCCACGCTTGGCCTCCTCGACGCCCTGCTCAGTCAGCGGGACATCCACCCAGCCGGTGAATTGATTGGTCTTGTTCCATGCGCTCTGACCATGTCGGAGCAATACCAGTTTGTAAGACATAACGTCATGCTACGCGCGAGGACAGACGACATTCCACGAATGGGCACGAAGGTGTCCGCGAACGACGCACACCCGAAACATCCGATCCGCGCGCCTCAAGCGAACAGGGCGCACAGAGCCACAATCAGAGAGGACATCGCAGACACGCCCGCACACAGGCGAAAAGCCCGAGGCCAACGCTCTCGCCAAACAGCCCGGATGCAGCCGGCCGCCAGCACCACCAGCCCGCAAAGCAAAACCACCACCAACCAGAAGCAGACCGCGAACGTCACGGAGGGGGCATCACACAGCCGGGCATCAGACGACGCAACGCCGAATCCCGTCCACTCAAGCTGAGTCCACAACTCAAACGATTGAAAAAACAGCAGTGGAATGGCCACGGCCACGGCCATCACGACCGCGAACAGCACCGAGCCGTGGCGTCTGCCCATGCGGACCATCAATGTCCGTTTACCTACAGCCTTATCGGATTCGCAATCACGTAGATTGTTGACCATCATCAGGCAGGCGGCGCAACATCCGGGGACGATGGACAGAATGACGTTCGAGGGATCAAGCCCACCCAGGGAGCCCAGGCCGCCCATGAGCGCCCATTGCGTTCCCACGCAGGCGATAGGGCCATAGAACAGGAACGCCATGCCTTCTCCCCAGCCTCGGTGCGACCACGGCCTGCGCCCACCCGAGTACTTCCACGCCATAATCGCGGACAAGGCCCCCACCACAAGAAGGACGACATGCCCCGTCAGTACAACCACGGCCACACCTGCCATCACCGCGACGGCCACAGCGGAAAGCGCGGCACGAAGGACGGACCGAGGATTCGTTCCCGACGCCACCAGACGCGATGGAGCACCAACGGGAGATACGTCCCGCGCGGCTCGACCCTCATCCGTTCCTCTGACCCCATCGGCATAGTCGTTGAAAAAATTCGAGGCGACCTGCAAGCCAATCGCCACGACAAGGCACAACACGGCGACGGTCAGAAACCAGGCGGTCGACGTGATGCAGACGCCCTCACCGGCCGCGATGTTGGGCACCGGCCTCCCTCCCGTCACAGGGCAGGGGCTGTGGGACATCTGTCCACCCCACACCCCACGCATCACGCGCGGCCAGACCGACGCGGCGCCGATCACCACAGGGGACGCGCCCATCACCAGTGTCCATGGGCGCGCCCCGAGGAGCCAATCCCTTACTGTCACAGGGAGATTGGCTTGACCAAGGGGAAGGTGATGGTCTCACGGATCGTGGCTCCAGTCAACGCGATCAGAAGCCGATCGATACCCATGCCCATGCCACCGGCCGGAGGCATGCCAACACCCAGAGCCTCAAGGAAGTCCTCGTCGATGTCGTTGGCCTCCTCGTCGCCAGCCATCGCATCGCGGGCCTGAGCGAGGAAACGCTCCCGCTGGACAACGGGGTCGTTAAGCTCGGAATAGCCGGTCGCCAGCTCGAATCCACGCACATACAGATCCCACTTCTCCACCACTCCCGGCTTTGACCTGTGGGATTTCACCAGAGGGGACGTTTCGACGGGGAAATCTCGCACGAAGGTCGGCTCATACAGCTTGTCCTCGTAGAAGTGCTCCCACAGATGCTCGACGAGCTTGCCTCGGTTCTCGACCTCATCACGCTCCACACCCAGACGGTCCGCAAGCGCGCCCAGATGCTCCTCGGAGGTCTCCGGAGTGATCTCCTCGCCCAGCGCCTCGGACAGCGAATCATACATGCTGATCTGTTTCCATTCGCCGCCGAAATCGTACTCACTTCCATCCAGAAGCGTGACTGTGGTCGAGCCGAACACATCGGTCGCAGTGCGCTGGATCAGCTCCTTGACGAGCTTACCGATGGAATCGTACGTCCCATAGGCCTGATAGGCCTCAACCATCGTGAACTCCGGAGCGTGTGTGGCGTCCACACCCTCATTGCGGAAGTCCCTATTGATCTCGAAGACGCGGTCGATGCCACCCACCAGGCAGCGTTTAAGGAAAAGCTCCGGCGCAATGCGCAGATACAGATCCATATCGAAAGCGTTCATATGGGTGGTGAACGGCCTCGCCGCCGCCCCTCCATGCAGGGACTGGAGCATCGGCGTCTCGACCTCAAGGAAATCATGCTCGTCGAAAGTACGTCTCAAACTCGAAACCGCCTTGGAACGATTACGAACCATGTCACGCGTGCGCTTGTCCGCGATCATCGCCAGATAGGGCTTGCGGATGCGGGTGTCGTCACCAAGCTCCTTATGAAGGGCCGGTAACGGCTGAAGGGCTTTGGCCGCGATCGACCACTCGGTGGCAAAAACCGACAGTTCCCCGGTTTTGGAGGAGATGACACGACCTCGCAGATACAGATGATCCCCCAGATCCACCAGCTGCTTGAACCTTTTCAGGGACTCGGCGCCGACCTCCCGTTTCGAGATCATTCCCTGGATGGTTGTTCCGTCTCCCGCTGACAACTGCACGAAGCACAATCCCCCGGCGTTGCGCAGAAACATCACACGTCCGGCGATGCCCACCATATCCTCGGTCTCGGCTCCCGGCTCCAGCTTCCCGTCATACTTTGCACGAACCTGACCGATGGTGTGGGTGACATCCACATGGACGGGATACGGCTGCAGACCTTCCTTCACCATCAACGCCCGCTTGGCCACACGCATCTGCGTCTGTTCCGGATGAGCCGACGGCCCGAACTGCGTGTTGCTCGGGTCGATGGCCTCCTCAAGCGCCATCCCCTCGTTGATGTTTCTGGCTATGGAGGCATCCTGCTCCCACAGCAGACGGGCATGCTCAACCGTCGTCATGGCAGGTGATTCGTTGCCACCGTCAAGGTTCTCATCATCATTCTCGCTCAGATCGCTCATAACGCACCAGTGTACCGAGCGGCGGATACACGCCGCCTCCAGTAGCGGACGCCTCATCGGCTCCAATCCAGGGCACGAGGGACGGCGCACGCGCGGCAGGAAAACGGCCACATAACCGACACGCAGCTTGGCATTGTCCAAGGTGACGTTGTACGATGGCCAGCGTTGTTCGGCGGGCTGTAGCGCAGCTTGGTAGCGCGCTTCGTTCGGGACGAAGAGGCCGCGGGTTCAAATCCCGCCAGCCCGACAGCGAGCGGTTCCGCACTTCGGTGCGGGGCCGCTTTCTTATGAGGTGACACCGTTTTACCATGACACCGTTGCCCCCGGAGCCCTCTCTCTCCTGAGTCAAGCGTCGCCATCCTCAAAAACTCCCTGATATACACTGGTAGGCGGATACCCTAAGGACATACCGCAACCCTATCTGCGCACCCCGCCCAGCGACGAGCGGGCCGAACCCGGACCATGTCCACGAGCGGAACGGCGGGGAAAGAGGACGATGTGAGCGACTCCACAGGAACCTTCGACGAGAAGCGCTTTCTCAGCGAACTGGACGCCATATTCTCCTCGCATCGTGGCGCCACCGATGCCGAACCCCTTATTCTGCAAGCGTTGATGGATGCGGAAAACGCGCACGACCACGCGGGGATGCTCACTGTGCTCAACGAGGCTATAGGTTTCTACCGCTCCCAAGGCCGCCATCAGGATGGCCAGTGGATGATCCAGCGGGCGTTGGAACTCGGGCTGAAAATGGGGATCACGGACACCGAGGCCTGGACCACGACACTCATCAACGCCGCCACTGGAATGAGGGTCGCGGGACAATACGACCAAGCCGAGGATCTCTACCAGCAGGCTCTGGAATCGGCGGCAGCGACCCTCCTCCCGACCGATAGGAGAATGGCGGCGCTGCACAACAATCTTTCCATGCTCTACAGCGAAACAGGCAGACCCGAACAGGCCGCAATCGAGCTTCGCAAGGCCCTGCGAATCCTCGAATCGACAAGCCCCCATCCAGACCGCGACCTCGACATCGCCTCCACACACGCGAACCTGGCCCTTGTCCTTCTTGACACGCCATCATCGGCTACGGAATCCGACACAGAAATCCAACACACCGGTGATCGTCTCCTCGAAGCCGACGATCATGCCCGGAAAGCGCTGTCGATGTATCAGGCTGCAGGGGCCGAACATGAACCGCACTACGCTTCCACGCTCGCCGCGATGGGCCAGGTGTCATACGCCCGGAAACGTTTCGGCGACGCAGTGGACTTCTATGGGAAGGCGCTCTCGCTGATCGGAGAATGCTACGGCACGGACTCCGACTCCTACCGCGTCACCGAGCGCAATCTCCGCGATGCCCAGCATCAGGTCGAGTCCACGGAGACGTCGCCAAGGCCGGTAGCCATCAGCGGTCTGGACCTGTCCCGCCGATATTGGGAGGAATATGGCAAACCGCTGGTGGATGGACGATATGAGCGATTCCGTGACCGCATAGCCGTAGGTCTCGTCGGACATGGATCGGAATGCTACGGCTTCGACGACGAAATCTCGCGGGACCACGATTTCGGACCGGGATTCTGTCTATGGCTCACCCCGGAGGACCACGCCGAAATCGGGGACGCGCTTGAACGCGACTATGAGCAACTCCCCCAATCCTTCCTGGGGTTCGGTCCCCGGACCCCGACACCGCGCGCGCAGGGACAGGGACGACGTGTGGGGGTCTTCGACATCGGCGACTTCTTTGAGTCGCTCACGGGCCTGCGCCATGCGCCGTCAGCCGACAGCCCGCACGAATGGCTCATGTTGGACGAGCCCACACTGGCCGTCGCCACGAATGGCCGCGTATTCCGCGACCCTTTGGGTGTGTTCTCCCGCACACGACGCGAGTTCATGCTTATGCCCGATGATGTGCGCCTCTCCCTCATCTCACGACGGCTGGGGATGATGGCCCAATCCGGTCAGTACAATCTTCCGCGGATGATCAGGCGCGGGGATTGCGCTGCCGCGTGGCTGTCGATGAGCCAATTCGTGGACGCCACGGCATCACTGGTCTTTCTCCTCAACAATCCGGCGAGCGTGGGCTATCTGCCCTACTACAAGTGGCGTTTCGCGGCGCTGCGGCGACTGTCGAAACGGATGGGAAGCGTGCTGCCGCAGGTGGTGACCGAGCTTGAAGACATCATGCGCCTCTCGTCCACTATCTACCGTCCGCAAGTCGATGACAAAGGACACGCGACGGAACCGGATAAGGCCCTTCATGATCTTGTGGAAAGCGTCTGCTCACAATCCGTGACCGAACTGAAACGTCAGGGACTGAGCGATAGCGACGAGACGTTTCTCGAATGGCAACGGCCGTATGTGGAAAGCCACATCGTCTCCACATCGCCGATTCTACGAAGTCTGGAGGCTTAGACGGCATGGTCACGCAGGAATCCGTAAAACCCGCCACAGCACACGATCCGTCCATCGAACCACTCGTCACATCGGTGGTGACGCACGAATGGCGGCAGTTCCAGAACACCAGCAACGAGGGGGGACGTGCCTCCTGCCAGAACAACTGGCCGATGTTTTTCCAGATGCGAACCAGCCAATTCCTGACATGGCCGCACGACCTGCTGAGCTCCTACGAGGACGATCTGGAGCGGGCCGAGCATGTGGGTCGCAATCTGGTGACCGAGAAGTACGCGCGGATGATGGAGTCCACGGATCCCGTGGCATTCGACCGCGACATCCGCGGATTTATTCCCCCGCTTGGCGAGAGCCGCGTGGAACTCCAGGAGCGGATCATCGCGGTGCAGGTGCGCTGGGCCGGCGATTTCCGCGGACAATATCCGCACTTGGGCGCGGCGATGCGGGTGTTGAGGACTGCACAGGACACCATCGATGACACATCTTTCGAAACATATCTGCGCGGAGAGCTCGGAACGTACTCGGATCGCACGCTGTCTCTGTACGCGCGCTTCATCGAGGATATTGAGACGCGACGCGGGAATCTGACGCGGGACACCATAGAGAACACCGTCAAGCTCGCCGGATTCAGCGATTTGGACGAAGCTGAGATGGCGCAGAAGGACTCGGCGTAGAAGCGGACGATGTGGAAACGGCAGGAAGCCGCGAGCGCAGATCCTCCACGCCGGCGAATTCGATGCCCCACCATCCTACGGAGCGCGCCGCGTCGACGTTCTCCGCCCGGTCGTCGATGAACACCGTGCGATCGGGATCGAGCGCATACCGTTCCTGAGCACGGCGATATATCTCAGGATCGGGCTTCGCCACGGACTCCTGCGAAGAGACGACGACGCCGCGAAGCAGGGATAGTTCCGGACATACGTGACGGGCGACGTCGACGAATTCCGTCGTGAAATTCGTCAGACCCCACAATCTCAATCCTTGTCTGGCGAGATCGCGCAGCACATCGGCCATGCCGGGGATCATCCCCACGATGGCCCTGTCTCGGTGCTCGAAATATGTACGGAAAACCCAGGCGACGGCCGGACCATGATGGGCCTCGTAATCCTCCAGCACACGCTCGTCGCTCCACCCAAGATCGCTCAGCCTGTCATAGTGGTCGAAGCCGTAGGGATCGGCGGAATCGAAGAACATGTCGATGACGCCTTGAGGGTACTGTCCTTCCAGGGCGCGCTCGGGACGCCAATCGACAAGCACCCCGCAGAAATCGAAAACGATGTCCGTCGTGCTGCGGATGTCTGTGCGGCAGGTGCCGTCACGCCGGGATTGGTCCATGAGCTCCCTCGTTCCCAGCCGTCGCCGACAGCCTCACATACCCTGAATGGTGCATGGTGAATCGAATCCTCGAGGAGATGTACACATCCACTGCCCGCTCGCAGGGACGGTGCGACTGGTCGACCGCCACCCGACGTATACGCGTCACCGACGTTCCCTCGGGAACGCACAACAGCGTCGCCCGCCCGACATCCACCGCGAAGGAATCCAAGGTCTCGTCGACCGCTTGGGGACGCACGCCATAATCCTCCTCGAAAATGCGATAGAAGGGACGCGTGAGGTCCTTGGACAGGAACCCCGGGAACATATCCGCAGGAAGATGCGTGCTCTCCACCGAAAACGGACGATCGCCAATCATCCTCCGCCGGGTTATGGCATAGACCGTTCTGATGTTCCCCGGCAGACGCAGCATTCTGGCATCCGCTGGCGATGCGGGCGTCACCACGGCGGACACTACGGCAGAGGACATGACCAGACCCTGACGCCTGGCGATATCAGGAAGAGACTCGACGGTGTTGATATTGCGTTCAAGCTTGTCGTCGGAAACCACAATCCCTCCGGAACGACCGATTCTGCGCACGATATCATGAGACCGCTCGAGAACCGCAAGGGCCGACCGCAATCTCGACCGCGTCACACCCAACCTCTCGGCGAGGGCACGCTCCGAACCCATGCGTTCACCAGGCTGATACTCCTCATGGGAGATGATCGCGCGAAGCCTTCTGACGACGTCGTCATTGCCATCAACGACGGCATCACCACAAAACGCGCTCATCGATGTCACGATCCGTCGAACCTCCGTCTCCGCAGGGCACCAACACCTCCCATCACGGTGACAAGAAGTCCGGACAAAAACAGAAGCCCTACTGCGACCCGCGGGCGGCGGAGGATATCACCCAACGATGCCGGACTCGACACCATATATTCTCCGGCAAGAATCCGCAGAGGATCGCGCGAAGGACGACCGATAAGATCGCCATATCTGAGAAGCCTCGTTTCGTAGGACCGTGGATCGTCCTCGTGAAAAACGAAAAGGCGCAACGCCCTGTCGGAGGCGTGTGGACCATAGGATCGGAAGCCGCATGTCGGCGCATATCCATAATCCATTCCGTCGATGGTGGCCACGAAGGCGTTCTTGTGGTCATGTCCGCAGTACAACGCGAAATATCCGCCTGCGCGGCGCATCGCCTCAACCTCGCCCACTCTCCGCTCGGAGCAGCACGGACCCTCACCCAAAGTCGATCCGGGCCGGCAGACCTCAGGATTGAGAACATAGCAGGAATCGGAGAACATCCGATGACCGCGCACGGCATTCGGCGCCAACGGACCCGTCTTTCTCAGACACCGATAGAAATCCTGGGGAGGAATATGCTGGAACACCACGGACGGCACCGGATTCCCATCGTCTGTCCCCAGCCGGACTTTCTCCAACCATTCAACAGCCGCATCAGAGGGTGCCCCATACCCACCGCTCTCGTCGAAATCACCCGAGTTGACCATCATAATGCCCATAGCTACACGCGAACCATCCCGTGACACAATAGGCATCGCGAAGGAGCCGACCTCGCAGGCAAGAGCCGCGCGCTCGGTGCCCCGCACATCGTCCATCCTTGGGTTGAGACAACCAGGGAACTGACGATAAATCTCGTCCTGCTCGTCAGGCATCACACCGCACTGGAAATCATGGTTCCCATAGGTCACTGCGAACGGAATTCCCCGTGAGACGATGGGGTACAGAAATTGGCGTATCGACTCCCTGACCTTGAGACGGGTGTCCCGAAGCGCTGATTCGCTCCTTCCTGCGGTCATCGGCGACTCTGAGCGATGAGTGGAACAACCATCAAGCATCGCCTCCAACCGAACCGCGCGAGGGACATGCGTCCCAATGGCATCTCCGCGCCTCGACATGAAGGTCTCCATATACCCGGGATCGTATCCGCGAATCTGGTCTCCGGTAAGTACCACCAGATCCGGGTCGGCCCCGCGAACCGCGGCGTCGATAAGCGCAACCGCGTCCGGGTCCACGGCGGGGCCATCCTGAATGTCCGCGAGTTGAAGAACGCGAAAAGTCCCATCCTTCCGGAATGACAGGGTCGAATCATTGAGCATCAGCGTCACCATCCCTCCGCGCGTCCTCGGCCCATCTCAACTCGATGCGCCTGCTCATGACAGGGTAGGGTTTGATGGCAACATCGACATGCTGACCGATATCGAACCGGTCGTCCATATCATGCTGCGCCACAAGTTCCATCGCGTCCACTCGAACGGTCGTCCTCTGAATGGACCCCAAGAAGCTTGTGCGGACAACGACGGCATCGCCTGCATCATCAGGAGACAGCACCACGTTCTCCGGACGGATAAAGACCGTGACGAGACTGTTCGGAGCCTCCCCGGATGACAAAGGAATCGGGCATCCGCATACGGTGACGGCACCGTCTCGTCCCACGGTCGTGTCGATCTTGTTCGATTGTCCGACGAAATCACTGACGAAAGGCGTTTTCGGAGTCAGATACAGGTCCTTCGGCGTTCCGATCTGCTCGATGCTGCCATCATGCATGACTGCGATCCTATCCGAAACAGCCAAAGCCTCCTCCTGGTCATGCGTCACGAAAATCGTCGTGATGCCCAGCTTCAACTGCAATGACCGTATCTCATCACGCAGTTGCACTCGAATCTTGGCGTCCAATGCAGACAACGGCTCGTCCAGAAGGAGAACGCCAGGATTGAGAATCAGCGCGCGCGCCACGGCAACACGCTGCTGTTGACCTCCTGACAGTTGAGAAGGATATCGATCAGCGAACTCACCAAGACCGACAAGGGACAGCATATCCGCGGCCTTGGCCCTACGCTCCTGACGACCCACCCTCTTAACCCGCAGTCCAAAAGCAACATTGTCCGCAACCGTCATATTAGGGAACAGCGAATACTGCTGGAAGACCATACCGATGCCACGGCTTCGTGGAGGGATCCTCGACACCTCACGTCCCCCTACGCTGACGCGCCCTCCGGATATCTGCTCGAAACCCGCCAGACATCTCAACGCCGTCGACTTTCCGCATCCTGATGGCCCCAGAAGACTGACCATCTCGCCCGGAAGCACATTGAGCGAAAACGCGTGTAGTACTTCCCTCCCTCCATATGATTTCGTGACGTTGTCGAAAACGACCGACTCGCCCAATGCGGCGTCATCCGCGTCATGATGCTCTGTGACCATGGTCTGCTCCTTATGACTATTGTCGCGTGCCACTATCGACCAGCGTGGGGTTGCTTCACGGAATTCACGCGCGTCCGGCGTCCACCGGCTCCACTCACCGCAAACAGCGCGGCGAAGGTACCTACAAGGACAATCAGCGTGATGATGACCGATACATACACATCCCCTTGGGATATCACGATCAGACCGGTCTGCAACGTCTCCCTGTTCAACAGCGAGGCGACGGTAAACTCACCAAGGACGATCGCGCAGACCATCAGTGTCGCCGACACGATGCTCCGCCGTAAACAAGGCACAAGAACCAACACCAACGTCCTCGACCACCGTGACCCGAGAGATTCCGCGGCCTGCACCAACGTCCCAGCGTGGAGACCGCTGAGATCCGATTCCACCGTCGTGTAAACAAAAGGCATGGCAAGCACGCCATAGGCGAGCGACAGCGTCCATGAACCTGGACCGACCATGCGCGAAAGGAAAGAGAAGATCGGTGCGAAACCCACCACCAGAATTATCGCAGGCACCGCGATCGGAAACAGCATGAGCACCCTCATCATCCTTCGAATCCTAGGAAAACGTACATCGATAAGGATGATGGCCGGGATAACCAGAACATACACGATAACGACCGTACAGACCACAAGAATCAGAGAATTGTAAAGACCGGGCCCCAAAGAATCCCAGATCTCCGAACCACGAGGAGAAAAAACCGTCGTCCAATGGTCTGTGGTGAAACCACCGGTTGACGAACGAAAGGTGAAATACACCATGCCGATAAGAGGTAACGCAATGAACACGGCGAAGAGGGCAAGAGCTGCATGCCGAAACACATGAGTGGGACGATCATACGGCGACCAGACGGGTGCCTGATCCGCGATTGATCTTTGCTCCGAACGATCCGCGGTCTTCTTCATGCCTATCCGATCCACGTCGAGGCCTTTCTCTCCACGAACGCATACGCGCCCACAACGATGATCATGACCCCCAACATCCCCATGGCCAAGGCACCGGCCTCTCCACCACTACCCAGACCCGTCTCGCTGATGAGCGCCGCCCGCACCTGAAGCGGGGCTATCTGCGATCCTTGGCTTATCAAGGCCGCCGCCGTCGCATACGCGGAGAACGCGTTCGCGAAAAGAAGCAGAAACCCTCCCATGAAGGCGGGGACAAGAACGGGGACACCAACATAACGCCAATAATCCCGGCGTCCACCTCCCACCATCGCGACGGCTTCCGCGAATTGGGGAGACAACCGCGATATCGCGGGGAAGAAGGTAATTATCATCAGGGGAATCTGAAAAAACAGATACGGCAGAATCAATCCACGCGGAGTATAAAGCCACATGCTTCCGGCGTATATATCAACGTGGAAAGCCCTGCGGAGGAATAGTGTCACCATGCCTTGGTTCCCCAGTGTGGCGATGAAGGCGAAGGCCAGCATGACTCCACCAAATTGGGATAGCGTGCTGGACGCGGAATCGACCGTTCGTCGAATGATCCCTCCCGGAGCGCAGCCAAGAAGCGCGAAGGAGACGATCGAACCAAGAACCGCTCCGACGAATGCCGTCAGCAACGACAACCACAGCGAGTTCAGAAACGCCGATCCCACTCCCGGCCGGGAGAAGATCGACAGATTCGCGAGGGTCCATCCTCCGTCGGCCGATTCGAATGCGCTTTTCGCCACAAGAAGTGTAGGAACGAAAAACATCATCGTCACATAGACGACGAAGGGCACCAGCGATGCCATATTTTTGATTCTGTTCACACCGGTCTCCTCCATGGTTCCGGCGTCGACGTCGTCACGCAGTTCACGGGACGCCGACGCTCACTCTTGACAATCGTTCAGAAGCCTCATGATGCGGAGACCGCTGACCACGTATTCGCGAGCAGCGTGTTAGCTGCCGTTGTCTGAGCCGAGGATGCGATGGCGATGTCATCAGGTAGACCTCCCGCTTTCTTCAAAGCGGCTTTGTCGATGGTGCCCTTCGACGTCATTGACTTGGCGAGGACCGGCAATGCTCCGGACTTGAGGAACAGGTTCTGCACATCATCCGAGAAAACGAATTCCTCCCAAAGTCGGGCCGCGGCAGGATGAGGAGCGTCCTTATTAATAGCCTGGTTGTAATATGCCCCGTAGGCGTCATTTTGAAGAACAACCGTCTTATAGTTCGAATTTTGCTCGGCCGCAGCGACGTTGAGGTAGTTCCAGTCAATCACAACGGGTGTCTCGCCAGAGGCTATCGTGGAGGATGTGGCTGAAACGGTCAGGAAATTGCCGGCCTTGCTTAATTTTTTGAAGAAATTGACGCCCGTCGAATAGTCATCAAGCGTTCCGCCTTCCTGAAGCGTAACCCAACCGACCGCGGCGAATGCCGCCCCTGCCTGAGTCGGATCCCCGTTTATCGCGACTTTGCCCTTATAAGCGGACTTGAGAAGATCGTCGACGGACGTGGGACGAGGGACCTTCGACGAGTCGTACCCGATGGACATGACTCCGGTGTAGTCGTTGACGTACAGGCCTGAGCTCTCCTTGTTATCGTCGGGAATCGACGACCACCGCGTAACCTTGTAGGGAGCGAAATAGTCCGTACTCGTTGTCGCGACGGACGCGCCAAGATCAAAAACGTCAGGCGCATTCGACTGACCTTTAAGGTTTTTGGCGGCCTTGATCTCCTCCGCGCTCGACGCGTCGGGATTCGTCGACGTGACATCGATGCCGTATTTCTTTTCGAACAGTTTGATTATCTTTCCCCAGTTAGCCCAATCGTCCGGACAAGCGATCAGAGTCAGTTTCCCCTCCTCCTTGGCCGCCTTGACAAGTGCGGACATCCCACCAAAATCGTCGGCACTCGTGGCGGAAGCGTACGTGGCGTTGGCCGAGGAGCTGCCGGACGACCCGCATCCCGCCATCGATAATGCCAATATGAGGGAGACTGTCCCCGAGACTATAGATGTAATCCGATTCCCTGCACGTGTCATATCTTTCAGACTCCCTTCGTTCTCATTTATTCTCTGAATCGGTCCACATTGTCATTCATCTATCGACAGGACCCATCCGCTCCAAGTGACCGGGATGGAATCATGCTAAATGATTCCGGTTACCCCCTTTCCAAGGCGTGAAACCCTGACGTCTCTGGCCATTAACTCCTGCAATCCTCTTGCAATTGCACCGATATGGGCGGGAAACAATCACTTCGGTTCCTGCATTCCGGTCGCGCGCGCATCGCTATCTGCCCAACGTGTTGAGGGTGATGGTGAAGGCCGACATGAACCAGTCGACATCGTCCTCGCTGAAGACCAGCGGCGGACGCAGCTTGAGGATGTTGCCGTAACGCCCACACACGGATGTCAGGACATGGTTCTGTCTCAACGTCTCCAGGATGTCCAGAGCGGCGGCCTGATCGGGATCCGTCGTTCCTGGCTTGACGATCTCGCAGCCAATGTAGAGTCCGGCGCCACGCACGTCCCCGATGCATGGGTGAGAGTCCTTGAGCCCCTCGACCGCCGCCTTGAACACGGCACCGACCTTTTTGGCGTTGCCCATCGTGTCTTCGTCGCGCATGACATCCAGAACGGCCTGCGCCGCAGCCATGCACACCGGATTGCCGCCGAAGGTGTTGAAGTATGGAATGGAGCTCGCGAACGGTTCCAGAACCTCATGCCGCGCCGCCATCAGGGACGTCGGCAGTCCATTGGCCATGGGCTTTCCGGACGTGACGAGATCGGGGACGATGCCCTGCCGCTCGAAGCCCCAGAAGGCGTCCCCCGTCCGCGTGAACCCCGGCTGAACCTCATCGGCGATCCATACGCCTCCAAGCTCGTGGACGACGTCGATCACCGGCTGAAGATAGCCCACGGGATCGGGATACACTCCATCGGATGAGAAGATCGAATCGGCCAGCAAGGCGGCGAATTTTATCCCATGCCGGTTCATATCGGCCACGGCGTCGCGCACACGGTCGGCCATCCACGCCCCGAAGGTCGCAGCGTCGCATTGCGAACCACGGACGCCATCCACACTCACCCGGTAGGTGTCGGGCGTGGGGATCATCCTCATGGTCAGGCCCAGATCCTGCGCCGTTCCCAACGCCGGCGAGAGCTTCGACGTCAGCGCGGAGTTGCCGTGGTATGCCTCATGCGTGACGATGACGCCCTCACCACCCGTGTATGTCTGGGCGACGCGGACCGCCAGATCATTGGCCTCGGACCCCGTGCACTGGAACATCACACGATCCAGGGGATCGGGCATGGTCGACAGGATATCCTCCGCGTAATGAAGGATGTTCTCATGCAGGTATCGGGTATGCGTGTTCAGTTCGGACGCCTGTCTGGTCATGGCTTCGACCACCCGTGGATGGCAATGCCCGACCGACGCCACGTTGTTGTAGACGTCAAGATACTCGACGCCGTCGGCGTCCCACAGATGCGATCCGCGTCCTTTGACCAGATGGACCGGCGTGCGATAGAACAACCGGTACGCATCGCCGAGAACGCTTCTCTCCCGGGTCATCTCCCTCGTGCGGGGGTCGAGGGAGTCCGCCATCTCGGGCCTGAAGCTATTCGTATCCATAATGGTCGATCGAGTTGCCATCGTCGTGTCTTCTTTCTTGATTGATGAGAACAATCCCACGGAATTCAGTCGTGCGTGTGGTATTGCAGGGCTCCTCCTGATGCTGCGAACTCCTCCTCGGGTGACATGATGAGATGCTTGCGCCCATAGAGCGCGAAGAACACCGTCGCCATGAGATAGATAGCGACCATCGCATACACCGCCAGCCGGTAGTCGGGGTTGAAAAGAACCGCGACGAAGATCACCAGGGCGAGCAGACCCGAGATGACCGCCCCGGGCACCCCATACGCGCTGACGAAGGGACGCGAAATGCCCGGCATATTCCTCTTGAGAAGGACGTAGGAGACCATTTGCAGAAGATAGGCGAGGACGGCACCCCACACGGCGATGTTCAGAACAACGGATCCGGCTCCCTCGCCGCCGTAGGCGATGATGAACAATGCGGCGAAGCCGATCACGGCCCCCACGATCAGTCCCCAGTATGGGGTCTTGCGTTTGCCGGTCAGGCTGAGGAACGCGGGATAGTAGCCGGCGCGGGACAGGGAGTACAGGTTGCGGCCATACGCGAACATGATTCCTTGGATTGAGGCCAGCAGTCCGATGAGCGCGAACGCGGAGAGCAGGGCGGCGACATTGCCTGGGAGAATCGCACGGTATCCATCCAGCAAGGGCTCGTCGGAATCCGCGAGCGCGGCGGACCCGACGACGGCGGGGTTAAGGAAGACGATGATCAGGGCGGAGATGCCAAGAGTGAGGATGCACAGACGCGAGGCCTTGGGAATGTTGACCTCCGGGTCGCGCACCTCCTCAGCCGCAAGGGGAAGCTGTTCAATGCCGAGGAACAGCCACATGGCGAAAGGCATGGCGAAGAGTATGGCCGCAGGGCCGAAGGGAAGGAACGACGTGCCGCCCGCCGACGGTTTGATGTCCAGCAGGGAACCGAAATCCACCTGCCCTGTGATGAGGGCCCCCACGCCGAATATGGCGACTATCGCCAGCGCCGCGATGGAGACCACTTGCGCGAAGCGGAATGACGTCTCGGCACCCAGCCAGTTCACGATGACGAAGATGACGTACAGCACCAGCCACCATACCCATTGCAGACCATGGTCGTCCAGGGAGTATCCTGTCAGATCCGACACGATGGCGTCCGCGTAGGCGGATGAGAAATACACGATCGTGGCGGCCGTCATGACGTATTCGATCGTCTCCGCCAGACCGGTGAAGAATCCTCCCCACGGCCCCATGGCCGCGCGCGCGAAGGAGTAAGCTCCGCCCGTGTGCGGCATCGCGGACGCCATCTCGCTGATCGAGTTGAGCATCAGAACGTACATGACGTACACGACGATGGCGGCGATGAGCATGCCGCCCCATCCTGCCTGGGCGATGCCGCCGTTCCATCCCGAGAAATCCCCGGAGATGACCGCCGCGATGCCGATCGCCCACAGGCCGAAGGCGCCGGAGGTCCTTTTCAGTTGTCTTTTGTCGAAATAGTCCTCGTCGATGTCCACATAGGTCACCGATCCCAGACCCGACCCGCTCGCCCGCGAGCCGCTTGCCGTTGAAGCCATGATTCGTCCTCTCTCTCGATCACCTGTCAGTACGCGATCGGCACGCCGCCAATGCCAACGGCACGCCGTATGGTTCCGTGTCTCCTCCTTTCCGTCAGCGAAGAAGCCACCGTGAATCTTCGAGATACCGGATCGCGCACGTCACCGATCCGGAAGACTGCCGCCGCGCCAGTCCGGGTGGCAGCGCGTCCTCACGGTGGTTCGTCGTCCACCCGAGCATCTGCAGTCTGCGGATCATCGACAGCG
>NZ_CASEXV010000027.1 GCF_949292005.1 uncultured Bifidobacterium sp. | reverse complement strand
TTAAGTGTACACAGTGACCATTGTCGCAGCAACGGTAAACGTTTGCTGCAAGTCGCCCGTCCGATGGTATGCTGGGTCACGTTGTCCACCCCCGTGGCGACCGTGTCGGGACGCCGTCCGGCATTCCATACGGAAACGCCACATGACGCGAAGGAGAGTCCCATGTCCACCGCCACACGCACGACCACCATCACCGATCCCGTCGGGATTCACGCACGCCCCGCGGCCGAGTTCTCGCAGGCCGTAGCCGCCTCGGGCTGTTCCGTCACCATCTCGAAGGAGCCCGGAACCCCCGGCGTCAACGCATCAAGCATCCTGTCCATCATGGGTCTGGGAGTCAAGGGGGGCGACACCGTCGAGATCATCGTGAATGGCGCCGACTCCGACGCCGTCGCCGATTCCCTTATCGCCACACTCACCAAGGGCGAATAGCGTCCCATCATGTCCTCATCTCCTCGGATCGCGACCATCATCGACGTGGCCGCCCTCGCGAAAGTGTCGACGGCCACCGTTTCGAGGGTTTTGTCCGGTCGGCGATCCAAGGACGATGAAATCGACAGACGCGTTCGACAGGCGGCGAACGATCTCCGTTATCATGTCAACGACGCGGCCAGCGCGCTACGCGGCGAATCCACGAACACGTGGGAGATGGCGATGGCAGATCCCACCGACGGCTTCTCCTGCTCACTCCTTCCGAACGTCATCGCCGTGGCCTCAAGTTGCGGGAAACGAGTCCTCACGACGTTGCTCGACGATTCGGGCCACGCCCGTCGCGACGATTCATCCATCCAAAGACGTTCCCATCCGTATGGCATTGAGGGTCGAATCCTGCTTCCGGCCTCTTGCCCATCGTCTCAACCACCTCTGAATTCCTCCATAGTCGACATCGTGGTCAGTCCGCATGCCATCAACGCCGACCTTCCCTGTGTGTTCATCGACCAGAACTCGACGATGGACATCGCGGTCACGCATCTTGCCTCTCATGGGGCCCACAGAACGGCGTTTCTGGGGGCCGCCCCGAATTTCGGATCGAGCAATCCCCTACGCGACGCGTCGTATCTTATCGCCTTCGAGGAATCGACGCACGTCGTCAATCAGACGACACGACCCGAATGGGTTCTTCTGGGACCGCGAACCGCGGCCCGCGGATACGCCGATGCCCTGCGGCTCATGACTCGAACGTCGGATGCTCCGGATTCCCTGATATGCGTCGACGCCCAAGTCGCCAGCGGGGCCCGTCTCGCGCTGGATTCCCTTCACGACATATCGACACCGATCGTCGCCATAGACGACCATCCGACACACGCCGGAATCGACGAAAGAATCGCCCTTCTTCGTCCCGACTTCATGGCGATGGCCACCGCGATGGCCACCGCACTGACATCCCTCGCCCGCAAGGACTCTCCCGAGCGCGTCCATGTCCCGCAACGCCACGCAGTCCCGATGTCATTCGTATCAGGCCTCGTTCAGGCCAGCTGAGTCGATCCGCCAGACCGAACCCGCCACCGCCGAGACGGTCAACGGCCTCCAGACCGCCGAAGCATGGCGAAAGAGCAGAAAAGCGCCTCGAACACCAATGTGGGATTGCCGTTCCCGGCAAGCCGGCCGCGTGCCCTCTCAATCTCCTCGGACGCCTCTATCGCCTCGGAACGATCCATCTCCACGGACATGCCGATGATGGCATCCCTGTTTTCAAGGTTGACGAGCCCCGCATCATCCTGCGCGGAGTTCTGCAGCACCGCGACATCACGATAGACACTGGCGATGGATGTCAAAGCCCTGTCCAGCACGTCACGGCTCAATCGCGTGATCCGTCTGCGGACCTCATCCTTCTTGCCGATCGCATTGAATGACGACCTGATGGACGCAGGTATCCTATCCCCCTCGGCAAGACCGTTGATCCGTCGGAATTCCGACTCCTCTGCGGCAATCAGACGCTCCACCTCGTGCTCGGCCTGCCGCGAGGCCTCGCTGACCAGACGCGAGGCCAGAACGACAGCATCGGATGCGCGCCTCAACCCCAGCACTCCCACCACCAGCTCATCGCGGCCATGCCGCGCCATATCATCCCGCGCATATAGCGATGCGACACCTATATGCCCTTCGGACAGACGGGCGCATCTGGCTGCCAGATCGGCATCCACATCCTGCGATCGGAGGAATGCCGCCACATGGGACAAAGCCGGAACCGTCAGATTCACCAGTCGGGTGCGCGAACGGATGGTCGGCAGGACATCCTGGGCGCTGGGAGCGCACAACAGCCAGATCGTCCGTTCGGCCGGCTCCTCGATTTCCTTAAGCAGCACGTTGGTGGTCCGCTCCAGCATCCGGTCAACATCCTCGATGATGATTATCCGCCACGGAGCGGTCGACGGATTCTGCTCGCTAAGGCCTATCAGATCGCGGACGTCATCGATGCCGATCGTGACCTTGTTCGTGGCCAGCACGGTGACATCCGGATGCGTTCCCGCCAGAACCTGTTGGGTCTGACGCGTCGGCTCGGAGGAGAGACCTCCGTCCGGGCTCTCCAACGCGGCGGCGAAGGCCCTGGCGATATTGGACCGACCCGACCCTGGAGGTCCACAGATAAGCCAGGACTGGGCTATGCCTGACGGATCCCCGGCGACCACGGCCGACAGCATGCGAACGGCCCGTTCCTGCCCGACAATCGAATCCCACACACTCATGCGGACATCCCGTTCGCCGAATCCACCAATCGATCGATATCGGCGCGTATCCGCGCCGCCACCTGATCCACCGTCTCCGCGGCATCCACCACCATGAACCTCGTCGCGTCGGCACGGGCAAGATCGAGGAACTCATCACGCGTGCGTCTGCGGAATCCCTCGCCTGCCGATTCCATGCGGTCCCTTTCCCGTCCAACCCTATCCAACGCCTCACGGGGGTCCAGGTCCAACAGGTAGGTCCTCGTCGGAAGCAGTTCCGCGGTCGCCCACATGCTCAGCGAGCGCACCTCCTCCACCGTCAGCTCCCTGCCACCGGCCTGATATGCGAGGGACGAGTCGATGTATCGGTCGGATATGACGACAGCGCCACGAGACAACGCCGGGCGGATGACCTGATGCACATGTTGCGCCCTGTCCGCCGCGAACATTAAGGCCTCCGCCCGCGGGCTAATCTCGGCGCCATCGGGGCTTCCCTCCAGCAACAGCGACCGCAGCTCCCGACCCATCGGAGTGCCACCGGGTTCGCGTGTGACCACAACCTCACGACCACGATCGTGCAGATATTCACGCAGCAGCTCGACCTGGGTGCTTTTGCCCACTCCGTCGATGCCCTCAAAGGACAGAAACAATCCGCTCATTGTGCGGATGCCTTGCGCGTCACGGCGGTACCTTGAGCTGTCGCCTTCTTCGCGGCTGTCTTCTTTACGGCTGTCTTCCTCGCCGCCGTGGACTTCCTCGAAGAGGTCGTCGTGGTGGCGGCCTTCGCCGTGGCCGCCTTCCTCGTCGCGGAGGTTTTCTTGGTGGCGGCTTTCTTGGTGGCGGCTTTCTTGGTGGCGGCTTTTCTGACGCCATGACGACGCTTCGCGGGCCCCGCGGCCCGCTTCTCCGCCAACAATCGGAAAGCTTCCTGCGGATCCACCGACTCGGGGGTGAACTGCTTGGGAAGCGTCCTGTTCGTTTCACCGTCGGTGATATAGGCGCCGTAGAAGCCATCCTTGATCACCACCGGCTTCCCGGTCTCGGGATCTGGCCCCAGCTCTCGCAGCGGCGGCTTCGCCGACGCCCCCCGCCGACGACCATATTTCGGCTGGGCAAAAAGCTCCTTGGCCTGGTCGATCGTCACGGTGAATATCTCATCCTCGGACGTGAGTGACCGTGTCTCCGATTTCCCTTTCGCGTCGGTACGGGTGAGGTAGGGGCCATAGCGTCCATTGCTTGCGGTGACCGTCATCGCGGATTCCACACCCTGCTCGTCTGCGACATCATAGGTGCCGACCTCACGAGGCAGGTTCAACAGCCGCAGTGCGTCCTCAAGCGTGACCGTCGCCGGATCCATGCTGGAGAACAGCGAGGCCATGCGGGGTCTGGGTGTCGCGTCCTTCGCCGATTTTCTCGTCTTGGCGGTTTTCGCAGGCTTGGAGGGCTTGACGGCCGTCGTTTCGGATCCACGCTTGGGCGGTTTCACAGGTCCGGCGTCATCCTGATTGTCGGAAGCGACCAAAGCCACGTAGGGGCCAAAGCGTCCGACGCGAACCTCAACCGATCCACCTGATACAGGATCGATGCCCAGAACCCGCGGACCCGTCGCATTCTTCTCGATCAGCTCATGGCCCTTCTCCACGGTGAGCTCGTCGGGGGCCAAATCGTCGGGAAGTGATGCCCGCCGCGGATTCCCCTGCGAATCCTGCGAGTTCACATCCTCCAGATAGGGGCCATACCGTCCCACACGCACATGCAATCCGTCACCGATATCGATGGTGTTGATTTCTCGAGCGTCGATCTCGCCGAGCTGGGCGACCTGCTGCTGCAACCCCTCATGGGCCTGCTGTGACGACTGGGCGGAATCCTTCCCGGAACCAAAATAGAACCGCGTGAGCCAGTCCCTGCCGGTCTCCTCGCCACGAGCGATCTTGTCCAGGCCATTCTCCATCTCGGCCGTGAAACGGTAGTCGACGTAGGTCGCGAATTTTGTCTCGAGAAGCTTGGTGACGGCGAAGGCCAGCCACGAGGGGATCAAAGCCCGGCCACGCTCATACACATAGCCGCGGTCGATGATGGTCGAGATGATGCTCGCGTATGTCGAAGGGCGCCCGATCTCCTTGGCCTCCAGAGTCTTGACGAGCGAGGCCTCGGTGTACCGCGCGGGCGGCTGCGTCTCGTGCCCGTCGGCTTCGACGGACGCGGCGGAGAGCACGCTGCCCTTCGACATCGCCGGAAGCGCCTCCGTGCCATCATGGCCCGCTGATGACGACCGGTCCTGCCCCATGACCTTGAGGAATCCGGGAAACTCAATAACGGTTCCCGAAGCTTGGAACACGGTCTCTCCGTCATTTCCCGCGGTGGCCGACAGACGAACGGTCGCGGTCGCCCCCGTGGCGTCAGCCATCTGCGATGCCAACGTGCGCCGCCAGATCAGGGTGTAGAGCCGAAGCTGATCCGGCGGAACCAGTGACGACAGCTCCGACGGCTCTCTGAAGGACGATCCGGCGGGTCTGATGCATTCATGCGCCTCTTGGGCGCCCGCCGTCGTGGTGGCGTATTGCTTCGGAGAATCCGACAGGAACTCGTTCCCGAAATCCCTTTTCACCGCATCCCTCGCGGCCGCGATGGCCTCACTCGATAACGTGACGGAATCGGTTCTCATATAGGTGATATAGCCGTTCTCATACAGACCCTGAGCCGCCCTCATCGTCTGGCGCGAGCTCATGGACAGCCGGTTTCCGGCCGCCTGCTGCAGTGTCGACGTGGTAAAGGGCGGAAGCGGACGACGGCGATAGGGCTTCGTCTCCATGGACACGACGGTAAAATCCGCCGAAACCAGCTCATCCGCCAGTCGTGCGGAGGTCTCCTCGTCCAGTCGGACCGCCGCATCTCGGACGGCCGCGGGGGTCATCGTCCCATCCTCAGCGAAGTCCTTGGCCGCTGCGAGGCGACGGCCACTCCACTCCACCATCCGCGCGTGGAAGACATCGGACGGGCCGGCCGAGGAAGGCCCCGAATCAGACAGATCGGCGACGACATCCCAGTATGGGGAGCGCACGAAGGCCATGCGTTCCCTCTCCCTCTCCACGATCAGTCGCGTGGCGACCGACTGCACCCGGCCTGCGGAAAGGCCCGGCCCGACTTTACGCCACAGCACCGGCGAGAGCTCATACCCATATAACCGGTCGAGGACACGACGCGTCTCCTGGGCATCGACCATATGATCGTCCACATCACGGGTGTTCCCCAGTGATGCGCGGATGGCCTCGGGCGTAATCTCGTGGAACACCATGCGCCGAACCGGGACCTTGGGTTTGAGCGTCTGCACCAGATGCCACGCTATTGCCTCGCCCTCGCGATCCTCATCAGTCGCCAGAAACAGCTCGCCAGCATCCTTCAGAGCAGATTTGAGTTCGGTGACCGTTTTGCGTTTCTCGGGGCCGACCACATAATACGGCTCGAAGCCGTCATCGACATCAACGCCGAACTTTCCAAACGTCGCCTTCTTCGCGGCCGGAACCTGACTTGGCTGAGCCAAATCGCGAATATGCCCGACCGACGCCATGACCTTGTACCCATCGCCAAGATACCCCCCGATCTTCCTGGCCTTCGTGGGAGACTCCACAATCACAAGCTTGGTGCCGGCTGCCATTGACTCACTCCTTAGGCTTGGTCCCCTTTTCGCACGCAATCATACTCATTGCCCATCGTCAACTACGCCGACGAGGCCATTCTGAGGACGGAGGACCCCCATATGAGACCGCATATTCGCGTTCCTCCGTCCACTCCTTTGCAGCGCACCACCCATGCCGCGCATCACACCTCCACATACGTGGTAACGGCCCAAGCCGCGAACCCGGACATCCGCGCCATCTCGCCATCCTCGCCGCTCCACCATCCTCGCCGCTCCATGTCTCAGCGGCACTCCATGTCTCAGCTTTTCGGAGGGGAGGGAGGAGCCCCTATCACTCCCAGCCGCGTGAGAGGACTGGCCACGAGCTGCCTCATCACCACAACGATTCCGCAGCAGAGAATCGCCGTCCCGCATACAAGGACCTGGGCGGACAACACCGCGGCGGCCCGCGCCCACCGGGCAGACACATCAAGTCCGGGATATATTTGCCATATCACATAGACGCCATACAAAACCGCCATCACGCCAGCTGTGATCAGCACTGAACCCACAACTTGGATCGAGGGAGTGCTGGCACGATCCCCCGGGGCGTCCATTCCCGAACGCCTTGTGAACGCGAGCGCCAGCAACGCAATCGCCGCGGCGATGAGAATCGACATGACGACATCCACCGGTCTATGCCACTGACCCATCATGACGGACAAGCCGACAGCCGAGGACAAAGCCACCGCGGCGATTGCCGTGACAGCCCTCCAACGCCGGGGAACGGCAAGAAGAAGAATCATCACCGCCGCGGCCATCATCATCGTATGGCCCGAGGGAGCCGAATTCGCCTGCCGCGACACCGTGTGGATCAAAGCCTCACGGGGAAGAAGCGGCTTAAGCCATGTGGCCGCGTAGCACAGACCCGCCACGAAGAGCATCTGGAAGACAAGCCGCCATCTCCTGCGCACAATGGTGATTGCCGCCGCGGCCACGCCAATCACCACCGTCATGGCGATGACCACCGCGGAATTGGTGAAGACATCCGACACATGTTCCACCGGACCATAAGCCATCGAGGGAAAATACTGCCAGACCATATCCTCATAGGACTGTCCGTCAACCGTTCGAACCGCCAGCCACCACGCCGCCCCCGCGGCGAAGACAAGCAGAGCAGCGAGAACAAGGCACAGAACGACCGAGGACCGACGCGGCTTGACCATCAGAGGGTCGATCCGCGCCAGTCCCCCCTCCACGTCCAGCTCGGCGGGAGAGTCACCGCGGTCGGCGTTCTTCGGTTCATCGGACTTGGAGGACGCGGACTTGGAACCGTCCTCCGGGTAGTCGTCAACAAGGATTCGAATCGCGTGGCCATCGGATGACGGCGTGCGGGGCGTCGGCGAAGGAATATCTGAGGTCATAATTGTCGACTGTAGAGCGTCGATGCCGCGAACACCGCCCGACGTGACATGCCCAATCGAAATAATCACACAATCGTTCCCACGGGCCGAATCGGCCGCGTCCCACGGCTGTGGCGCGGAATCCGGCCAGACATGAGAAACCCCCGCACACCCGTCAGAGGCCGCTT
Source organism: uncultured Bifidobacterium sp. (assembly GCF_949292005.1). Taxonomy (GTDB): domain Bacteria; phylum Actinomycetota; class Actinomycetes; order Actinomycetales; family Bifidobacteriaceae; genus Bifidobacterium. Next base: position 37,206 of record NZ_CASEXV010000027.1, on the reverse strand, counting down.
ACCCTTGCTGCATTCCTGCCCTGGGGGGATTGGGCGACATAACGCCGTACGGAGGCGAACACCAGTGTAACATCATTCCCCACCCACCGTGCCTCCGCGCGCATCCCCATATTCATCCGCACTCATCCTCACATACCGGCGCACATCTCACGCCATGCCCGGAAATTCCCACCCCGGACGTCCACGGGTACCATGATTGTGGAGGCGAACCGCGCGATGGCGACCAGGGATCGCCGCGGCACCGACAAAAATGATTGACTCGGGGGATCCCAATATTGCCACCACCCCGACGACAGCGGGAGGAACACAACGTCATGGATGCGGATCTGGTAATCGTCGGCGCGGGTCTTTTCGGACTTACCATCGCACAACAAGCCGCCGAACGCGCGGGAGCCCGGGTGGAGATCATCGACGTGCGCGACCATATCGGTGGGAACGCCTATTCGTATATGGACGAGGAAACCGGGGCCGAGATCCACAAATACGGCGCGCACCTCTTCCACACCTCAAACCCGACGGTATGGGAATACGTGAACCGCTTCACCGAGTTCACCGACTATGTCCATCGCGTCTACACGACGCATGACGGCGAGGTTTATCCGCTCCCCATCAATCTGGGAACGATCAACCAGTTCTTCCACGCGCACTACACGCCCGCGCAGGCCAAGGCGCTCATCGACGAGCAGGCGGGCGAGCTTGCCGGAACCGATCCCGAGAACCTCAATGACAAGGGCATCAGCCTCATCGGTCGGCCTCTGTACGAGGCGTTCATCAAAAACTACACGGCCAAGCAGTGGCAGACCGATCCCAGCGAGCTTCCCGCAAGCATCATCCGCCGCCTTCCCGTGCGTCTCACCTACGACAACCGCTACTTCCGCGACACATGGGAGGGATTGCCCAAGGATGGGTACACCGCCTGGATGGAGCGGATGATCGACGACCCGCGCATCCACGTGACGCTCAACACCGACTTCTTTGACGAGACGCAGCCGTTGAACCGCCGCAACCTCGTGGGCAAGGTACCGGTCGTCTACACGGGCCCGGTGGATCGGTACTTCGACTACGAGCTGGGCGAGCTCAAATGGAGGACGGTCGATTTCACGGAGATCCGCTACGACGAGGGCGACCATTTTGGATGCCCGGTCATGAACTTCGCCGACTCCGATGTCCCCTACACGCGGGCGATCGAGTTCAAGAACTTCAATCCCGAACGCAGGGATTCCCAGAACCCCGAGAAAACCGTCGTGTGGGAGGAATACAGCCGCTTCGCGACAAGGGACGACGAACCCTATTATCCCGTCAACACCGCCGAGGACAAGGCCCTCTACCAGAAGTACTCGGCCAAGGCTAAGGGAGAGCCCGGTGTGGTGTTCGGCGGCCGTCTGGGAACCTACGCCTATTACGACATGCACAACGTCATCGGATCGGCCTTGAACGCCTATGAGCATCAGGTGGCGGCTCTTCTGGCCAAAGATGAGGGCGATTCCGGGCAGGACTGATTCAACGCGCGGCACCGATTCGCTCTCGAGCCAAATCGAGCGAGATGTGGGTAGCTGAGTTGACGAGCGCGGCGTGGGGAGCATATGTGGGGAGCAGGTTACAAGCGCTGTGTGGGAACCGCTGTGTGACGAGCCACTCCTGACGAAAGCCCTGTGACGGAGCGGAGTGCGGACGCGCTGCTTCTGGCAAGCCCTTCCTGGCGAGCGGGGCAAAAAGGGCGGGAACATGTTTGTCCCGCTGTCAACTTTGCCCCGCGCTCATCGGAAAGCACTTGCTCCTCAATAAGATCCCCCCCAATACCCCCTCCGATAAGCCCCGCCAGTCTCATTGGGCGCTTTTCGTGTTCGTTGGGCGGGGCCGACCAGGTAAGTAAGAAAAAGAATGGCGCTATCATGCCGTTCTTGATTGGGGATATCCGCAGGACCCGCCCAACGAAGGCCAAATCCGCCCAATGAAAGGGGCCGGTGACGCAATGCACGCGTCACCGGCCCCTTTCGGCCATAAACCCGACTGAAAATGGGAGGGGAACCTCGAAGAGCCTCTCAATTGGGCGGAGAGTATCAACGGCTCCCGGACCTGACCGATGGATCCCAGGGTCCCCGACGCTACACCAGTGGAAACCCTATCGGAACCCGCACAGGCCCCACAGGGTCAGGCCCTCCACACATCCTTGCCATCGGCCTTCGCCTTCGCGACATCCTCATCCAGCTGGGACTCGTTCGACTCGACGTCACCCGTGATGAAGCTCTCAACAAGACGGCGGGCCTCCCCATCCTCATGCTGGACGGCGGGCGACTTCATGAAGTATGAGCTCGGCGCGAGAACCGGCCCCGAAAGATGGCGGTCAAGGGCGATCTTCGCGGCGCGCACCGCGTCGATCACGATCCCGGCGGAGTTGGGAGAGTCCCATACCTCGAGTTTGTACTCAAGGTTCAGCGGGACATCACCGAAGGTGGTTCCCTCAAGACGGACGAAGGCGAACTTGCGGTCGTCAAGCCATGCGACGTAATCGGACGGTCCGATGTGGACGTTATGCGGATCCATCTCGTGTGGAACGACGGAGGTGACCGCGCGCGTCTTCGAAATCTTCTTCGACTCAAGCCGCGAGCGCTGCAGCATGTTCATGAAGTCCATGTTGCCGCCGACGTTGAGCTGATAGGTGCGGTCAAGGCGGACTCCACGATCCTCGAACAGCCGGGCGAGGACGCGGTGCGTGATCGTCGCCCCAACCTGGCTCTTGATGTCGTCGCCGATGATCGGGACTCCGGCGTCACGGAACTTCTGCGCCCACTCGGGATCGGACGCGATGAACACCGGAAGGCAGTTCACGAACGCGCATCCCGCCTCCATGGCCGCGGTGGCATAGGATTTGTCGGCCTTCTCGGACCCGACAGGAAGATAGCTGACAAGCACATCGACCTTGCGGTCACGCAGGACCTGGGCGACGTCGACCGGCTCCTCCTGGGACTCCTCGATCATCTGACGGTAGTACTCGCCCAGACCGTCGAAGGTCGGACCGCGCTGGACCTCGACACCAAGATTAGGAACGTCCGCGAACTTGATGGTGTTGTTCTGTGACGCGGCGATGGCCTCGGAAAGGTCTTTGCCGACCTTAAGCGCGTCAACGTCGAATGCCGCGACGAACTCGATATCCTTGACACGGTATCCGCCAAAATTGTTATGCATCAACCCTGGGATCTTATCGTCATCCGCGGTGTCGCGGTAATATTCGACACCCTGCACAAGGGATGATGCGCAATTGCCGACTCCGGCGATCGCCACGCGAATAGTCATATCAGGCCCTCCTGTAAAACTTGGCACTAGTCTATTGCCACGCTCAAGCATAGCCGCGCATCAACGCGGACCACCGCTAGAACGCCACCAGATGACGGTAGCACCCGCGCCTGTGCCACCTTCTTCGCAGTATCCACACGCTTCTCATTCAGAGCGAAGCTCGTTCGACTAGTCCAGACTTTGACGCTAGCGTGATGACCATGGCATCACCGAACCGGTTATCATCGGCGCGCCGAGTGTCCGGCGGCGGCACAGGAACGCGATCATCGCACTCTACGCAGTCCTCACAGTCCACGCAGTCCTCACGGTCCACACGGTCCACACAGTCCCGAAGGCCATCATCGACGCCACCGCATAGAAAACCACACGACAACGGCCGCCGTGCCTCCCGGTCACGTGGACGTCACAACGGCAAGCCACGACGCTCCATCAGACGTATCATCCTCATTAGTCTGCTCTCCATCGCGGGATTCATCCTCGCCGGCGGAACGGCGGCGTTCTCCTACCTGTATCTGACCACGGACATCCCCCAGCCAGAGAAAATCGCGATGGCTGAGAAAACAACGGTCTACTATTCCGATAGCACCACCGCCATCGGATCCTTTGGAGACCAGAACCGGGAGATCATCTCCTGCTCATCGCTCCCATCCTATGTGGGCAACGCCGTCGTCGCCTCGGAGAACAGAAGCTTCTACACGGACAACGGCATCGATCTGAAAGGCATCGCCCGCGCAGCCCTCAGCAACATCACCACCGGATCCCGGCAGGGCGGATCGACCATCACACAGCAGTACGCCGAACGGTATTATCTCGGCGAGACCACATCCTACGTCGGCAAGCTCCGCGAAGCCGTCCTCGCCCTGAAGATCTCGCGCACGCAGGACAAAAGCACCGTGCTGTGCAACTACCTCAACACCATCTATTTTGGCCGGGGCGCATACGGCATCCAGGCCGCCGCCCAGACGTACTTCAATGAGGATGCGAAGAACCTCACCGTCTCCCAGGCCGCCCTTCTTGCCGGCATCATTCCCGCTCCAAGCAGCTGGGATCCGGCGGTTAACGCGAAGCAGGCCAAGGCGCGGCAGAAACGCGTGCTGCGGATCATGGCGGAGGACGGGTACATCACGGCCAAACAGCGGGAATCGGCCACCATGCCCGCCACTGCCAAGGTTCGCCAGAACAATGACTATGCGGGAACAAACGGCTATCTTCTTCAGATGGTCAGGGACGAGCTGACATCGAACAAGGCCTTCACCACAGATGAGCTGGACACTGGAGGGTACCGGATCGTCACCAGCATCGACAAGACACGACAGGCGCTTATGGTGCAGACGGCAAGCCCCACCAAGGGAGGAAAGGGAATAGTCCCGGACGGTCTGCAGGTGGGAGGGATATCGGTGAATCCCACCAACGGCGCGATCATCGCCGTGTACGCCGGTGACGACCATCTCACCAAGCCTCTGAACAACGCCACGCAGGCTTTGTACGAACCGGGATCGACGATGAAGCCCTTCGCGCTCATCGGAGCCATCCAGGCCGGGGTGAGCCTCGACACCAAGTTCAATGGCAACTCCCCCCGGACATATACCGGCATCTCCGAACCGGTATCCAATTACGGCAATATCGGCTACGGCGCAATCGACCTGTACCATGCGACGGCCTATTCGGTGAACACCGTGTACATGGAGCTCCAACAAAAGTTGGGCATCGCCAAGGTGGCCAGCATCGCCGTCGCGGCGGGGATGAGCTCCTCACGTATCACGGGAAAGAACCCCTTCACGGTTCTGGGAAACGACGGAGTCCATCTCACCGACGTCGCCCGGGCCTATTCCACCATCGCCAACCAGGGCAAGCGCAGCACTCTGCACATAGTGCAAAGCGTGACCTCAAGCAACGCGAAGACCGTCCTATACACGGGGCCCACATCCACTACGAGAGTGCTTGACAGCACGTCGACGGAACTCGCCACAAAAGCCATGCGCAGTGTCGTCACATACGGATACAGCAAAGAGGCGCGTGCGGTCGGAAAGACGGTCGCCGGGAAATCCGGCACGGCCAATGACGGAACCGCCGGAAGCTTCGCCGGATTCACGCCCAACATGGTCACGGTGTTCGCGATGTGGTATCCCGATTCGAAGGGCAATCCGCAGGAGATTCCGGCTTTTGACGGCTACACCGCCGCCAGCGAGTATCCCATCCACCTGTTCACGGTGTATATGAAGGCGGCCTTGGCCAACACCGCCGACGAGGCCTTCCCCAGCGTCACCGATACAGGCAAGGTCGGCGGTACGGATGGCACATGGGGAACGGGGTCCACGCAATCAACGCAGACAGCCAGTCCATCCTCCGGCTCCAGTGGCTCGACCTCCACACCGTCGCAGGGGAGCACGTCGACCAGCTCGCCAACATCGGATGCGAGCACTGCGTCCGGGTCCTCATCAGGAACCGGAGACACAACCGGATCCGGCACAAGCTCGGAATCCTCGAAGGAATCAGAGGGGAAGAAAGAGTCATCGGAGTCACTCTCGGAATCGCAGACGCCTTAACCCTGCGAGAAGGCCTTATCCTCCAGAGGAAACCTCTTCGCAAACGGCATTCCGCGGGAACCGCGCCCGGCAGTTCCCAGCCAGCCTGGAGGTCAGCCCAGAGGTCAGCCCGGAGGCCAATCCGGAGGTTCCACACCAATAGAGAAAGCCGCCAGCCGCTGAACGAAATCGGCGGCTGGCGGCTGGCGACGCGCAACTGGACGCGCGACTGATTGTCAGCGCTGAGAACGGTTGATCGCTGAAATGATGGCCTTCAGGGAGCTGGTGGTAATCGACGAATCTATGCCGACACCCCAGATGATGCTGGATTCCGGAGACTCGCCAATCTGGCATTCCACATAGGACGCGGCCATGGCGTCCGTCCCTGCTGTCATGGCATGCTCGGCGTAATCCATAACCGACACGGTGATTCCCATCCCGCTGACGGCGTTGAGGAACGCCGCGATGGGCCCGTTCCCCATGCCCGAGATCTCACGCTCAACGGGCTCACCGCCATCGACGCCACGGTCGAGAAGCCGCGCCTTGAGGACAGTGTCAGATCCATCCTCCCCTGAGGAGACGGACACCTTCAGAAGCTTGAGACGTCCCCATTGCGTGAGGCTCTCATCCCCCGTGTCTCCTACGGCCGAACCCGCAGCCGTCACGCCAGACGCCTCGATGGGAAGGTACTCGTCCTTGAACAGGCGCCAGATGTCCTCGTCCTTGACCTCGCGCTTGGTCGAGTCGGCGAAGTTCTGCACGACTTTCTCGAACTCCACCTGCAGACGCTTGGGCAGGTCAAGATTGTGGTTCGTCTTGAGCAGATAGGCCATGCCGCCCTTGCCTGACTGCGAGTTGACGCGGATGATCGCCTCGTAGCTGCGGCCGATGTCCTTGGGATCGATGGGGAGATACGGCACAAGCCAGACGAAGGAGTCCAGAGGGACACCCTGCCTTTGCGCAGCCAGCTGACGCGCCTCAAGGCCCTTCTTGATCGCATCCTGATGAGATCCGGAGAATGCCGTGAACACGAAGCTTCCGGCGTAGGGATGCCTTTCGGCGATTTTGACCTGATTGCAGTACTCAACCGTTTTGCGGATCTCCGGAACATCCGAGAAATCGATCTGCGGATCGATGCCCTGGGTGAGCATGTTCAGCCCCAGCGTGACCAGGTCGACGTTTCCGGTGCGTTCGCCATTTCCGAGAAGACATCCCTCGACTCGATCCGCCCCGGCGAGGACGGCAAGCTCCGTGGCCGCAACGGCCATTCCCTCGTCGTTGTGCGGATGCAGCGACAGCACCACAGCCTCGCGATCGCGAAGGTTGTCCGACACATACTCCACCTCGTCGGCGAAGACATTCGGAGTGGTCATCTCCACCGTCGCAGGGAGATTGATGATCATACGGTGATCCACAGTCGGTTTGATCACGTCGATGACCGCGTTGCACACCTCGACCGCGTACTCGGGTTCGGTGCCGGTGAAGGACTCCGGCGAATACTCATAGTAGATGTCGATTCCCTCGGCCTCGCCCTCGAGCTCCTTGCATAGCCGGGCGGCGTCAGTGGCAAGCTTTTTAATCCCCGCCTTGTCCTTGTGGAAGACGACCTCGCGCTGGAGCATGGACACCGAGTTGTAGAAGTGGACGACCGCCCGCCTCGCACCCCGCAGCGCCTCGTATGTCTTTCGTATCAGATGCTCGCGCGCCTGCGTGAGGACGATGATCGTCACATCGTCGGGAATCAGCTCCCGCTCAATAAGCATGCGGATGAAGTCATAATCCGTTTCGGACGCGCTGGGGAATCCAACCTCGATCTCCTTGAAGCCCATGCCGATAAGCAGGTTCCAGAAGCGCAGTTTCCTCTCGGGATCCATGGGATTGACAAGCGCCTGATTGCCATCACGCAGATCGACCGAGCACCACCGGGGCGCGCGGCGAAGCCTCTTCTCAGGCCATGTGCGCTGAGGATAGTCGAATGGCACCTGCCTGTCGTAGGCGACGTATTTGTTGTAGGGCATGGAGCTTGGACGCTGTGGCCCTCCGATGAAGCGCGGCGGAGGCAGCAGCAGGTCGTTGTTCCCTCCATTGGACGCCGCGGCAACAGCCGCAAGATCAAATACGGATGATTGATCCTGACCCATCACTCCTCCTTGTCATGTCCGGCACCCGATATCCGCATGCGATCCATGCGGACGCCCACGGGCGCATCGTCATCAAATGTCACGCCACCCCGCTGGGGGCGTAAGGAACCAGTGTAGCCAGACCACTCCGCCGAGCCATCGGCGGGTTTCGGAATCTGACCGGAAAGCCCGCCGACTCGACTGCGTGGGTCATGGTCAGACGAGGTCGGACGCGAACAGCGATGCCCCGCGGCGACCGGAGCAGTAGGCATTCCCCAACCAGGTATGACGTGAATTCGGCCACACCGCGCCCAACCGCGGCGCCCCTTGGCTCATCCAGATGCTGGGAACACGCCCGTCCGCGCTTCGGGATCCAAGAAGGTTGAAACCGTTACGGTCGACCAACCAATCCGGATGCTGCGTGGCGATCGCCAACCCCTCCTCAAGTGTGAGAGGAAGCCTGTCATCGGAGTCTATGAGTTTCCGGGCGACATCGGGCTCCCTGTTGTCGTATGCGGTTCCTGTGTGCGGATCCACAACGATATAGAACGGTCCTTCGGGGGGCTCGAAGCCATCCTGAGGAAGAAAGCTGACGATGTCGCGTGGGGGCATCGTGGTGAATCCGGCCATACGATTGATGCTGGTCCTTGCGATAAGCGATTCCGGCGACACCAGCTCGCGCGTGGGTATCAGAAGGATGTCGCCATCCAAGGGCTCGCGCTCCAACGCATCAACAATCGGCTCGGCCAACGCCACGAAGGCGTCGGCGCTCACATCGGCGACATCGGGATACCCCAACGCGACAAGACGGCTGAGCTGACGCCGTACCTCATTCGAAGCTGCTGACATAACTCCAGTATGTCACCTCACCGGTCCGCCACCGGAAGAAGGGAAACGCAACGGCTACAGGCCCATGTCCCGCGATGAGTGCCCGGAAAAGCCAGGGACGGTCCGCGTATAACTAGAGACGGTCCGCGTAATGCTTGCGGGCGATTATCTCCGCGATCTCCACGGCATTGAGGGCAGCGCCCTTGCGCAGATTGTCATTGGCAATGAAAAACGCCAAGCCCTTCTTTCCATCAACGGCCTGGTCCTGACGGATGCGACCGACAAAGCTCGGATCCTTCCCTGCGGCCAGCTGCGGAGTGGGAATGTCATCGAGTCTGACGCCCGGTGCCGAGGACAACACCTTACGGGCCATATCTGGCGTCACATCCGAATCGAACTCGGCGTTGACGCTCATACCGTGGGCGGTGAAAACACCAACACGCACACATGTGCAGGAAGCTGCCAAATTGGGCAGATGCAGAATCTTGCGGCTTTCGTTGCGCAGCTTCTGCTCCTCGTCGGTCTCCTCGGACCCATCGTCCACAAGGGAGCCGATGAACGGAACCGCGTTGAAGGCGATGGTCCGCACGACTTTCGTCGGCTTGGGGAAATCGATTGACGAGCCATCGAAGACAAGCTTGTCCGCTCCCTGATCGACGGCGGCCTTGGCCTCATTCATCAGCTGCAGCACACCCGCGCGACCCGCACCCGACACCGCCTGATAGGAGCTGACGATCAGGCGTTTGAGCCCGAAGGCGTCGGCAAGAGGCTTGAGAACAGGCATGCACGCCATGGTCGTGCAGTTGGGATTGGCCACGATACGTCCGGGGACATCATCCAGATCATCGGGATTGACCTCCGCGACGACCAGCGGGACGTCATCATGCATCCGCCACTGGGATGAGTTGTCCACCACGTACGCTCCGGCCGCGGCGAACTTCGGCGCCCACACCTTCGATGTGCCGCCACCGGCCGAGAATATGGCGATGTCAATGCCGGAGAGGTCTGCCGTGGCCACGTCCTCGACCTCTATGTCGACACCACGCCATGTCAGCACCGTTCCCGCGGAATGCGCCGACGCCAGGAAACGAAGGCTGCGAACAGGAAAGTCCCGCTCGTCGAGCACCCTGCGCATCACCATGCCCACTTGCCCCGTCGCTCCAAGAACGGCGACATCGACCCCGCGATCACTGATCTTCACCATGTCATGCTCCCATTCGTCATTGGCATTGTGCCATGCGTCCCGCCACTGTCAGGCGGTCCGCAGTCCGTCACCGGCCGGTTCCTCCGTATACGACGGCCTCGACCTTATCGGAATCCAATCCATAGGCAGTATGCAACGCCCGCACGGCCTCGTCCAGATCGTCCAGACCGACGAGCGCCGCGATGCGGATCTCGGAGGTCGAAATCATCAGAACGTTTATTCCATGCTCGCTGAGGGCCGTGAAGAACTTCGCGGCCAGACCCGAGTGGGTTTTCATGCCGACGCCCACCACTGCGACCTTGCCTACCCTCGGATTGACATCCACAGCCTGGTATCCCAACACATCACGGTTCTCCTTGAGAACCTCCTCAACGCTTCTCGAGGAGGACTCGGGCACGGTGAAGGATATGTCCACGGTGCCGGTCGATGCGCTGGCCTGCACGATCATGTCCACATTGACTCCCTCCTCGGCGAGAGCCGTGAACACCTTCGCCGCCATGCCGGGCTCATCGTGAACTGCCCGCAACGTCACAAGACATTCGCTGCGATCGTGCGCGACTCCGGAGATCACCGGTGATTCCGGTCCAAGATCCGGGAATATATCCCCCATGGACACGTTTGTCTCGGCGCCATTGCTGCGCTCTTCGCTGTCGCTGCTGTCACTCATTGCCATCCCGTCTCGGTCGGTTCTGCTGGGGTTGTTCCTGCATCGCGTACGGACGCGCGATGCCGAATTGTTTAGTCAGATTGTCTTGCCTGTATTATGCGCATCACTACTCACCGTCCATCACTCACCGTTCGCTTCGCCGCTCACTCCAAGTTGGGGAGCGTTCTGGGATCCACCCCGTCGGGGAGAACGAGCGTTCCGCTGCGGTGCGAGAACGAGCTTCTCACGTGCAGCGGCATGCGGAATCTTTGCGCGTATTCCACACACCTCAGCGCAAGGACCTTCGAGCCGCAGGACGCCATCTCAAGAATCTCGTCATAGCCGATGCATGGAATCCTTCGCGCGGTGGGAACAATCCGGGGATCCGCGGTGAAGACACCATCGACGTCGGTGTAGATCTCGCAGATGTCGGCATGGAGAGCGACGGCGAGCGCGACGGCGGAGGTGTCCGACCCTCCACGCCCCAGTGTCGTCGGATCTCCTCCCTCGTTGATTCCCTGGAATCCCGCCACGATGGCCACATGACCTGTGTCTATGGCCTTACGGACACGGTCCGGACGAACTGATTTGATATGCGCCGCCCCGAAACGCGCATCGGTCATGAATCCCGCCTGAGAGCCGGTGAATGAGGCTGCGTGGGCCCCCGCGGCGTGGATGGCCATGGCCAGCAGGCTCATGGAGATCCTCTCGCCCGCGGTCATGAGCATATCCATTTCACGGGCAGGAGGGTTCGAGTCGATGCTCATCGCCTGATCGATGAGGTCGTCAGTGGTGTCCCCCATGGCCGAGACCACAACCGCCACGTCATTCCCCGCCCTACGGGTTTCGACGATGCGTCTTGCCACGCGTTTGATGGAATCGGTGTCGGCGACCGATGAGCCACCGTACTTTTGCACGATCAGAGCCACGACAATCCCATCCTTCTGTCGACAATCGCTCCCGACTATTGCACTCGGCGGGGACGAGAATTGGTTATGCACGCGGCTTTTCCCACCATCTGGACATCCGCGCCCATCCGGGCGTCCTACGGACACCCCCATGGCACTTCCCACCCCGCGGCCCCACAACCCGCCATCCTGCCGGAACGTCAGATCCGGCGTCTTCCCTCAAGCGCACGGCCCAAGGTCACCTCGTCGGCATACTCGAGATCGCCACCGACGGGGAGCCCACTGGCCAAACGGCTCACGGTTATCCCCAATGGCGACAGAAGCCTAGCAATGTAGGACGTCGTCGCCTCACCTTCGATGTTCGGATCCAAGGCAAGTATGACCTCGGTCACGGAACCATCCCGCAACCTCTCCAACAGCCCCGCGATCGAGAGGTCCGCAGGTCCGACGCCGGCCATAGGATCTATGGCTCCACCGAGGACATGGTAGACACCGTGGAACTCGCGGGTGCGCTCAATGCTCATCACGTCCTTGGGCTCCTCGACAACGCAGATCATGGCGTGGTCCCGACGCGGATCCGCGCATATGGGGCACGGGGACGCCTCGCAGATGTTGCCACACACATCACAGAAACGCACTTTGGCCTTGACCTCAAGAATCGCGTCTGCAAGATCCTGCGCATCCTGTTCACTGGTTCCCAGTATGTGGAAAGCGATGCGCTGGGCTCCCTTGGGGCCTATTCCGGGAAGTCTGGACAATGAATCGATAAGCCTCTCAATGGACCCTCCATAGGCGAGCGCCATCATTCTCTCCCCTCGCTACCATCACCGTCCGCGGACCCCAATGGATTTCGTGGATCGTTGGCCGCGTATCTCTCCACAGTGGACACCTGGAACATCTGCGTCATCTCGTCAAGGGTCATGGTCTGTGATTCCAGCGATCGGTCCGCCAGCGAATACTCGTCATCTTGCTCCGAACCGTCAGGTCGGCCAACCGCTTGGCTTGAAGACTGACCTGCAGTCCGATCCGCAGACTGGTGGGCCACCTCCGGCGACAGTCTTCCCTCGGGGGCGTCCCCTGGAGGCGCCGACATCCAAGGGTCGCCCTCCGGACCGGCATTCTGGCCGTTGGCGTTCTTCTGGCCAGCGTCGTCCCGATTACCATTCCTACGACCATCATTCTTCCCGTCGCCCATGTGTGCACCGGGTTCCGACGAATAGCCGGAGGTGCGGGGATGCGAATCCGCGGACGGCTCTCCGTCATCAGCCATCGTCCGATCGGCCCAAACATCGACACCGCGCATGGTCTCGTCATCCCGGGAACCGACGGCATTCGACTGCATGGCCACGGTGCGGTCAGCCGGGGACGAGGCATCGACGGACGTCATAGATCCGCTCACAGGTATGGGCTCATACCAGGATGCGTCAACATCGTCGACATCGGAGAGAAAACTCGATCGCCCACGTGCTCCCGCAGCTTGGCTCTCCGACGATGCGCCTCGATGGGTGGGATCATCGTCGTCCGAGACGTTCGATGAATCTTTGCCTACGTGCGTCTCACGACTGGATTCCGAATCCCTCGCAGAGGTTCCGACGATGGATGCCGACAACTCCCCCACCGCGAGATTCGCCCGAGCCACGGCGATCCTACGTTTGACGTCGGCAAGCTTCTCGGGAGGCATGGCGCTAGCGGTCTCCACATGCTCGCCGTCCGCCGCGACAGGGGAAGGCATGATGGTGCTTCGCGGACCGAAAACCTCGCGGACCGCGCGCAGAACCGTTTTCGACGCCTTCTTCCCCTGCCCATCAACAGCCAAAGCGAAGGCATGCTGGCTGAGCGCGCAGTCGAAGGTCATAACCAGCACCTGGATGCCGTTGGCTTTGGTGGACATCGACACGCGCGGCACATGATGCCGGTCCACGTACGAGCGGACGTCGTCCGGAAGAGACGCGAGAACCGCGTCCCACATGCCGTTCAAATCCTGTTCTTTCGACGGTTCGGCATCCTTCGGCCGAATCTGAGAGGAGGCCGGATCAGGTGCGGATGCAGTCTGTGACGCGGGAGATGGCACTGGTTGCCGGGAAGGGTGCGTAGCGGCGACCGGATTCGCCGACGCCACGGACGAGGACGAGGACGGCGCGGCCGGAGCGGAGGGACCCGTCGCCGCGGAACGTGAGGATCCCACGAAACCGGCCGCCGGTGGCTCTGCACCCGAGGAGCTGTCTTCCCCTTCTCCCGACGGCTTCCGCCCTCCGGCCTGCGGCAGTGCAACTGCGCCGCCGCGGGACTCATCCCTGAGGTCCAGAAGTCTAGCGGCAAGCAGCTCAAGTCTCATTCGAGGCGACACCGCTCCGGCCATCGTGCTTAAAGTCGAATCAATGACCTCGGCCATGGATGTCAATTGGGGTAAATCCAAACATTGGGATTGACGCCTCAGATCACGAAGATCGTCGGGACCCAGATCGTCGCCCAATGACTCCTCGGCGCGCTCACCCCCCAGACGCAGCACGAGAAGATCACGCACACGGGAAAGAAGGTCATCGACAAAACGCCGGGGGTCAAATCCCGATGCCACGACCTTCTCTACCACGCCGTACAACCCCGGACCGTCTGAATCAATCACGGCGTCCACCGCCGCGCCGATAAGGGAATCGGGGGTGAATCCCATAAGTGCCGTTGCCGAATCGTACTCGATGTGGCCATCGCGAGCGCCGACCATGAGCTGATCAAGCACCGACAGGGTGTCCCTCACCGATCCTCCGCCAGCACGCATCACCATACGAAGCACACCTGAGTCGTAGGTGGTGCCCTCCGCCGCGCACACCTTTTTAAGGAAGGGCGCCATCACTTCCGGAGGCACAAGACGGAACGGATAATGGTGTGTGCGCGACCGTATCGTGCCGATAACCTTATCGGGCTCAGTCGTCGCGAAAATGAACATCACATGCTCAGGAGGCTCCTCCACGATCTTGAGAAGGGCGTTGAATCCCTGTTGCGTGACCATGTGCGCCTCGTCGAGGATGAAAATCTTATAGCGATCCCGCGCAGGGGCAAAGCCAGCCCTCTCCCTCAGGTCACGTGCGTCATCCACTCCATTGTGGCTGGCCGCGTCCACCTCGACGACATCCAGGGATCCAGGGCCTCCCGTGGCAAGATCACGGCAGCTGTCGCACTCACCGCAGGGATGCGATGTCGGCCCCTTAGCACAATTGGCACAGCGAGCGAGAATTCGGGCAGAACTGGTTTTCCCGCAACCCCGTGGACCTGAGAACAGATACGCATGCGTCAGCCGGCCCTCGTCCAGGGCACGGCTCAATGGAACCGTCACCTGATCCTGACCGATGACATCGGCGAAGACATCAGGACGATAACGTCGATACAGTGCAAGTGCCATATCATCCAACCTACCTTCCCCGTGATATCTTCACGCCGCCGACACGGAGGAAGACTTTTCGGACGCGGCGCCGCAGTCGCGGGGGCCGGCGAGCGCCACCGCTCTCGTAAGCGCCGAGGGTATGCCGGGAACAGGAATATCCGCGGTGACACGAACATCACCATCCTCGCGATGACAGTCGACCATCTCGCCCCCATAGCGCGCAACGACGGCACGCGCGGATTCACATGGCGCCGAACCCCCGAAACGCACGGACCATGCGGCGGCGACAGCACCGGTGTCAGCGGCCGCACGAGCCTCCGCGCGAGCCAAAACAATCGACGAGACGAGCATCGTAGCCGATAGCGTGACAAGCGCAGAGACGACGACCATCAACGCGAGTATGGATCCCGACCCACGCTGGCTAATCTCGTGGACTCGCTCTCGCTTCATGCGGCCACCGCCGCAAAAGCATGACGCTTGACCGTGGACGGCAGCAAGCCCCAAGGGTCCGAGGGCAGGGGACACACCACTACGATGTCATACCCCTCCTCATCCTTCGTGACATCCACCACCGCCCCGTCACCGGCGACCCGACGACCCATCCGATCCGCATCTTCGGAAGACCCCGACACCGCCACCTGCCGCGCTATAGAGGACGCCGCGTCCTGGCAACGAACCGTCGCCGTGATGGCGGGAACCATAGCAAGTGGAAGAAGAACGAGCGCCAAGGCGGCGGGGATGGCCACCGCGAACTCCGCCGTCACGGAACCACGATCCCACCACCCGCCCGACGACCCGCGAAAGGACGATCCAATGTCGGTCATGACAGCTGCAAGGCTTTCTTGATGATGTCCAGCAGAAGATTCTTGACCACATCAGATTTAAGAAGGGACACCAGCAAGGCCCCGAAGCCGGTGGCCGCCACAAGAACCACGGCGTATTCGGCGGTCACGGCCCCACGCTCCTCCCCGGACAGGAGAAGACGAAGACGCGCGTCGGCCAGAAACATCATGTTCCGCCATCGCTGCGCGAGTCCGCGCGGCCGGCCATCAAGGGTCGCAGCCTTCCCGATATGTCCTTTGCTATTACGGTTATCAACGTTCATCATCATGGTCCTTCCCGCTTAGGATTATGAAGTTTCTCTTATGCTTTTCGTTCTCGCTCTTTATGCCTTCTTGTGGCTTTGGAGGGAAGAAGAGCGGTCTCCCCGCCACAGACCATTTTTGCCGACAAAGGCCCCCCATCACATGCACCGAAAGAACTGTGGTCAAGCGTCGCCCGACAGCATGTGCATGATGGACCCAATGGCCGCATGCCTACGACGACACCACGGACACGATGGCGGGGATGACGGCAAGGCAGATGAAAGACGGAAGCATGCATAAACCCACCGGCATGAGCAGCCTGACGGAGAGACGGGATGCGGCGCTTGACGAAGCGGATCTGGCACGCAACTCGGACCGCGCAATCGCCTCATCCAATCCCGCAGCCGGCGGAGAGCCATCCACCCACGTCGATCGCAATCCCTCACGCAAAAGAGACAATCCATCCAAGTCGAACCCTTGAATCCGGGCAAGTTCCCACGCCTCGTCCCATGCGATGCCCGACCTGAGATGATCAACAACGCACATGAGGCAATCGCCTCGCGAATCATCCACAACACCGCCGACCACGTCGAGCGCGCGATGCACGGAGGCTCCACTGCGCATAAGCACCGAGACCAGTCCAATGAGCAGCGTCTCCGAGATGTGGTGCTCCCACATCGCTGGGGGCACGTCAAGCGCACCCAAACGTCTCAGAAGCATCCTTCGTGGATACATGGCCGTCGCAGCCAGAAAACCAATCGCCAAAACCACCATCATGATGACGTCCACAAGTCTCCCGAACATTGGCGCGCCGGCCGGATGCGCCCATGACCCCAACGAGGCATCGTCGCCTCCAATGCATGCGATCCGAGAAGAACACGAATCCACAGCAGCCCCGCGGTGTACATCCCCAATCCCACAACCAGACAGATCAAGCCGGCCCTGCCCGATAGAAGAAATCCCACAGCATGGATTCCCACCAACTCGGACGGTCCAATCGTCAGCATGGGCAAAACAGCAAGAAGCCGCGCGGTGGCACGCGGAACGCCAAAGGCCGACTCCATCCCATCACGCACGGCGCGACGCTCCGCCACATCGCGAAGAAGTGCGTCCAGACAGGGCGACATGGGAGTTCCCGAAAACGAACAGACTCGGATGATGGCGTCGAATCCACGTACAACATGGCCCACGTCATGAAGCCGGGATCCACCGCCGCTTCCCAGAACACCCTCAATCGCGGAGCGGGAAAACGTCGAGCGAGAAAATTCGGAGGAGTCCCTCGACGACCTCGCATGCGCATAAAGAGGAGCGGCCACATCCATGGCCCGTGCGATGGGCATGCCGGAAATCACGCGAGCCCTCACCATGGACACCAGACGCGATACCTCCTCGTCCCCATCGACGTCATCCCCCTCCACCGGAACAACGACTCCGGCCACGCGAACCGCCAAGGGCAGCGAGGCCAACCGACGACGCACTCCACGACGCACAACGAGATGAATCAGCATCCGCTTGTCCCCTCCTCGACATCGTCGGGCGCGCACGCAGGATCAGCGAAAAGGCACAACCTGCTGAACTCACCCCAGTCCGGGCCATAGCGGGGTCCCGATGCGTCCCCGGGATCCCACCACGCAACCGAATGAGACGAGAGAATCCCCGCATGGCAGCTGAGACGACCCAGTCCGCGGACACGCCTGACGCCAGAGAGACGCCCAACGTGAATGATCACGTCAAACGCCTCATGGGCCATCATCGCAACCGTCTGCGGAGACATTCCGGCCAGAAGACCAAGAGCCACCAGACGAGACGCGACCGCCTCGATTCCGTTCGCATGGATGGTTGTCATACCTCCCCGATGTCCCGAGTTCAAGGCCCTCACCAATTCCGCCATCTCGGAGCCCCTGCATTCACCCACCACAATCCTGTCCGGGCGCATCCGCAGCGAGGCCCTGACCAGATCCTCCATCCCCACCTCCCCGGCACCTTCCACGTTCGCCTTTCTGACGGCCAGAGCGACATGGTTGTCAACGCCGATGTCGCCCAGCTCCCGCACCTCCTCCACACTCACCACACGCTCCCCCGCAGCGCACTCACGCAGCAACGCGCGCATAAGGGTCGTCTTCCCCGATCCCGTCGCTCCGACGATAAGGATATTGGCCCGGCTTGCCACCATTCTCCGGAGCAGAACCGTCCATGAGTCCGGCATCATGCCTCGAGCTGCCAGATCATCAAGCCCCGGAGCCGTATTCGGCTGTATACGTATGGATACGCTCGCTCCATCTGGGACCACAGGAGCTATGACGGCATTGACCCTGATTCCATCCGACGAGGTCGCGTCGGCTATCGGACACGCATCGTCCAAGCGGCTTCCCAGCTGCGCGCACAGACCCACGGCGAACTCCCGAACCGACCTCGGAGAGCGGAAATCCGGCACCCTGGGATCCCTCTCCATTCCCAATCCCCTATCGGTCCACACCCGTCCATCGACGGTGATGGCGACGTCGGTGACCAACGAATCGGTGATAACGGGATCAAGAGGCCCGAATCTTATCCGCATCTCCGCAGACTCCTTCCTCACACTTCCGAATGAAGCCTGCGACGGACTCCACCACACCTCTCACCCGCCGATTGACATCGGACAACCCCAAACCCGTGAGGATGTTCTCACTAAGGGAACGGGATGATGGAAGAGGACCGGCGACCACCACATCGTCACCGCAGTCCAGGTAGTCTGCGGCATCAGCGATGTCAATGCCCACACGACCGGCACGTGCCATATGGGGACTGACCCCCACAAGGCACGCGGGACGTGTCCGGATGTCCCGCATAAGACCCTTCGCGCGCGCAAGCCCATGAACCGAAAGCTCGCACACCACAAGACAGCAAAGAGGGTCAACGGAGACAGACTCCAACATCTCGCACGACCGTCCCGAATCCACAAGAACGCGGGACGCTCCCGCCAGCACGGACACAACCTGAGACATATCCCGCACATCGGGACAATCACGCGACCATGAGCCAAGGGATAGAACCGAGACCCCGTCCCACGACGGGATCCTCACCGACAGCGACCTCGGATCGGGAAGGGACTCCTCCAGTCCCAAGTTCTGCCATCTGGCACCGGTCTCATGCTCAATCCCGAGCAACACATCAAGAGCGCCACCCTGACGATCCGCATCAACGAGAATCGCCCTGTCGTCCTTCGACGTCAACGACCGCGCGATCAACGCCGTCAAGGAGCTGGTTCCTATGCCGCCGGATGCCCCAACAACGACAACCAACCGCCCTGCCGACGCGCCATCCCAGTTCGCGGTGGCGCCACGCGCGCCGCGATTGGACGACCGATGCGGCGATTCCAGCAGGAGCCCGGAATTTACTTCCGTAGAGGACCGAACCGTCGAGAGGGACTTTGGTTGTTGAGAATGCATAACCTCAGCCAACATCAGGAAGCGTGCCTCCAAGCCGCTGAGAAGGCAATGTGGCCAATCGTCATCCTTCGGAGTTCATGATGACACGCACGGCCTTCGGGAGCGGGGAAGCAGGGCCGGCGGAGTCCGATGGCGACGCCACGCATAACCGGTGGTAGAAGCAACGAATAGAAGCAATAAAAAGGGGAGGCCCGCATCCCGCGGGCCTCCCTGCAAGCACCAAATCAGTGGAATCTCTGCACAACTCCTTTGTTGCGACGGTAAGTCTGTCCAATGCCCGTCCAACAGATGGTCCTCGTGACCATTAACCTTTGTGGGCTTCCACCTCTTCACTTGTGCTTGCACCTCCTATTATGCACGCTCGCGAGGCCATGACAACCCAGATCAGGCGCATGTTCCCAACTTTTGCCTTTTGTCGCATATCTCTCGTTTGCACATCATCGTTGAGCGAATATGAACATGAAACCAGACCTGGATGTTCGTTTCCGTTCGCTTCTCCTCCCCCTCGGCGTGTCGCACCAGCCACGCTGCGAGCCGCATAAATCCCCGTGACTGCGGAAGAATGTAAACACCGTCTGAATTTATGCGGGTCGGGCTCCACACTTCACCCCCGGCGACCTACAGTGAGTACATGGCACAGAATTTTGACGCACCCTCCCAGGCCCTCCTGCGCAGCCAGATCGCCGAGCACATCGCCGAGATCGACAAAACCGACCGTCGCATCTCGCCCGACGGTGAGCAGGCGCTTCCGGACGACAGGTTTTTCGACAGAGAGCTCAGCTGGCTGAAATTCAACAAGCGCGTCCTCGAGCTTGCGCAGGACGAGGATGTCCCGCTGCTCGAAAGAGCCAATTTCGCCGCGATCTTTGCGTCAAACCTTGATGAGTTCTTCATGGTCCGAGTGGCCGGGCTCAAGCGGCGCATCGATTCGGGCATAGCGGTCACCGCACCATCCGGTCTCAGTCCACGTCAGCAGATGCATGCGATAAGCGAGGAGGCCCACAGACTTCAGGAGGAGCACGCCAACTACGTCAACACCCGCATTCTCCCCGAACTCGCCGACCAACACATTGTGCTTCTGAGTTGGGATAAGCTCACCACCACAGAGCAGGAGAGGCTTTCGCGCTATTACCGCCAACAGGTGTTCCCCGTCCTCACGCCCCTGGCCGTTGACCCGGCGCACCCCTTCCCCTACATCTCGGGAAACTCCCTCAATCTGGCGGTACTGGTCGAGAACCCCAATTCCGGAAAATCGCATTTTGCCCGCGTGAAGATCCCCGGAAATCTCAACCGCCTTGTCCCGGTCGACGATCTCACCGATGAGGAGGGACGTGAAGAGCGGTATGGCTTCATCACCATGGAGAATCTCATCATCTCGCATCTGGAGACGCTTTTCCCGGGCATGATCATCAAAGAGGCCCGATCTTTCCGGCTCACCCGCAATGAGGACATCGACGTCGAGGAGGACGATGCGGAGAACCTTCTCAACGCGATGGAGAAGGAACTCCTCCGACGCCGCTTCGGGCCTCCCATCCGGCTCGAGATATCCGATTTGACCAGCCCATTCCTGTCCCAGCTTCTTGCCGGACAATTGCGGATCAGCGCGGATGAGGTCTACCGTCTTCCGCCGCCCCTGGACATGACCGTGCTGTTCGAGCTGCAGGACATCGACAGGCCCGACCTCAAATACCGGCCCTTCATCCCAACGACGAACCGTCAGATCGCGGAGGTCGAATCAAGCAGGGCACAGGACATCTTCGCGGCCATCCGCGAGCGCGACATCCTGCTCCACCACCCCTACGATTCGTTCTCCACATCAGTGCAGGCGTTCCTCTCCCAAGCGGCCGCCGACCCAAAGGTTCTGGCAATCAAACAAACGCTCTACCGCACATCCAGCAACTCACCGGTGATCGACGCGCTCATCGACGCCGCCCATGCGGGAAAGCAGGTTCTGGCCCTGGTGGAGATCAAGGCGCGTTTCGACGAGGACGCCAACATCGCCTGGGCGCGGAAGCTTGAACGCGCGGGAGTGCACGTCGTCTATGGAATCGTGGGTTTGAAAACGCACTGCAAGCTGTCACTGGTCGTCAGACAGGAGACCGATGGTCTTCGCCGGTACTGCCATGTGGGAACCGGCAACTACAACCCGAAGACCGCCCGGTCGTACACCGACCTCGGGCTTCTCACCTGCGACCCGGTTGTGGGGCAGGACCTCACGCGTCTTTTCAACCAGCTGTCCGGCTATGCGCCGAAATCAAGCTTCCACCGGCTTCTCGTCGCTCCGAGGACAGTCCGGACGGGCCTGATACAGCGCATCCGCCGCGAGGAGGCGGCGGCACGCGATGGCAAGGACGCGTGGATCCGGATCAAGGTGAACTCCATCGTCGACGAGAAGACGATTGACGCGCTGTACCGCGCCAGCCAGGCGGGCGTGAAAATCGATATCGTCGAACGTGGCATATGCGCGCTCAAACCCGAAGTTCCCGGGCTGAGCGACAATATCCGCGTGCGCTCCATTCTGGGAAGATTCCTGGAACATAGCAGAATCTACGCATTCGCCAATTCCGACGGACCACAAATCGGCGAGGGACCGTCCTCAGGGCCTGAAGTGTGGATCGGATCCGCGGACCTGATGCACCGGAACCTGGATCGACGCGTCGAGGCTCTGGTCAGGGTCACGGCGCCCGAACAGGTGGATGAGCTCGTCAACTACATCGACCTACAGATGTCAGACAGCACGGTGTCCTGGCACATGCAGGCGAACGGGGCATACGACCGTCACTCCCGCGATGAGGACGGCCGGCCGCTGGTCGACTCGCAGGAATATCTGATCCGCAAACACCAGCGCCGTCCGCACACGGCCAGTTGATTGACGGCGCCGGCGAGGAGCCGGACCATACGACACCACAGCATCGGACGTCCTGCCGAGGATTGGGGGCTCAGCACGCATGAGACGAATCATTGAAGCGGCGGGAGGAATCGTCTACCGCACCAGACCCTTGGCCGACTCGGACACGGGCGCCCCCACCACCTCCCCCCGGAACGATGGGTCCAAAGGCCAGGCGGACACCTCCGCTGAGTCCTTCGACGACATCGAGGTCTGTCTAGTGCACCGCCCCCGTTACGACGATTGGAGCTGGCCTAAGGGAAAGCTCGAACCGAACGAGTCGCACCGCCATGCGGCCGTGCGGGAGATCGAAGAGGAGTCAGGCCAACCCGTGCGCCTCGGCCCCCGTCTTGGCGAGATCGAATACCCTGTGGATTCCGAGGGACACAAAGGCAGGAAGTCTCGCGATTCCCTCAGCGACACCAAACATGTCGTGTACTGGATGGCGCAGATAATCGACGACGATTCGGCACGACGCCGCCGGCCGGCGTTCGGTCCGGTGACTCCCGCCGATGCCGCCGAAATCGACGAACGGCGATGGCTTCCAATCCGGAAAGCGCGCAAACTCCTCTCCCACTCGCAGGATCGCGACATCCTCGACGCCTTCGTCGATCGGTTGGAGGAAGCCGCTGGCGCTGCAACCCTCATCCTGGTGCGCCACGCGAAGGCGGAACCACGCAAGCAGTGGCGTGGCGTTGATGAGGATCGGCCCATCACCCCCAAAGGCGCGGCCGCGGCCTATGCACTGGTCCGTGAGCTGGCCTGCTTCGCCCCTTCCCGGCTCGTGTCCTCATCTTGGCTGCGCTGTATGCAGACGCTGGCCCCATACTCATTCCATGTCGAGATGCCAATAGGCAGGGCGGACGAGCTGACCGAGGAATCCTTCGCCCAAAATCCCGAATCTTCCTGGAATCGGCTTCTCAACGAGATGGAGGCTTGCATGAGCACAACCTCAACCACCGCCATCTGCATGCACCGCCCTGTCATCGGCTCCGTATTCGGTCATCTGCGTCCACTATGCTCCTCACGGACGCAGGCCTCCGCTCTGGTGGAATCATCCCCGTTCATGCCCACAGGAACCGCTTTGGTGATGTCCTTGGCAGCGGGACCTGACGGACCATCCATAATCGACGTTCAGAAAGTGGTTCCCCTTGTCCACTGATTCGATCTCCTTCCAGCACGGTTCCATCACCACCAGCGGAACCGCTTTCACGCCGCCGTCGACGGGATCGCGGCGCCCCTCCCGCCCAGGACAGCTCGCCCCCGGCACCGTGGAACATCTTGCCGGCGGCATGGACCCCCAGGCAATCAGTGAGATGAGCCACGTGTCGGCCGCGGCGCTTCTTGACCGTGTCCACCACAGCACCGACCCACAGATCGTGGGGCGGGTGCTGACCGTGGTGGACACCGAAGGCGTGGACATCATCGCCGAACTCTGGAGCAACGCGGATCCGGATTCACTTCCGGGCATCTTATGGCGCCTGTATATGCTGCGTTCATGGATGCACCGAGAGCCCCAAACGATAGCGCGGTTGTGGTCCCAGGGCGAACCCGTCGCGACATCGGCCAGCGCGATAGCGGGTCTGGATTCGGCTCCCACCGCGGATGACATCGCACACACCGCCGATTCGATTCTGTCAGGCGCCTTCACCGGGGATTTCGCCATCGCCCTGGACAGGGCCAGCGCCTTCACCGCGGTCATCGCCAACGGCCTGCGATCCCAGGCGCAGACAGGGACGGACATCCCCCAAGAGAAGGCCCAACTTGTCCACAGGGCGGCGAACCTGCACACAACGTCATCGGATTTCCACCACGGTGCGGCCCTATGGCGCCGTGGGCGTCTGGAATAGCGTCGGAGTAGGGGATGGAACCGGATTCCCTACAGTCGTTTTTCCACCCCACGCGTACGTACGATGAACCAGTGACGCGGGGGATATACTGAGGGTCGACGTCGGGCCGTGCTTAAGCCCCGGGCTCCATTTGTTGCCGCCGCGAGCGGCGTTTGCGCCGACAGGCGCTTTCATGGTCCGACGTCTTCACACACGTCTTTGGTCGCGTCTTTCGTCACGACATCAACCCACGTACCTCATGTCTCCGTACCCGATACGGCTCGATGGAGGGAACAGTCACGCGATAGCCGAAACGCCGTGATGGCGTGCGTCATGGCACGTCGAGGGCTTAGGCTTGTGCGTATGGAACTTCACGTCGTAAACCATCCTCTGGTCGAACACAAACTCACCGTCCTTCGTGACAAAAACACCCCTTCGAACATCTTCCGTGAACTGGTGTCCGAGCTTGTCGCGCTTGAAGCCTACGAGGCGACTCGCAATCTCGATCTGGTCGAAAAACCCATCGACACCCCCGTAGCGCCGACCGTCGGAAAGAAAATCGCCGACCCCAAACCCATGGTCGTTCCGGTGCTCCGCGCGGGACTCGGGATGCTTGATGGCATGACCCGCCTACTTCCCACCGCGGAGGTGGGATTCTTGGGAATGCGCCGTGACGAGGCGACCCTGGACATCATCACCTATGCGAACCGCCTCCCCGAGGATCTGACCGGCCGCCAGTGCTTCCTCCTCGATCCCATGCTGGCCACCGGCGGAACCCTTGTCGCCGCCACCCATTACCTGGCCGAACGTGGCGCCAAGGACATCACGGCGATCAACATCATCGCGGCTCCTGAGGGACTTGAGAGGCTGAAGAAAGACATCGATCCCTCCATCGACCTCAAAGTGGTGGTCTGCGCGGTCGATGAGCGTCTCAACGAGCACGCCTACATCGTCCCGGGTCTGGGAGATGCCGGCGATCGCCTGTATGGACTGATCGACTAATCCCGTCTCCCACTACATCCCAGGATGACGGCCGTCCCGTCCGTTTCAGGCCATACCGGACGGGACGAAAGCCTCGAATATATGCCGGTCGAACATCATGCCGGCTCGTTCGCATTCCTCCGGACTTCTCACCGTCCACGACACCATAACCGCACCCAGGGCACGGGCCAGACGCACGGCGGGAGTGCCGCCATCGACCCAGTCGTACGCAACGAAATCAGGGCGCGACATCCAATTCAACGCCAGCAATCCGGCCAGTCTGGCCGAAATGTCCTTCGAGCCGCCATCCGCCCGCGCCGCCAGCTGCCCCCGGCACACCGACGGATTGTTCATGCGGTACCATCTCAGCGCGCCAGGATGGAACGATTCGACGACATAGTCGCCGTCGTATTCCCGGAGCAGTCGATCCCCGCTCTCCATAAGCCTCTCGCAACCCTCATCCCATCGGTCCAGGGAGGGCATCTTGTACTCAACGATCAGAGGAACCCTCCCATTGACAAGCCGGAGAACATCAGAGAACAGCGGCACATGCTGCGCCCGTCCATCCACCGTGCGCTCCGATGCCTCGCCGGCCGGTGCCGACTTCGCGTCGCCGGGACGGGAAGGCGCAGGAAACAGCGCTATCCCACACAACTCCTCATAGGTGAGCTCCCCCACACGTCGCGGATCACCCGCCACACGCATAAGGGTGGAGTCATGGACCACGACGACCTGCCCGTCGCGTGTGAGTTGGATATCGAGCTCGATTCCATAACCGGCCTCGCAGGCGGCGGCAAAGGACGCCAAAGAGTTCTCGGGAGCCAACGGACCGTCATAATCCGCCGACCCATAGCCGGCGCGCAACGCCATCCGCCGAGCCAGCGCCACATATTCCCCACTATGGGCCGAGTACGCGTCGGTCAGTCCGGATCCCGCGTCATGCAATCCACGATGGGCGTACCATACGCGTGGCACCTGAGGCACATCACGGCGAACGGCATCACTCCTCATCCGAGGCGACACCGCCCATGCCACGATTCCGCAGGCAGCCGCAGCGGCGACCACCAACCTTGATCCGATGGATGATCGCGTCATCTTTCCCCGTCCTCTGCTCAGCATCTCAACGCCCTTTCCTTTCCGAGGCTCCACTCCGCCCGTTGCAACGCCGCTACTGTCTGCGCGCACGCCGCCCCTTGACATATATGTCGGCCACGATCCACAACGACAAAACGAAGGCCACGACGTATCCAAGGAAACCTATCAGTGGAATTCCAAAAACCACCGGCTTCATGCCAGCGAAGTAGACGATCGACGACCCCACGAACAGTCCCACGACTATCAACGCCATTGTCAAGCGATTCACCATATCGGAGAGCAGAAGCATCGGCTCACGCGACCCCACCAGCTCAAGGTTGATTCTCAACTGGCCGCGCGTAAGCATGCGCGCCGCCACTCTGGATTCCGACAGCGCCGCGAGAAGCCCATGCACCGCCTGGTGGCTTTCGGAGCCCAGCCTGCCCAGCTCGTCGGAAGCCAATGACGAGGCGCTGCGGGAGGCCGCCATGTGCTTGGAAATGATCTCGATCATGTTGACATTGGGGATGAACTCGTCGAGAGTTCCCTCCAGCGTCACTAACGCGCGTCCCACTGTGGTCACGCTGCTGGGAACCTCGATTCCATGCCGGGTGGCCATCTGCGTGATCGCGGCAAGGAAAGCGGCGAGATCAAGGTCACTGAGATCCACCGTGCCGTATTCTTGGACGATGGCGTCCAAATCCGCCAGCAAAGCAGGATAGTCGCCGACCTCGGCCTCGGCGCCCGCGAAGCGGAGCAGTCCATCGGCCAGCCGCGGGGAATCCTTCTGAGCGACCGCGAAGATCATGTCCCGCAGCACCGAACGGATGCGCCCGTTGAGGCGGCCGGTCATGCCCAGATCTATCAGAACGATATGCCCCTCCGAGACGATGATGTTCCCCGGATGCGGATCGGCGTGGAAGAAGCCTCTGTCAAGAATCTGCGTGGCATAGTTGTCGACGAGTTTCGTTCCTATCTCGGAAAGGTCGTATCCCTCGGACGTGAGGAGATCGGGACGCGACACGGAGATTCCATCGACATAATCCATGACGACCACATGCTCCGTGCACAGGGCAGTGAAGGGCTTCGGACAGTCCATGTAGGCGAAATCACCGCAGAACCTCTTGAACTCGACAAGATTGCGGGTCTCCACACGAAAATCGGTCTCCGCCTCGAAGGTCTCCCACAGCTCCTCCACCACGCCCCTCAGGTCGACGACCTGCGGCTTGCGCACCACTTTGGATGCCGTGGACGCGATCGACCGCATGATGGCGACGTCCTGCGCCATGGTCTCACGGACACCGGGACGCTGCACCTTGACCGCCACATCCTCGCCCCCGACAAGCGTGGCGCGATGCACCTGCGACAGCGACGCCGAGCCAAGAGGACTGGGGTCGATACTCTCGAACACCTCATCGACGGGGCGACCGTATTCGCGCTCCAGAACCTCGATAACCGTGGAATACGGCATGGGGTCGGCGTTCGCCCGCAATTTGGCAAGCTCATCGCAGAACTGCTGCGGAAGGATCTCCGAGCGCATGGAGAGAATCTGGCCGACCTTGACGAACGTCGGCCCCAGCGCCTCGAACATCAGCCTCATTTTGATGGGCGTCAATCCATGGAGGACATCAAACCTGTTGGCGATTTTGGCGATCTGGACAAGACGGCGCACCGCCCCCCGGCGCGTGAGATGGTAACGCGTCGACATGGACTGCCGCCGTCCACCCAGCAGCCCGATGGTCTCCTCGTCCGCGAAGGACGGCTGGGCGGACCCGGCGCTACTGGACGTCGTCGGCCGCTCCATCCGCATCGTCCTTCTGGGAATCGGCCTCGTCCTCGCGAGGAGCGGACGCCGTGGCTCGGTTCTCCGCGGCCTTCCTCTTCAGCTCGGTGTTAAGCGCTTTTCCCTGCTCGACCGTCAACTCACCTTTGGCGACCAGACCGTCGACTATCTCCTGGCTTTTCTCGACCGTTGTAGCCAGCGCCCCGACACCCGCCAGAAACACCCTGCGCAGACCTTCGCCGAAATTGAGATCACCCATGATTGCCTCCTTGACAAGGTACGTCCACTCTAGCGCACAAAACCCTATCGGGGACGCGTCGCTGCGACATCACGTGCCCTGCCGGCCACCTCATCAAGATGCTTCAGACGAGCCCGCAGAACACTGTCGGACGATGGCTCGAAAGCGCCATAGCGACGCTCCACTGCGGAACGAATGAGGAAGTCCGCCAGACGCGGATTCTTGGGTAGAACCGATCCATGCATGTATGTTCCGATGACGTTCCCCTTACGTGCGCCCTCGGTGTGGTCCTCGCCATTGTTGCCCATCCCCTCGTGGTCCACATGGCCCAAAGCCGCAGTGTCCCCTCGAAGGAATGTCTGACCGGAATGGTTCTCATAACCAATCACGTCCCCGAAATCCTTCGTATGCTCGACGAGATTCCCAATCATCCTTTTTTCGTGCCCCTCGGTGTACACGCCCAGAACACCGATCCCCTCAAGACGAGACCCGTCATTCGTCTGGAAATACTCTCCGAACAGCTGGTACAGACCACAGATCATCAGCATGGGGACACCGTCCGCCGCCAGCGCGCGCAGATCGGCGGCACGCCGGAAGAGATCCGCGGTGATGCGCTTCTGGCAGTTGTCCTGACCACCTCCGCCGAGCACCACATCCACATGCTCGGGCCAGTCATCTCCCTGATTGTAGGAATGCAGGCGTGGCTCATACCCATACAGCTCGAGCCTCCGTCTCACGGTGAGAATGTTTCCCCAGTCTCCGTAGATGTTCATGTCCCGCGGATAGAGGGATACGACGTCTATCACCTTGGCCATCATGACTCCCTTCGACCGTGTCAGCGGCCAACGCCCACCTGGGCCACCGACGCCACCTTCGCGAGCGCGGAACGGACGCGGAGCATGGCGGTGTACGTGCAGTAGATGTGTTTAGGAGTTTCGGGATCGAAGCGGACGAACCGCTCGACCGCGGACTCAAGATCCGTGTCCACCGACCCGACCGGCACGTCGTCGTATTCCAGACGCAACGCCATGTCCCAGGCCCGCGTACCCGACACCATATCGACGCCGGAACCAACCAAGGAGCGGAAATCGACGTCCCATAGCCAGCTCATGTCCCGACCGTCGGCGTACTCATCGCATATGGCGATCATCGTGTCGTGGTCCTGTGGCGGAAAGGACGCCAGGGACAGGCGGAATCCCATGGGGTTCTTGACCAGGAGGAGCTCCACGGATGTTCCGTCGACGTCAATCGACTCGCCGCGGCCGAATGCCGGAGTGACACCGGACAAGGCCCTGACGACATCTTCATCCGTCGGATGCGGCCCCTTCCCCTCCGAGGGCACGCTTCGAAGAACCGCGCGCACCGCGGCGAGTGCGGCAGCCGCGTTGTAGAGGTTGTACACTCCCTCGAGCCTGACATCGGTGGAGGATTCCCGACCGTCGACGATAAAAGTCGCCCTGTGGTCGCCAACGGAGGCGAGAGTTACATCCGCGCGAATCGCGTCCGCATGGTCGGTCGATGGCACGGCGCCGCACGTCGTTGAGGAAGACTCGCCAAGGTCGTCGTCGTGCATGTCGTCATCGGAGGGGAACAGCGCGCGCAGTCCCTTCTCGAGTCCGAAATACCTCACGTCCACTCCATCGGACGCACGGGACGCCAGAGATGCGATACGCGGATCCTCGCGGTTGAGCACCACGGCTCCTGTCGTCGCGGACGCCACGGCACCCAGCAGGTCGGCGGTGTGGTCTATCTCCCCGAATCGGTCCAATTGGTCGCGCAGCACATTGAGCAGCACGGAGTACCGCGGTCTGATCTGGGCGACGAAACGGACGGCATACGCCTCGTCAAGCTCCAGCACGGCGATGTCTGCCGACAGGCGTCCAATCGGACCCACCGCACCCACAAGGGCGGACGCGACGCCGCGGGTGAAGTTCGACCCCGTGGGATTGGTGAAGACGCGCAGTCCCAGATCCTCCAGCATGGTGGCGATCATGCGCGTTGTGGTCGTCTTGCCATTCGTGCCGGACACAAGCACAACACCATAGGGAAGCCGCGACAGTGTCCGCGCGAGAAATCCCGGATCGATGCGCTCCGCCACCAGCCCCGGGAACGCGCTGCCCCCATGACCGGTCAACCGTGAGACCGCCGACGCCATTCTGCCGACCGCCGGAGTGATGACGTTCATCGCGTTCGCCGTCATATCACACCCCCTGTTGACTGTCCTGCGGCATGTCCTTGAACTTCGACGTGGCGCCAAGGAACGCGAGATGGAAGGTCTCGGTCGGACCGTTGCGATGCTTGGCCATGATGATGTCGGCCTCCCCTGGACGGTCCTCCTTGTCGTAGAAATCCGGCCTGTGGACGAGCATGACCACGTCGGCGTCCTGTTCAATCGATCCCGACTCTCGAAGATCGGACAGCTGCGGCTTGCGGTCGTTGCGCATCTCAGGTCCACGGTTGAGCTGGCTGAGCGCTACGACGGGGACCTCGAGCTCCTTGGCGAGAAGCTTGAGCGCCCGGGAGAACTCGGAGACCTCCTGCTGCCGGCTTTCGACCTTCTTCCCGGAGCTCATGAGCTGCAGATAGTCGATGACGACGAGTTTGAGGTCGTTCGTCTGCTTGAGCCTACGGCATTTGGCCCGGATCTCCATAAGGCTCATGTTCGGACTGTCATCGATGAACAAAGGCGCGTCCTGCAGGCGCGTCCAGAAGTTGTTGAGTGTGTTCCACCGTTCGGGGGAGATGTCGTCGGCCCGCCGCAATGCCACCAGAGGAATGTTCGTCTCCGCGGAGATGATGCGCTGCGCAAGCTCGACCTTGCTCATCTCCAACGAGAAGACTACAGCCGTCATGTTGTGGTGCAAAGCGGCCGAACGGGCGAAGTCGATGCCCAGTGTCGACTTTCCCATCGCGGGGCGTCCCGCCACGACTATCATCTGGCCGGGCTGAAGCCCCTGGGTCACGTCGTCGATGTCGCGGAAGCCTGTGGGGACGCCCTTCTCGATCTCATTGTTCTGCATCTTGTCGAGCTGGTCGAGAGTGTCGTGGACGACGCTGCCGATGGGCGCATAGTCCTGCCGGACCTTGCCCACGCTCATCTCGTAGACCTCGGATTGCGCGATGTTCACCACATCCTCGGCCTGCGATCCTTCGGCGGAGTACCCCAACTGCACGATCTTGGTGCCTGTGGCGATGACGTTGCGCAGGATGGCGCGCTGATGCACTATCTGCGCGTAGTACGTGGCGTTCGCCGCCGTAGGAACCGACGCGACAAGGCTGTGGAGGTAATCGGCTCCTCCCACCTTGTCAAGATCACCATCCTTGAGCAGCTGGTTCGCGACAAGAACCACATCGACCGGCTGCGACGCAGCGAAAAGATCGACGACCGATTGGTACACAGTCTGATTGCGCGGCTCGTAGAAATCGGTGGTGGACAGCATCTGCGAGACCTCGCCGATCGCGTCCTTGCTCATCAGCATGCCGCCGAGAACCGCCATCTCGGCCTCATCATCATGAGGGGGAACACGGTCGAAAATAGCGCCGGACGTGGCCGTCGTCGACGCCACGGAGCCACTCGCACCCAACCGCCGCCGAGAATCGTCCCATGAATCACCATCTGCCATGCCTATGAGTATAGGGTCCCGGGTGTGACCCGCCGGAATCCGTCAGCTGAACGCCAGACTCGTACTCAAGCGGCGACACTCCGACACCTTCCGTGTGGACAAGAAAAAAAGTTATCCACATTCAAGGCATCTTACAGAGGACAATCCCCCGAGTTATCCACATGGTGGGGATAACTCTGTGCATAGTGTGGGGATTACTCCCCCCGACGCAGTGCGACGGTCCGGATACCACCGGCACTGTGGTAATGCGCCGTCACAGGAAAGGGACGGTGGGAATGAAACAACCACGTCGGTTGCACACCCACGCCCGTAAGCTGGCCGCATGAGCCCCAGCGCCGACCAGTCCTCCCCTGCATCCGCATCGCAATCATCGCGTGACATGCTCCGCCAGCTCGTCGCCATGGCAATCCCCACCTTCGGCCAACTCATCGCCGAACCTGTGTTCATCCTCATCGACACCGCAATCGTGGGACATGTCAACGACTCCGCCCTGGCCGGACTGTCCATAGGATCGACGATCATCCTCACCACCGTGGGACTCTGCGTGTTTTTGGCCTATGGAACCACCTCGCGGGTCGCTCACCTTATGGGTGCCGGACATCGACGCGAGGGATTCGAGGAGGGGGTCAGCGGGCTGTGGCTCGCGCTGGCGATCGGGGTGGCGGTCGCCGCGATCATCGGACTGACCGCCAGACCACTATGCTCGCTTCTGGGCGCCCAAGGGTCGGTGCTGGACAACGCCACCGCCTATCTGCTCGTCATGATCGGAGGGCTTCCAGGGGCGCTTCTGGTCTACGCGTGCAATGGCATTCTGCGCGGCCTCGAGCGCACACGTCTGACTCTTGTCGCCGCGGTCTGCGGAGCGGCCATGAACACCATCCTCGACGTGATTATGGTGATCGGACTGGGCTGGGGGATAGTGGGGTCGGGCGTGGCCACTCTGATCGCGCAATGGCTCACCTGCCTCATCATGCTGGTGCCCACACTGCGATGGGCCCACGATGGCGGCGCGCGTCTCGCTCCACGGATGAAAGGGATTCTAAGCAGCGCCGGTGACGGCGGCCCCCTGTTCATCCGCACCCTCGCGCTGCGGTGCGCGCTGGTCGGCACGGTGATGCTGGCGGCACGGATGGGCGACCACATCCTGGCCGCCTACCAGTCGGTGAACGCCGTATGGAACTTCGTCCTCAACATGCTGGACGCCATCGGCATCTCAGGACAGGCTCTGGTGGCGCTCCAGCTGGGAGCGGGACACCGTGACCAGGCCCGCAAGGCCGTCTCGATGGCATCCAAGGCCGGTCTGGTCACCGGGCTGCTCATCGCGGCGGCCATGCTGGCTCTGGCGTGGCTCACCTCGCCGCTGTTCAGCCCCAACCCCTCGATCGTCCGACTCATCGCCATCGGAATGATCACGCAGGCCGTCTTCCTTCCGCTTGCCGGGTGGATGTGGGCGTTGGATGGCATCCTCATAGGGGCCCGGGACTATCGCTATCTGGCCGTCACCTGCACACTGACGGCACTGGTTTACATCCCCGCCCTGGGAGCGGCCGACGCGGCCAACGGACGGATCCTCACAACCGACACCATGCGCATGGTCGTTCTATGGATGCTCATCAACGTCCTGTTTATCGGGCCCAGAGCCGTTTTCAACGGTCTGCGGATCCGCTCGGACCAGTGGATGCACTGACATCTCCATCAGCATCGGCCGCAGAGTCGGTCTCCCAGGAGTCCATCATGACGTCTCGCACGGCGGCGTACATCATCCGCACCGTGGTCTCCCTCCACCTCGACCACCCATACTGCCGACTGATCACCTCGCCCGCGGTGGCCCCCAACGATGAGCCATCGGAACGTGTCAGATCGCACAGCATATCAAGCATCACCGGATCGCCGCCCAGCCTGTCCGCCAGCTCCTGGGCCGCTGAACGATCCGCCGGATCCCTACCCGTGGCGAACTCCGACAACGTCAGATGCTCACGGACAAGCACGATGACCATGTCCACAATCGTCTCCGGATACCCCATGCGACGCAGAATCACTGGGGCGTGCCTCGCCCCCTCGGCCGCATGGTCACGCACTCCCGACCTTTTGCCGATATCATGCAGCAGACCGGCCAGCAAAAGAGCGCAGTAGTGGTCATCGTCGTAGCGCACTCCATCAGGGGATGTCCTTCCCAGTCTGGAAACCACCTCGACCATGTGTCGGTCGATCGTGTACCGATGCGCGGCCGACGCCGATGGACGGTTGCGCACGCCCAGCCATTCCGGCATCCACCGTCCGGGAATCCCCACATAATCGATCTCCTCCCAAACGCGGATAAGCGAATCTCCGGACGCCAGGAGTCGGATGAAGAGGCTTCTGGAACTCTCATCCCAGATATCGTCACGAATCGGACACAGGCGCAGATTCACCAGCGTGACCGGACTGATGGGCAAACCAAACTCCGCCGCCGCGACCGCCACCCTCAACGGCAGCTCGGCATCCGACGCGGGATCCACTCCCGGCGCCAGAACCACCTCATGTTCATGCTCAGCCACTGACGGAGCGATGACATCGAATCGTGGAGCCTCACGACGCCCCGCGGACTGCGGGCGCATCATCTGGAAGAAGGCGAAGCGCGGCCTCTCATGCGTCACCGTGTGCTCCGCATGCGAGGCCGTGGCATCAAGGGCGAAGGCGATGCGCCTGCCGAGACGGGACAGCAGCGTCTGCAAATCCTCGACCGCGTTCACCGCCCTATCGGGCTCGGGAAGGGTGGGATCGCACAATCCCATCATCCGCGCCACGGACGGCTGGTACTGCGCGAGAAGAAGATCCGTGTCCTTGCCAGCAACGAGATGGATGCAGTCGCGCACGTCGAGAAGCCTGCCAACCGCATCGTCATAACCGCCATGCGGCCGGTCCGCCAGCCATGACGCCGCGAGAGCGGAGACGAGAACCGAGTCACGCAGCCCCCCCCGCGCCTCCTTGACATTGGGCTGGTTGAGATACGGCATTCGACCGAACTCCTCCAATCGGGCCGACGCGGATTCCAAAAGCTCGGGAAGCCGTTTGCGCGCCGCCCGCCGCCAGCGCTCAAGAATGGACGACGATGTGCGCTCCACCAAGCCGGCATCTCCCGCGATTGAAAGAACATCCAGCCAGCCCATGGCCGCGGGGAGGTCCTGGTCGGTCACGCTTTCGCATTGCTGCCGGGTGCGCACCGAATGGTCAAGATCAAGTCCGCAGTCCCATAGGGGATACCACAGTTTGTTCGTCAACTCGGAAATTTGCGAGTCCTTAAGCACACGAGGCTCCATGATGACGACGAGATCCAGATCGGAGCTGGGACCCATCTGGCCGCGCGCCAACGAGCCGACGGCCGCCAACGCGATCCCCTCCGTAGGCACGTCGAACTGCAACGATTCACAAGCCTGCGACCATAGGCGTGATATGGCGTCAACCGCAAGAGATGAACGCTCACGTCTTTTGACGGCCCCGTCCCTGTACACACCGTCGGCATCGGGCCTGCCCAAGGCCATGAAACGCTTCTTCAGACCATCCACCGCATTTGCCATGTCAACCCGACTTCCCGGACACCGACCGCCGTGTGTTCGTCCACGACCATGCCCATCACACCGCTGCGGATACAGGAATCCCCGTATGACACTCGTCCATACGGGGATTCGCACGCGTCAGATCAGACGCCACACGCCATCAGATTGCGGCGGAGCCGTTCTCGCCGGTCCGCACGCGGGTGACGGAGTCGAGAGGAGCGACCCATACCTTGCCGTCGCCGATGGTTCCCGATCCAGCCGCCTTGACGATGGTGGAGACCAGGGTCTCAGCATCAGCATCGTCGGCGAGAACCTCGATGCGAATCTTGGGAATGAGGTCGACCGTGTACTCGGCGCCGCGATACACCTCCGTGTGCCCACGCTGACGGCCGTAGCCGTTCGCCTCCGACACAGTGAGCCCGTGGACTCCGGCGGCGGACAACGCCTGCTTGACATCATCGAGCTTATGCGGCTGGATGATCGCTGTGATGAGCTTCATCTCACTTCACCTCCTTGAGAACCGAACTGGACATTCCAGCGAAATCGTAAGCACGTTCTCCCTGATCGACAAGATCGACCCCGGAGACCTCCTGCGCCTCGGTGACGCGCCAGCCCATGGTCTTCTCCAGCGCGAAGGCGATGATCGCGGTGATGACGGCCGAGTAGGCGATGGCCACCAGCGCGATGATGATCTGCACCAACAGCTGCTTGCCGTCGCCACCGGCGAACAGTCCCGTTCCCTCGGCGAAGAAACCGATGAGGACGGTGCCCGTCAGACCGCCGACGCCATGGACGCCGACGACATCGAGCGAATCGTCATAGCCGAGCTTGAACTTGAGCCCACAGGCGAAGCAACACAGGACACCAGCGATGGCACCAAGCACCATGGCCCAGATCGGGGAGACAACATCCGCCGCGGGGGTGATGGCGACCAGACCGGCGACCATGCCGGAGGCCGCGCCCATGGCCGTGTAGTGGCCACTGCGAATCTTCTCGGTGAAAAGCCAGCTGAGGGTTGCGGCCGACGTGGCGGCGGTGGTCGAGATCCATGCGTATCCGGCGGTTCCGTTGGCCGCGAAGGCAGAGCCTGCGTTGAATCCGAACCATCCAAACCACAGAAGGAACGCGCCGAGCATCACAAAGGGGACATTGTGCGGACGAATCGGCTCCGTTCCGAAGCCCTTGCGCTTACCGATAATCAGAACAATCACCAAGGCGGCGATTGCGGCGTTGATGTGGACGACCGTGCCTCCTGCAAAATCATGGGCGGCGGCGCCAATGGCCGTGGAAATCGCACCAGTGCTGGACAGAAGGCCACCGTTCCAGACCATGTGGGCCATGGGCGCGTAGTCGAAGGTGATCCACAAAGCCACGAAAAGCATCCATGTGCTCATCTTGATGCGCTCCGCGAGAGCTCCCGAAATCAACGCCACGGTGATCATGGCGAACGCAAGCTGGAAGGCCACGTCGATGCTCACGGGGTATTTGTTGCCGTTCAGGCCCGTGGCGGTGAAGACGCCATCCTTGGCAACGACAGCGTCCTTGAGCAGGAAGCCCGATGCGGGATCGCCGAATATTCCACCGATGTCGTTGCCCGCATAGGCGATCGACCATCCCCAGAACATCCATACGACACCCGTCACGGCAAGCGCGCCCACCGACAGCATGAGCATGTTCAGCACAGCCTTGGCGCGGACCATTCCCCCATAGAAGAACGCAACGCCGGGCGTCATCAGGAACACCAATGACGCGGATGTGAGAATCCATGCGGCATTTCCGGAGTCCATATCTACCTCCCTCTCTGACCTCGTTTCGTGAACGCACTGCCCACGTCGGACGGG
>NZ_CASEXV010000026.1 GCF_949292005.1 uncultured Bifidobacterium sp. | reverse complement strand
CTCTGGGGCTTGACGTGGCGGCGCTCGTGTTCATTCCTCAGATGAGGATTCAGCAGAGCCGCGCGCTTCTGGCGCAGGCCACGACGGCGACCACGGCATCATCCGGTTCAGGGGCGTCGGCCTCATCCGGATCCTCGTCGTCCTCGTCCTCGTCCTCCTCTGGAGATTCCGCGTCCTCGTCATCGACGGGGTTGCAGGATGGAACGTACACCGGATCGATCACGACGACCGGTCGCGGCGACGTGCAGGTGCGGATCACCGTGTCCGGCGGATCGATCACGGCGGTCGACGCGCTGCAGTACCCGCAGGAGAATCCGACCTCCTCGTCGATCAACGATCAGGCGATCCCCATATACGTCAAGGAGGCCCTGGCCGCGCAAAGCTCCGAAATCCAGCTGGTCAGCGGCGCGACCGAAACGTATGACGGATTCACCGGATCCCTGCAGGACGCCATCCTCCAGGCGAAGGGATAGAGGCGCCATGCATGCTCGGACGCTCAACGTGATGAATCTGCCCTTCACCATCCTTCTTGACGGGCCCGGCGACGCGCGGGTCATGGAGTCCGCGATCGGAGGAATCGGGGATGTTCTCGTCGACGTCGACCGGCGTTTCTCTCCCTTCCGTTCCGATTCCCTCGTCTGCCGATATCGCGCGGGGGACAGGTCGATGCTCACGGACGACGACTTCACCGACGTCCATAGCCGTTCCCTGCTGGCCCGGATGGAAACGGACGGCTTGTTCGACCCGTTCTTCCGTGGCGGCTACGATCCCACGGGACTCGTCAAGGGCTGGGCCGTCGAACGGGCCTTTGACCTCGTGCTGAACCCGCTGATCGCGCAGGGGAGCATCGCCGCGGCGGCCATCAACGCCGGAGGTGACATGGCCGTGGCCCCGCGTGCGGACGGCGACCTCTGGCATATCGGCGTCGTTGACTCCCACGACGGACGACGATTCGTGGCGGCCTTCGATCTGCCGTCCGGAGCCGTGGCGACGTCGGGAACGAGCGAACGAGGCGAGCATGTGGTGCGTCGCTTCCATGACGTCGTTCAGGCTACGGTTATCGCCGACTCGCTCGTCGATGCCGACGTATGGGCCACCGCTCTCCTCGCGGCGTCCCTGCGTGATATCGATCGTCTGGTCGGCGAGCACGGGCTTACCGCCGTTCTCGTCCTCGGACCGGAGCGTATTCTCGCATACTCGAACGGCCAACGAACCGAACCGGTGGAGCACGTCAGAGGGGTCGTTGCTCAATGGCCCGCCGGTGGTAGGGAATCCTGCGATCGGCATAGGGAGGTCCTGCGATGAACGATAGACGGTCCTTCTCCGCTCTGACTCTCGTCTGGCTTGTGGTTCTTCTCGTCCTTCCGGCCCCGATGATGCTCACGTTGTCACTCGGTCTTCCCGTCATTCATCTCGGGAGTCTCCCGGCCATGCAGATGGGCGTCGTCGCCTATACGTGGATGCTGGCGGCCGTGTTGCTGTCCGTCCGTCCACGATGGCTCGACCGTGCCGTGGGCCTGCCGCACATCTACGTCGTCCACGGCGTCATCGGTCTTCTGGCCGTCGTCGCCGCGCTGGCGCACGATCTGTTCTCCTCGTCAACCGGGCTTGTGAAGCAGACGGGGACGCTGGCGCTGATTCTCCTCATCTCCCTCGCCTGCTGGTCGATCGTGTTCATGTCGGGATGGCTGACGTCGCGCATACCCCTGCTGGCGCGGATCCGATCCCTGGTGGAGCGCCTGGTCCACCATGAGACGTCCGTGTGGCTCCATCGACTCAATCTTCTCGCAGTCCTTCTGGTGTTCGTCCACGTGCAGCTCATCGACTACGTGTCGTCCATCCGCTGGTTCATGGTGGTGCTCGACGTCATGACAGCCTTGACCCTGCTGCTATATGTTCTCGGCAAGGCCCGTATGCGTAGGCAGGCGTTGCATGGACGTCTCGTCGCCCATCGCATGATCGCGCCGCGCGTCCATGAGCTGACCGTCCGCGTCGGGATTCCCGCAACGACGACATGGGAGGCTGGGGACTTCGCGTTCATCCGGTTCCCCGGAATCACGGGCATGCACGAGTATCATCCGTTCTCCATCGTCAACGCGCCGTCGTCGGATGAGAGGCCGGCTGATGGTGGAGACGAGGCCGCCTGTCCGTCGCCGCGCGAAGGAGCGAAGGTGGTGCTCTGGACTTTCGCCATTCGCGAGGATGGTGACTTCACGCGCGGGCTGCGGTCCGTCGCCGTCGGCAGCGAGGTCGGTCTTCTTCCGCCCTATGGCAGAATCCAGCGTTTCCTTGAGGAGCATCGCGACTCGCCCATCGTGATCATCTCCGGCGGAATCGGCGTGACGCCGATGATGGCCGTGGCCGAACGCTTCACCCGTCGCATGGCCGCCGTCGTGTACACGGCGAAACGTGGGGAGCTGCTGCCCTATGCCGAGCGTCTCCACCGTCTGAGCCAGCGGCATGACGGCCCCGTGATCATACAGGAAGGCAGGCTGAGCCGCAGACAGATGGAGGACGTCGTGATCCCCGGGGCCGTGTATCTCATCGCCGGACCCGGCCGGATGCGCAGGACGTGGGCGCGCTTCCTCAAGGGCCGCGGAGTCCCGTCCACGCGGATGTACGACGAGCCCTTCGCCTGGTGACGGCAACCGGAAGAAACGCCCAGGCATACTTATTTGGTGGTCGTGCCGTCAGCCTGTTCCTTTTTTTGATGGCAGCGTCTACCGGTGTGGGATCTTCTTGTGCCATCCTGAAACCGATCGTACAGGATCGACCGGTTTCATCGGGCAACGCGCTGCAGGTCAGCAGCCATGCCGGCACGAACAGAGAGAACCAGATTCTGCCGATCCGGGCGGATGCCCTGCCGTCGAATCTCGCGACCAGCTCATCGAACGGAGTCGCCCGCAGAAAGAGAAAGATGGCCGTGGTGAGACCCGCGCACATCAGCAGCATCCACAGGATGCACGGGATGTCGATGACCGGCTGGGGTATCGTGCATAACCTCCCGATGATTCCGGATATGATCCACCAAATCACCAGCATATGCCTATGCGCAAGGCATTGAGGTTGACGAAATCCGTTCTGCGACAGGGCCTTTCGCGGCAGCCACCGTGAGTGATTCGACGTCCGTGGAATGGACGGGACCGCCATCCCATGGCGCCTTCGTGGCTACCATGCACGGTATGGACTTCGGCAGACTGGCATTCCATGACTTCGACCCCTCGGCGGACGCCGCTCTCGTCGCCCCTTCGACGGCCAAGGCCGCTCCCGCCGTCCCCGGGCTTCGTGTGGCGGCGATCGATCCCGAGCTGTCCGACACGGACGCGTTCTGCGAGCACTACGACATCGGTCCGGACGTGACGGGCAACTGCATCATCGTCGAGGGCAGGCATGCGGGCGTCGTCAGTCATGCCGCGGTCGTCGTGGCCGGGGACGCCCGTGCGGACATCAACGGCATCGTCAGACGCGCGTTGCACGTCCACAAGCTGTCCTTCGCGCCCATGGAGGCTGCCGTGGAGCTCACGGGCATGGAGTACGGCGGCATCACCCCGGTCGGGTTGCCCGCCGAGTGGCCGATCCTCGTTGACGAGAAGCTCGCCGTCAGGGACGAGGTGCTTATCGGTAGTGGTCTGCGCGCCTCGAAGATTCTTCTGCCGGGTTCCTCTCTCGCCGCGCTGCCGGGGGCCGTCAGCCTCGCGCTGCGCAGGGAGTAGCGTCGTCGGGGAATGGCGCCGGCACAAAAGGCAGAAGACATGACGCAGGGACAGGGGATCAGGGAATTATGAAATGGGACGCCGACCGGTACGACCGCGATCAGGACTTCGTCAGCGCCTACGGCAGATCGCTGGAGACTCTCGTCCCCGCGGGCACGGAGGCGCTTCTCGATCTGGGCTGCGGGACGGGCACGCTCACCGCGGAGCTTGCGGGGCGCATCCCGCATGTGGTCGGGGTGGACGCCTCGGCGGAGATGGTCGTTCGCGCCCGACGCGAGCATCCCGGCGTGGAGTTCCGTGTCGCCGATGCGCTCGACCTGCCGTATGACGGTGACTTCGACGTGGTCTTCTCCAACGCCGTGTTCCATTGGATCCCCGACCATCCTCGGCTGCTTTCCACCGTGCGGCGCGCGCTGAGACCCGGGGGACGGCTTGTGTGCGAGTTCGGCGCCAAGGGCAACATCGCCCGCGTCGATGCGGCCATGGGACGGGCGATGCGTCGGCGCGGGCTGGATCTGGCGGTGCGGTTCGTCTTTCCCGGCGATGACGAGTTCCGTCGCAATCTTGAACGCGCCGGATTCCATGGCATCGACGTGGGCTCCTACGACCGTCCCACGCCGCTGGGCGGTGGAGAGGCGGGGCTTTCCAGCTGGCTTCGGCAGTTTCATGCCGACGATCTCGCCCGGGTGGACGAGGACGAACGGCGGACGATCATCACCGAGGTCGAGGAAGGGCTTCGGGACGACCTTTGGGACGCGGCGCGCGGCTGCTGGATCGCCGACTATCGTCGTCTGCGCGCCGTCGCCGTACGGTAATGCGCTGCGCCTGATGTCGTTCGCTACTCGTGATGCATTGACGTCAGAAGTGCTGAATGTCTTCTTATGGCTTCGACCGTCCGTGAGATGATGCCATCGACGTCCATGCCGGCCATCTCCTCGGCGACGGAGTCCAGCTGCGCATCCAATGATGAAAGCGTGTCGTCGACGATGTCCGCTGCCTCGTCCTTCGCGATTCTCAGGGAGCGTGCTGAGGCGACGAGCGTTTCCGGGAACACCTGCTCGAGGTCGAAGGTGGTTCCAAGACGCATGGGGAAAAGCGGATGCTCGTCCTTTCCCAGGAAGGCGCCGATGGACACCACGTCGTAAAGAGGTGAGAGCACCACTCCGGATCCCGACAGCATCAGCGAATAGTTCTTCGCGTGTGCGTCCGTATTGAGTAGAGCGGCGTTTGCCGTGACGGCCCTCAAAAAGGATCTGCCGACGTCACTCATCGACTCCGGCTCCAATCGTGTTGCGAACAGTCGCCCGATCTGACCGATTCCGGGGCCGCCGTCCTGTCGCTGGTGCTTTCGGGTCGGTGGAATCGACATCGCCTGACAGAAATCCTCCTGATGCAGACGCCGATAGGTGCCGTCGCCTCGTCGTTCACGGTCATATCTCTCGGATACCACGGCGCGCATGGTTTCGTCCGGTGACGTCCAGAGCGTCGATCGCGCCGCAGGCAGTCCGATGGCTGCGACGACGTTCTGACAGAAAAGCTCGACGATATCAGCATCGGGGAATGTTTCTGTCCCGATCGGCAGGGGTTTGACGATGCACGTCGAAGGTGTCCCTCGCTGAGGCACCGCCCAGCATCCGTTCGTTGTTCTTGTCAGTGCGAGCTTTGCCTGTGCTCCTGCCAGACTCATCCGCTGTGTGCCGTTCCATGCCGTCCCGGAACCATAGACGTCCAGAATGTCGCGCAGCATGGAGGACAGCTGATGATCATCGATGGGGCGCATGCTCGTTCTGTTCGCCGTCGAATCCTCTGACTCCTCCCCGGGGCGAACTAGCTGTAGCGCCCCAGCGACGTCATGTCCGACGTGTTCGAGCAGTGCGAAGGGCGATTGCGCGGAGACCTGATATCTCCTGGACATCGCTTGAATCGCCAGGGGATTGTCGGGAAGCAGCCCCTCAAGGAAAGGAAGAACAACACGGTTCCCATGCCGGCTCTGCCCCAACGGCATGGACAGTGAGAGGGGAGTGGCCCCCTGTTCGCTCGCATACGCACTGTCGTACTCATACGACAGGGAACCCGATCGGCTCATGTGAAGCTCACCCATACGCCGTCCGTCCATGAGCACTTCAAGAACACGGTCACTCATCGTCCACGCTCACGTGAAGCCCGATTGACGAACAGACCATGAGGATGCGTCTGAAGTCGAACGACGCCTTGCCGAGCTCGACCTTGGCCAGCCAGCTGCGCGAGACGCCGGCGCGTCTGGCGAGAGTCTCCTGGGAAAGACCAAGGAGTGTGCGGCGCTGCCGTATGGCAAGACCCATGTCGTACATGGTCCTGATGGGCGATTTCATGGTCGTCTCCCTGATCTGGTGTCCGCATCGAGTATGTCGATGCACTGGAATTTAGCGTACGGATGTATATGAATGTACACAATTCATATTGTATATGTTCGTATACAGCATAATGTGTTCGCGATCTTCTTCC
This sequence comes from uncultured Bifidobacterium sp., assembly GCF_949292005.1. GTDB lineage: Bacteria > Actinomycetota > Actinomycetes > Actinomycetales > Bifidobacteriaceae > Bifidobacterium. The sequence continues at coordinate 3,646 of NZ_CASEXV010000026.1, read as the reverse complement.
TCCTTCACGAATGCGTCTGACCAGGTTCATTGGGTGCCTACGGCAGGTCGCTTGAGACGATCATTCCTTCCGCTCCTGTTGCGCTGACCGGTGTTCCCGGTTCCCTCCGCGGCGAAGTTTGACATCCTCCATCATTCGCGATATATACAACCAGTTGTACAAATAGTGCGGTATGGAGGCAGTGCATATGGAGGAGTCGAGCGCGGTGACGGTGGATGCGGTTGACGGATCGGACGCTCCTGAACGGAGCGAGGTGGAGGGATTCACCCTTCAACGACGTCTGATCAGACTGGGATACCTCCTCATCAATCGCCGCGATGCCGATCTGCATGCGCACGGACTGACTGCGAGCCAATCGGGGACGCTTCTCTATTTCGCGTCGCATCCGGGTTCGTCATGCCGGGACCTGAGCGCGAAAATGGAGGTCACCCATCAGGCGGTGCAGAAGACGATGTCGAAGCTGCGCGACAGGGGTCTTCTCGAGACCAGGGTCTGCGCCGGCGACGCTCGTGAGCGCGAGGTCTTCGCCACCGCCGCGGGGGAGCGCATGGCGCGCGAGCTTGAGGGCAACGGAACGGATGCCGGACGCGTGGCGTTCTCCCGTCTGACGTCCGATGAGCGTCGGCGACTGGCGGACATGGTCGATAGGATGGTCGCCGCGCTTGAGGACGTCGATGCCCTGGAGGACTCCGGCACAACCGCATCGGATGATTCCATGAAGCCGGTGAGGTGCTGATGTCGGCAACGACCATCGTGAGAACGGCGAACGGTCCATGGCATCGGCGCGGCCTTCTGCTTGCCGGACTCGCCGCGAACGCCCTGGGGGTGGCCGTCGTGACCGAGGCGCATCTGGGGACGTCGCCCATCGCGGCGATACCCTACGGCCTGTCCCTGGTGGTTCCCGGTCTCACGCTGGGCGAGTGGACCATCGTCTTCGGATTGGCGCTGACGGCCGTGCAGATCGTGATCGACCCGGCCGAGCCCGATTGGAGGAGTCTGGGGATCCAGACCGTTCTGGGATTCGTCTTCGGATACGCCATCGACGTGTTCGTGCCGGTGGCCCGACTGCTGAGTCCCGCAGGATACGCTCCCAAGGTGGTGATGCTTTTGGGCGGCTGTCTGGTCATCGCCGTCGGCGCGTTCCTCGAGGTGATGGCGAATCTGGCCATGCTGCCCGGGGATGCCTTCATCCGCGCGTTGTGCCGGCGCTTCGATGCGCGTTTCGGGAAGGTGCGCGTCATCTCGGACGTGACGATGTCCGTCACGGGGGCTGCGGTCTGCTGGATCTTTCTCGGTTCGCTCGGAAGCGTGCGCGAGGGCACCGTGATCTCCGCCATCGCGGTGGGACTGATGATCCATGGTCTCGCTCGCATGCGGACGATGGCGAAAAGTCTGTAAGCGCAAGACGAACAAGACGAACAAGACAAATCAGAAACAAAGGAGTGAATGATCATGACGATCATCAACGGATACGAGCAGAGCGACCGCGAGGAGCCGATCGACATCGTGGACCTGCCCTCGCTTGAAGGACGCGCGCGGAAGATCATCCCCACCGGCGCCTTCGGCTACATCCAGGGCGGTTCGGAGGACGAATGGACGCTACGCGAGAACACGGCGGCATTCGACCACGTCCAGATAGTTCCCCGGGCGCTGACGAACGTGGAGAAGCCCTCCACCGACACCGAGATATTCGGGATACCGCTTAAGACCCCCATCATGATGGCCCCGGCCGCGGCGCAGGGGCTCGCGCATTTGCGCGGGGAGATGGCCACCGCCGAGGGCATGGCTCAGGTCGGAGCGCTGATGGCCCAGAGCACCTATTCCTCGACCACCATCGCCGACACGGCGGCCGCGGGGCATGGCTCGCCGCAGTTCTTCCAGTTGTACATGAGCAAGGACCGGGACTTCAACCGCAGTCTGCTCGACGAGGCGATGAAGGCGGGTGCCAAGGCCATCATCCTCACCGTCGACTCCACCGTCGGCGGATACCGTGAGGCGGACGTCGTCAACAAATTCCAGTTTCCCGTCCCCATGGCGAACCTCGCGCGTTTCTCGGAAGGCGACGGCAAGGGCAAGGGCATCATGGAGATCTACGCCGAGGCCGCGCAGAAGATCGGTCCGGAGGATGTCGGGCGCATCGCCGACTACACCCATCTTCCCGTCATCGTCAAGGGGATCGAGGCGCCGGAGGACGCCCTGCTCGCCATCGACGCCGGCGCGTCGGGCGTGTACGTCTCCAATCACGGCGGTCGTCAGCTCAATGGTGGTCCCGCATCGTTCAATGTTCTTCCCGAGGTCGCCCGGGCCGTAGACGGACGCGTTCCCGTGATGTTCGACAGCGGGGTGCGGCGCGGCTCGCACGTCTTCAAGGCGCTGGCCAGCGGCGCGGATCTCGTCGCCCTGGCCAGGCCCGTCATCTATGGTCTCGCCCTGGGTGGGGCGCAGGGGGCGGCCAGCGTGATCCGGCATCTCAACAAGGAGCTGCCCATCGACATGCAGCTCGCCGGGACCCGCACCATCGACGATGTGAAGCATGCCAAGCTCATCCGTCGATAATCAGGAAACCAATGAGCTCGGAGATGGATCGGGGCGCGGACGTCAGAGCCTCTGCTCGTGCACGGAGGCGTTGACCCATTGGCTTTGCTCGACGTGATTTCCCGAGAACGTTCCGATGTCGAGCATGCAATCGCGGTAGTCGCGACCGTGGGCGATGGTGATGTACCCGTCGTCCACCATGCGGTCGTGCGTGGGATCCAGCCCGATCCATCGCCCGTCCTCGTACACCTCGACCCAGGCGTGGGTGGCGCCCTCGCCGTTGAGGAGACCGGCGATGTATCGCGCGGACAGTCCCAGATGACGGCATGCGGCGAGCATCACGTGCGCGTAGTCCTGGCATACTCCGCTGCCTTGGGCCAACGCCTGTTCCGCGGTGGTCCGCACGGTCGTCGATCCGGGTGCGTAGGTGAACGCGTGGAAGACCTCGTCCATGACCTCGGCGGCCCTGGCATGCGGTGCGACGTCGGGGGCGAGCCGTGCGATCCGCGCGGCGCAGCGGGACGACAGGGCCGTTATCTCCGGTCCGGGGACGGTCAGTGAGGAGTCGAAGCGGTACAGCGGTTTGAGAGGTTCGGACTTGACGTGGTCGGTGTCGACGAATGCCAGACCGGTGACCCTGTATCCGAACGTCGTATGCTCCTGTGGAATGTAGCCGGTGATGACGATGGAGTCGAAGGAGTCCACGGAGGTCTCGACGGGAACGTCCGGCTCCAGAACGACCTGGGTGTCGACGATCTGCTGCCGTGGACCGGTGGCGGGAACGCATCGCAGCTGGAATCGGTGCTCGGTGACCGGTGAGCTGAACGTCAGCCTCATCTCATAGTCGAATTCGAGCTTTCTCACATCGTCTCCTGACGGCCTACCGCGCCGACGGCTGTGCCTCTTCCCGCACCCGCGTCCCCGTCATGTGCGGAGGCGACACCGGTCATGTCGACGTCCACGATAGCATCGGCGCGTGTCGGCTCGTATCGTCAGAGGGTTCCGCGATCCGGCGCCTGGCTGGATCCGTGTCTGTCGAGGTTCATGCTCATGGATCTCAGCATTCCCGCCGCATAGTAGTCCGACGTGGCCATATGCGTCCGGCAGCCAT
>NZ_CASEXV010000025.1 GCF_949292005.1 uncultured Bifidobacterium sp. | reverse complement strand
CCTGACCCTCCATGGTCAACCCCATGACGTCCTCTACGTGAATGACGCCTACCTGCGTCTGCAGAAGGTAACCGATACCCGTGGTCAAAGAATTCACGCTCCTCGCCAGAGCACGGGGGTAACAATCGTGATTCCCGAGTCCTATATAGACGAGAAAGCACAGATAATCGACGTGATCGCCAAGGATATGGACTCACGCGGGCAGTACAGCACAACCGATCGCAACGCCAAACCCAGCATCGACGTGGTCGCCGCGCCGGCAGGGCAGAAGCGTTTCACTTACACCACTGCTGATATTCGCACACTCCCAGGAGGATACCAGCCCGAGTCGGTAATCCAAGACCCGATCCTGGTTGTTCTGCCCACGAATACACCTTTCCTCCCTGATGGTGACTACTACGGATATACGACGTGGGGAAGCATCCTTGCGATGAATACACGCCAGGCCATCGCAGACATGAAGGCGAGGCCGCAATTGACCCGGGATGTGCTGGGCATCAGTCCGGCAGCCCAAAACGCTGCGGAGGACCTTGCGACTGCCCACCTGTCGCTGGCGACCAGCATCCTCAACGTCTTGTTGGGTCTGTCAGCCACCCTGGTCACGACCATTGGATTGGCCGTGGTATATACCCGCCGCCGAGCGCAGTTCATCTTCGCCGCGCGCATCAGCGGATGGCGGTATCCGACCATGTTCCGACGTCTGTTCACCTTTGACGCGATGATGACCACCTTCATAGTCGTCGGGGTAAGCGTCGGGCTCTGGGCCATTCTCGGATCCCTTACCACCGCGGGAGTTGCCGAGAGCCCCACCATCGGCGTTCTGCGTCTCATCATTCCCATAGCCGGACCACTCTGCTCAACTGCATCGGACTGTTGGAAAAACCCGCTTCCGGATCCATTGATTTGGATGGTCGGCCCCTCATCGGCATAAGTTCCGGCGCATGCCAACGATATAGAAGAACCCGTCTAGGCTACCTCTTCCAGAACTACGCGCTCGTCGAGAACGCCACCGTATCCTTCAATCTGCGCATCGCCCTTGGACCCGGCCGCCTGACGAAAGCGAAAAAAGCCGGGCAGGCGTCCGCCCTCGATACGGTGGGTCTGAGCGGCTATGAGCGACGGCCCATCTATGAGCTTTCCGGTGGGGAACAGCAGCGCGTGGCCCTCGCGCGTCTCATCGTCAAGCAATCCGACATCATCATGGCCGACGAGCCGACCGGCGCGCTCGACGACGCCAACTCCAGCATGGTCATCGATACCCTCAGAACCATGGCAGACCAAGGCGCCACCATACTCATCGCCACGCACGACCACACCGTTATTGACGCGTGCGACACAACGCTCAATGTCAACCATCCCGTGAGCGACAGCGAATGATGGAAACTAATCACCGCCAAAGGCAGAAACCTCGACGCGGCGCTGACCTATGTCTCCGGCGTGCGCCACCCGCTACCAGGATTCGATCAGGATCATCTCACGAACCATCGGCGAATAAACCGACGCGGCGATACCGCCCCCGACTTCCGTCCACGTAGCGACTCAATGGCACAATGAACGTATGACTTTGCATGGTGCCGACCAACCGGCTTCTGGGCCACACATCACACGATCCGATCCGCCGTCTGCGGCCAACGAGCCCCAGGACAGACCGTTGGGCAGCCCGCTGGGTGAATCCAGAACCCGTGTGTTGCTGCTGGGTGCGGGCGAGCTGGGCCGGGAGATCACCATCGCGCTGATGCGTCTGGGCGCCTGGGTATGTGCCGCGGACAGCTACGAGGGCGCACCGGCCGCCCAACTGGCCCACGAACACCGTGTGCTTGACATGTCACAGCCGCAGCTGCTGAATAATCTCATCCACGAGGTCGCACCGGACATCATCATCCCCGAGGTCGAGGCCATCGCGACCGGCGAACTGGCCCGGGCCGCGGCCGCAGGCATCCAGGTCGTGCCGAGTTCCGACATCGCCGCGATCTGCATGGATCGCGAACGGCTGCGCGTGCTGGCCCACGAACGGCTTGGACTGCCAACCACGCCGTATCGTTTCGCAGGCTCGCTGGAGGAACTGCGATCCGGTGCCGGGACCGTCGGATACCCCTGCGTGGTCAAACCGATCATGAGTTCCTCCGGACACGGCCAATCCGTGGTCCGCACCGCGCAGGAACTCGACGCGGCATGGACCGAGGCACAGACCGGCCGCAGAGCGGCACACGGCGACGAAATCTCACGGGTTATCGTCGAGGCGCTGGCGCCGTTGGCGTATGAGCTGACGGTACTGACCGTAAGCTCCAGCGCGGGCGTGGTCACCTGCGAACCCATCGGGCAGGTGCAAGACCACGGCGACTACCGCGAATCGTGGCAGCCGGCGGTCGTCGATCCCGCCGTGCGCGACACGGCCCGACGCATCGCCTCCACGGCGGTGCTCGGTCTGGTACAGGAAGCCAACCGATCCGGCGAACGGGGCTGGGGCGTGTTCGGCGTCGAGCTCTTCGTGCTTCACAGTGGCGCGGTGCTATTCAACGAGGTCTCCCCCAGGCCGCACGACACCGGCATGGTGACCATGACCTCACAGCGACTCAACGAATTCGAGCTGCATGCGCGCGCCGTGCTGGGATTGCCCATCACTTCAGGCCATACCGCGCTGATCCTGCGGCCCGGCGAAGTCGCCGCCAGCCATGCCATCGTCGTGTCGGGCGAAGGGTCTGCGGCCTTCACCGATGTGCCCCGCGCCTTGGCGCAACCGGACACCGACCTGCGCATCTTCGATAAACCGGCCGTCCACGGGCATCGCAGGATGGCGGTCTCACTGGCCATCGGCAAAGACGTGCAGGACGCCCGGGCGAGGGCCGGCGCGGTGGCCGACGCGCTGACCATCACCGTCGGCTGAGTTGTAATACGTCCTTGTTAGGATGAAGCCCCGCAAGTTCACTTATCCATCTCGTAATCTCGTAGGAAGGCGATCGATGGAGAAACTGGAACAGCTCTATAAGGGCAAAGCCAAGAAAATGTATGCTACCGACGATCCTGACGTGCTCTGGGTCGAGTACATGAATCAGGCGACGGCCGGCAACGGCGCCAAAAAGGCTCAGATCGAAGGCAAGGGCGAGTTGAACAACCGCATCACCTCGCTGGTCTTCGAACTACTCAAGGCCCGCGGCGTGGACAGCCACTTCATCAAGCGCATCTCCGCCACCGAACAGCTGGTACGCAAGATGACGATGTTCCCGTTGGAGATCATCATGCGCAACACCGCCGCGGGATCGTTCGCCAAGCGGTACGGAGTCGCCGAAGGCACCACGCTGTCGAAGCCGATCCTGGAGTTCTGCCTGAAATCCGACGATCTTGGCGACCCGTTCATCAACGACGATGGCATCGTGGCCCTGGGACTGGCGACCGAGGAGCAGCTCTCCGAGATCTCGCGGCAGGCCCGCGCCGTCAATCAGGCGCTTCTCGACATCTTCTCCGCCATCGAGGTCCAGCTGGTCGATTTCAAGATCGAGGAGGGCACGACGTCCGATGGCACGATCCTTCTGGCCGACGAGATCACGCCCGACACCTGCAGGCTGTGGGATCTCAAGGACCGCAGCGGCCGCATCGAGCATCTGGACAAGGACCTCTTCCGCCGCGATCTGGGCAACATCATCCCCGCCTATGAGGAGATTCTTTCGAGACTCAACGGTCTCGCCGCCTCCGAAGGCATCGCCGAGTCCGAACAGGAATAGCATATGGACCGTGTCCGCAGGGAGACCGCTCCCCTGACGACCACGGCCCATGTCCCGCAGTCGACGACACGGACGACGCCAACAGATCGACAACACCGGTACGAATGACAACAGGGGGCAACAGTGGTTTTTCGCGTGTACGTGGAGAAGCGCGCAGGTTTCGACGTCGAGGCTCGGCAGCTGCAGGAGGAGCTGCGCGACGTTCTGGGGCTGACCGAGCTGTCGAGTCTGCGCATCATCAACCGGTATGACGTCGAGGGCATGGACGACGGGCTTTTCACCAGGGCCATCCCCACGGTTTTCAGCGAACCGCAGGTGGATGACGTGTCGGACGCCCTTCCCGACTTCGGCGACGCTGCGGTGTTCGCCGTGGAATACCTTCCCGGCCAGTTCGATCAGCGTGCCGCGTCCGCCGAGGAATGCGTGCAGCTGATCAGCCAGGGCGAGCGTCCCACGGTCCGCACGGCCCGCGTCTATGTCCTGTCCGGGACGCTGGACTCCGATCAGATCGACGCTGTCAAGCACTATGTGATCAACCCGGTCGAGGCGCGCGAGGCATCGTTGGCGACCCGCGACTCCCTCGCCATGGAGACCGCCACGCCAGCGGACGTCGAGGTCATCGACGGCTTCACCGCACTGGACGACTCGGGGCTTGAGGAGTTCATCGCGCAACGCGGTCTGGCGATGGATCTGGCCGACGCGCGATTCTGCCAGCGCCATTTCCGCGAGGAGGGACGCGAGCCCACCATCACCGAGATCCGCGTCATCGACACCTACTGGTCGGACCATTGCCGCCACACCACGTTCGGGACCCATCTGGAGAACATCCGCATCGACGACGACGTCGTGGCGGCGGCCTTCGACCGCTACCTGGCCATGCGGCGCGAGCTGGACCGGGAGGACCGTCCGATATGTCTGATGGACATGGCGACGATCGGCGCCAAATGGCTGAAGCGCGAGGGCGTTCTGACGAATCTCGACGAATCGGAGGAGATCAACGCCTGCACGGTCAAGGTCGAGGTCGACGTGGACGGCGAGGACCAGGACTGGCTCTTCCTCTTCAAGAACGAGACCCACAACCATCCCACCGAGATCGAGCCGTTCGGCGGCGCGGCCACCTGCATCGGCGGATGCATCCGCGATCCTCTCTCAGGCCGCTCGTACGTGTACCAGGCGATGCGCGTCACCGGCGCCGCCGATCCCACCGCACCCCTGTCGACGACGCTTCCCGGCAAGCTGCCGCAGCGCAAGATCGTGACCACGGCCGCGCATGGATACTCGTCCTATGGCAATCAGATAGGATTGGCCACCGGCCAGGTGTCCGAGATCTACCATCCCGGCTATGTCGCCAAGCGCATGGAGGTCGGGGCCGTCGTGGGCGCGACTCCCGCCGATCATGTCCGACGCGAGACCCCGACCCCCGGCGATCGCATCATCCTGCTGGGCGGACGCACGGGCCGCGACGGCATCGGAGGGGCCACAGGAGCGTCGAAGGCGCAGGACATCGACAGCCTCGAGGAGTGCGGTGCCGAGGTCCAGAAGGGCAACGCCCCCATCGAGCGCAAGCTGCAGCGCCTTTTCAGGCGCGGCGACGCCTGCCGTCTGATCAAGCGATGCAACGATTTCGGTGCGGGCGGCGTGTCCGTGGCCACCGGTGAGATCGCCGACGGCCTGACCATCGACCTCGACAGGGTCAGCAAGAAGTACGACGGTCTGGACGGCACGGAGCTGGCCATCTCGGAGTCGCAGGAGCGCATGGCCGTGGATGTGGCCGCCGACGACATCGACGAGTTCCTCTCCTACGCCCGTGAGGAGAATCTCGAGGCCTCCGTCATCGCGGTGGTCACCGAGGAGAGACGCATGCGCATGACGTGGCGGGGTGACGTCATCGTCGACCTCGACCGCGACTTCCTCGCCTCCAACGGCGCGCCGAAAAGCCAGGACCTCCACATCGAGAGGGGTGGGCGGTACGATGGACGCCTATTCTCCGGGCCGGCGCTGACCATGCGTTCAGGCGACGGTGATCCGCGACCTGCGCAGTCCCTCCACGACCGAATGGCCACACTGCTGTCCGATCTCAACGTGGCCTCGAACAAGGGCCTTTCGGAGCGTTTCGATTCGACCATCGGGGCCGGCACCGTCCTCATGCCCTTCGGCGGACGCACCCAGCTGACTCCAGCCCAGGCAATGGTCGCCAAGTTCCCCGTGGATGGGGAGACAGCCACCGCATCGGCCATGGCGTGGGGATTCAACCCCTACATCATGGAGGCCGACCAATACACCGGCGGCTATCTCGCCGTCGTGGAATCGCTATGCAAGCTCGTCGCCACGGGATTCCGCCGAGAGGACGCCTACCTCAGCCTTCAGGAGTATTTCGGCAAACTGCGTGACGTTCCCGAGCGCTGGGGCCGTCCGGCCGCGGCGGTGCTGGGAGCTCTCACCGCACAGGTCGATCTGGGTGTCGCGGCCATCGGCGGCAAGGATTCGATGAGCGGAAGCTTCGAGGACCTCGACGTCCCGCCCACTTTGATCTCCTTTGCCGTGGCCGTCGGGACTGCGTCGAACGCGGTGTCCCCCGAGTTCAAGGCCCCCGGACACAGAGTGGTCCGCATCGCCGCACGTCTGGGCGCGGACGGCCTGACGCCGGATCCGGACTCCCTGATCGAAGTCATGGATGTGATCGAGGAGCTCACCTCCACCCGTGGGGCGCTGGCCATCTCGACACCCGGATACGGAGCAAGCGCGGCCGCGCTGTTCACTATGACGGTCGGAAACCGCATCGGCCTCGACATGGACGATTCAATCTCCTCGGACGACCTGTTCACACCGGCGTATGGCTCCTTCTTCATCGAGCTCTCCGACGACGCCTCCCTGCCGACGATGTCCAACAGGGTGGAGCACGGAACGATCGGCCACACCACGCAGGACTACACGCTTCGCGTGTCCTCGCAGACCCTTGACCTGGCGGAACTTCAGGAGGTTTGGGAGAACGGCATCTCCTCGGTGTTCCCCTATCAGGGCCGGGGCGACGCGGTGGAACCCATCTCCTTCAACGATGGACATCCCGCGACCCGCACCGTCGCGCCCATCGCACGCCCGCGGGTTATCATCCCGGTGTTTCCTGGAACGAATTGCGAATACGACTCCGCCGCAGCCTGGAACCGCGCTGGAGGCGTTCCGAGCACACTCGTGTTCAACAATCTCACTCCGTCCGATGTCGCGCTGTCGACCAGGCGCTTCGCCGACGCGATCCGCGACAGCCAGATCATCATGATCCCCGGAGGGTTCTCCGCCGGCGACGAGCCTGACGGATCCGCCAAATTCATCGAAGCGGTTTTCCGATCCCCCGAAGTGACGGACGCCGTGCGCGACCTTCTGTCGAACAGGGACGGCCTCATCCTGGGAATCTGCAATGGCTTCCAGGCGCTGATCAAGCTGGGGCTGGTCCCCTATGGCAACATAGTCGACACGGATCGCACATCCCCGACTCTGACCGTCAACACGATCGGACGCCATCAAAGCCGACTGGTCCGCACCCGCGTGGCATCCAACCTCTCCCCGTGGTTGTCGCTGGCGTCCGTGGGTGATATCCACACCATTCCGATATCACACGGCGAGGGACGGTTCGTGGCGGATGAACCGATGCTGCGCTCGCTCGTCGAGGGAGGACAGATCGCGACCCAGTACGCGGACGCGGATGGCCTGCCCAGTATGGACCTTGACGTCAATCCCAACGGCTCGCTTCTCGCCATCGAGGGCATCACCAGCCCGGACGGCCGCGTGCTCGGCAAGATGGGACATTCGGAACGGACCGGCAAGGACCTATACCGCAACGTCCCCGGCGACATCCATCAGCCGTTGTTCGAGGCGGGAGTGCGGTACTTCGCAGCCTGACGGTTCAAAACAAGACAACCTTTTCAAGTCCGCGCGGAGCCCGCTTCACTCAGCAATGTGAAGCGGGCTCCGCGTATCTCACGACTACCTACCATCCGCCATGCCGCTCCACGCCTCGCTGACGTGGCTCGTCAGACGCGCGGACCAGGCGCTGCGCGAGATCAGCGGTCAGCGCGCATCCCCGCGGAGCATGGCCACGATGTTGCGGTGCGCCACCCGTCCCACCGCCTTCATTCCGGAACGCGCGCTGTCGTGGCCACGCCGGGCGAGGAACGCTCTGACGGCCTTGTCGCCCTCGCTGAATATCAGCACCGTCGCGCCCAGAGCCCAGCACACCGCCCATTGGGCCCCCGTCAATGCCGTCATGCCCAGAGCGGACGCCATCACGGGAACCACCATGGCCACCGCGTGAAGAATGAGAGCCATAACCGCGGCGGTAAGAAGGAACGGATTCTTCAGGGGATTCATGACGAACACCGATCTGGTCTCCGACCGCGCGGACATCGACATGAAGAAGTTGAAGAGCACCAGCAACGTCAACGCCATCGTTCTCGCGGTGGTGTCATCGTAGTCTCTGTCGATCAGAACGCGGAAGAGAACAAGGATGCTCATTCCCATCCACAACCCACATATGGCCGTCCGACCCCAAAGCGCCGAGGACAGCAGTCCCTCCGACCGTCCCCGAGGCGGCCGGTCAAGCTCGTCCCCCTGTCCCGGCTCGAAGGCCAATGCTATGTCCTGCACGCCATTTGTGACGATGTTGATCCACAGCATCTGCAGCGGCATGAACAGCAAGGGCATTTCGGAGACGACGTTCACACCAACAGCGATCATCGCGGCCACCGCAGTGGACAGAAGGAAGAACGCCGATCCTCGGATGGCCTTGAAAGTCACGCGTCCCTGGGCTACGGCCTTGGTGATCGTGACGAAATTGTCGTCGGTCAGCACCACATCGCTGGCCTCCCGGGCCACATCGGTCCCCGACTCCCCCATGGAAATGCCCACGGAGGCGGCCTTCAACGCCGGAGCGTCATTGACCCCGTCACCGGTGACCGCCACCGTCTCGCCCTCATCCTGCAGAGCCTCCACAATGCGCAGCTTGTCCTGCGGGGACACGCGAGCCGCGATGGACGTCTTGCGCAGCCTGGACCGCAGCTGCTCATCGTCGAGGGTAAGCATCTCGGCTCCGGTGATCGCCTCTTCCGTATGCGAAAGACCGAGTCTGTCCCCTATGGCCTTTGCCGTGACGGGATGATCTCCGGTGATCATTTTCACCTCGATGCCGGCCTTTCGGCAGTCCTCGATGGCCTCGCGCACGCCCGGACGAGGAGGATCGAGCATCCCCTCGACACCGAGGAAGCACAGCTGCGACGGCTGCACCGCGGCCTCGACCGCATCCTCGGACGCGAGTGTCCGGGACGCCACCGCGATAACCCTCAGCCCCTGCTCACCCATACGCATGTTCATGGAGTGCAGTCCATCGACGTCGATATCCACACGAACGCCGTCGCCGTCGACCATGCTGGTGCACATGGCGATGATGCTGTCGGGAGCGCCTTTGACATACTGGGTCAGCACGCCGTCGCTCCCCCGACGAATCGTCATGGAATAGCGCAGTTCCGGCTCGTACGGCGTCTCATGCACGATATCCGCGTCCAAATCGCCGGCTCCCACCGCTCCGGCCAGATCGGCGGCCCGGGCCATGGCTACATCGACCGCATCGCCTTCGTAGCGCAGGGCGCCGTCATCACCCGTGGAGCGGACCGCCTCGTTGGTCAAAGCCGCCGCACGCAGCAGACCCCTCCATGCCTCCGTCACCGCTTGGGACGCATCCGACGCGGATTCGTCTCCTCGCAGAATTCCGGACACATCCTCGTACGACGACAGACTCGTCGTGCCAAGAGCACAGGATTCGACCGTCAAACGGTTCTGGGTGAGGGTGCCGGTCTTGTCGGAGCCGATGACCGTGGTGGCCCCCAACGTCTCCACGGCAGGCAGCGTCCGGACTATGGCGTGATGGCTGGCCATCCTCGACACGGCCAGGGCCATGGCCACCGTGAGGACGATGGGCAGCGCCTCGGGCATGGACGCCACCGCGAGGGCGACCGCGGACAGGAAGGCTCCAGCCGGATCGTTCTTCAGCACGGCTCCGGCGATGAAGACGAACGCCGCGACAACGATCACCGCGAAGGCTATGCCCCTTTCGGTACGGTGCATGATCCTTTCCAGCGGCGCAATGGTGTCGGTGTCGTTGACCAGATCGTTGATCTCACCCAGCTCGGTGTCCGAGCCGGTGGCGACGACGACGCCCCGTCCCCGTCCGCTTGTGACAAGGGTGCCGGAGAACGCGATGCACGTGCGGTCCCCCAAAGGAGCGTCCTGCGGGCACGCGGAGGTCGACTTGTTGGCGTCGTCGCTCTCTCCCGTAAGCATGGATTCATTGATCCGAAGGTTGTTGACCTCGATGAGGCGCAGGTCGGCGGGTACACGGTCGCCGCTCTCCAACAGCACGATGTCGCCGGGAACTACGGATTCGGTGGATATGGACCGCATCGAGTCCGAACGCAGAACCCGCGTCATGGGAGTGGACAGCGAGGACAGCGCCTCCACCGCCTTGTCCGCCTTGTCCTCCTGATAGAAGCCCAGAATGGCATTGAAGAGCAGAACGATGAAAATCGCGATGGCGTCGACGTAATGGTCCAGCGCGATGGTGATGACGCCGCACACGATGAGGACAAGGATAAGAGGACTGGAGAACTGTCCAAGGAACCGGCGCCATCCGGGAATCGAACTCGCCTCATGCAGGAGGTTCCTGCCGAAGACCTTCAGCCGTCCGGCGGCCTCGTCATCGGACAGCCCCCTATCCGTCGTTCTCAATGCCGACAGCGAGCGCTCCGCGTCCAGGGAATGCCAGATCTCATTGGAACCCCAGTCATCGCTCCCGGATCGCGCATCAGACTCCCCCGGTCGATCCTGAATGGATGGCGTCCATGTCATGCTCATTCCCCGTTCCTTTCGATCCTTCGCCCACCGTCATGCCCGTGGCCGATTTTATCAGTCGGAAAGGATACATAGCCGGAACATCGCTTTCCGCTGACGACGCACGCGTCAATGTAGTCCGCCGTTGGTATGGTGAGCCGGTAGTGCGATTCCCCGTTGACCACGGTTGTGGAAGGAGCCTAGGTTGTCGGCTGAACTCGAGGATATCCATGAAGAGTGCGGGATCTTTGGCGTGTGGGGGCATCCGGACGCATCTCGTCTGACGTACTTCGGATTGCACGCCCTGCAGCACCGCGGTCAGGAGGGGGCCGGCATAGTCTCGAACGACCACGGAAGGCTCTATGGCCACCGGGGTCTGGGGCTTCTCACCCAGGTTTTTTCCGATGAGTCGGAAATCGCCAGGCTAAAAGGCGACCGCGCCATCGGACACGTCCGCTACGCGACCTCCGGGTCAAGCTCCGTGGACAACATCCAGCCGTTCCTGTTCCGATTCCATGATGGCGACGTGGCGCTGAGCCACAACGGCAATCTCACGAACTGCGTGAGCCTCAGGGAGAAACTCGAGGACGAGGGAGCGATCTTTCACTCCAATTCCGACACCGAGGTCCTGATGCACCTGATTCGGCGCTCGACCAAATCCACGTTCATGGACCGTCTTAAGGAAGCCCTCAACATCGTCCACGGCGGCTTCGCGTATCTCCTGATGACATCCACGGAGATGATCGGCGCGCTCGACCCCAATGGATTCCGTCCTCTGTCCCTGGGTCGTATGAGGAACGGATCGTATGTCCTCGCGTCGGAGACTTGCGCTCTGGACATCGTCGGAGCCCGTCTCGTGCGTGATATCCGCCCCGGCGAGATCGTTGTGGTCGACGACTCCGGATACCGGATCGAGCGCTACACCGACAACACCCAGCTGGCCATCTGTTCGATGGAGTTCATCTATTTCGCACGTCCTGATTCGAACATCTATGGCGTGAACGTTCACTCCGCGCGCAAACGGATGGGATCGCTGCTTGCCAAGGAGTCGCCGGCGGACGCCGACATGGTGATCGCCGTTCCCAACTCCTCGCTGTCGGCCGCGTCGGGTTATGCGGAGGCCAGCGGTCTTCCCAACGAGATGGGTCTGATCAAGAACCAGTATGTGGCCAGAACGTTCATCCAACCCACCCAGGAGCTTCGCGAGCAGGGCGTGAGGATGAAGCTCTCGGCCGTCCGCGGCGTCGTGGAAGGGAAAAGCGTCGTCGTGGTGGACGATTCCATAGTCCGTGGCACGACCTCCCGACGCATAGTCAAGCTTCTGCGCGAGTCCGGTGCCCGCGAAGTGCACATGCGCATCTCGTCGCCACCCCTAAAATACCCCTGCTTCTACGGAATCGACATCCAAACGACGAAGGAGCTGATAGCAGCGAAGAAATCCGTCGAGGAGATCCGGCAGTACATCGGAGCCGACTCGTTGGCTTTTCTCTCGCTCGACGGCCTCATCCAGGCCATCGGACTTCATGCCGACGCTCCGTACGGCGGCCTGTGCGTGGCGTATTTCAACGGCGACTACCCAACGGCGCTCGACGATTACGAGGAGGACTTCCTCAAGTCGCTCACGCCCGAGGATCAGGTCCGCATACCACGTTTCGCCAGCGAGTCGAGCTTGTACCAAGGCAACGAGTTCATGACGGCGCACGTCGACTCCCCCGCCCATGCCAACGCATGACAGCGGGTTCACACCATCCGACGGACTCCTGTCCCGTCCGCCCATCATCAACCACAAGCGAAAGGTAGCGTGCCATGCCACAGGCCTATGAGGAAGCCGGAGTGAGCGTCGAAGCGGGCTATGAGGTCGTCCGACGCATCAAATCCCACGTGGAGCGCACCGGTCGCCCCGGAGTGATGGGCGGTATCGGAGGGTTCGGAGGTCTTTTCGACCTCGCGTCCCTAGGATATTCGGACCCCATCCTCATCTCCGGCACCGATGGCGTCGGGACGAAGCTTATGCTCGCCTCGATGGTGGGCCGGCACGACACGATCGGAATCGACTGCGTCGCCATGTGCGTGAACGACATCGCCGCGCAGGGGGCGCAGCCGCTGTTCTTCCTCGACTACATCGCCTGCGGGAAGAACAATCCTCGTCTTCTCGAACAGGTGGTCTCGGGCGTGGCCGACGGATGTGTCGAGGCGGGATGCGCCCTGATCGGCGGTGAGACGGCGGAGATGCCGGGAATGTACTCGCCCGACGAGTACGATCTCGCGGGATTCTCCGTGGGCGTAGCCGAGCGGTCGTCCATTGTCGACGGCTCCGCCATCGCCAACGGCGACGCCCTTATCGCGCTGCCGTCATCAGGAGTGCATTCCAACGGATTCTCCCTGGTCCGCCACGCGCTCTTCGACGTCGCCGGGTACAACGCCTCCACCAGACTGGACGCATTGGACGGCCGCACCCTGGGAGACGTTCTCCTCACCCCGACGACCATCTACGTGAAGGCGCTGGCGCCACTGTTCAAAGCCCGTCTGGTCAAAGGCGTGGCACACATCACCGGCGGCGGATTCATCGAGAACATCCCACGCATGCTGCCATCCTCGCTCGCCGCGCGGATCGACACATCATCATGGAATGTGCCGCCGATCTTCTCGGTTATCGAGGGCGCCGGTTCGATTCCACACGCGGAGATGTTCAACGTCTTCAACATGGGTGTGGGGATGGTCCTTGCCGTGGACGCGGCACGGACCGACGAGACCCTCGCGCTTCTCCACGGCAGCGGCGTCGCCGGATTCGTGATCGGCGATGTGGTCACCCGCACGGACGCAGACGTCGAGCTGCGATGAACGTCGGCATTCTCATGACAGGCAACGGAAGGACATGGATATGGGCATGAAGGTTCTGGTCATAGGATCAGGCGCGCGCGAGCACACCATCGCGCAGACCCTTCTCAGGGGCGAAAGCGTGGATGAGGTCACGGCGGCCCCCGGCAACCCTGGCATGCGCGGTGACGGCATACTCACCACGCAGCTGAACCCGTCCAACCACGCCGCGCTTATCGACTTCGTCAAGGACAACTCCTACGACTGGGTCATCGTCGGCCCCGAGGTCCCCCTCATCGAGGGACTGGTCGACGACTTCGCCGATGCCGGTATCCCGGCGTTCGGTCCGACGAAGGCCGCCGCCCAGATCGAGGGGTCCAAGGATTTCGCCAAGCAGCTCATGATCCGCCACAACATCCCCACCGCCGGATACCGCACCTTCGACGACCTCGATCAGGCCTCCCGCTATGTCCACGACCATGGAGCACCCATCGTGGTGAAGGCGGACGGACTCGCCGCGGGAAAGGGCGTGACCGTCGCGATGGATCTGGACACCGCCATCGCGGCTCTGGACGACATTTTCATCGACCATCGTTTTGGGAACGCCGGCGCCAAGGTTGTCATCGAGGATTATCTCGAAGGCCAGGAGTTCTCCCTCATGAGCTTCGTCAACGGAACGGACTTCTGGCCCATGCCCATTTCGCAGGACCACAAGCGAGCGTATGACGGCGATCGGGGTCCGAACACCGGAGGCATGGGGGCCTACAGTCCGGTTCCACAGATCGGCGATGACGTGGTGCTCGCCGCGATCGACTCCATCGTCCGTCCCACAGTGCGGGCCATGGCCGACGAGGGCACTCCATTCACCGGAATCCTGTATGCGGGACTGATCGCCACCGCGGACGGTCCCCGTGTGATCGAATTCAACGCGCGCTTCGGAGACCCCGAGACCGAGGTCGTCCTTCCGCGCCTGACCAGTGATCTGGGACAGGCCATAGCGGCCATCCTGCACGGAGAGGAACCGGAATTCACCTGGAGGACCACAGGATCCACACTGGCGGTGGTGGTCGCGTCGGACGGGTATCCGCAGAACACCGTGACCGGGGCCACGGTTCCGCCGATTCCGGCCACTGAGGACGACCATGTGTATTACGCGGGCGTGGCGACCGGCACGGAGGGCGGGCTTGTCTCGTCGTCAGGCAGAGTCGCCGTTCTCACCGTAAACGACGCGGATATAGCGCATGCGCAGAATCGCGCGTATGGCATATTGGACCGCATGGAGATGCCGGGACTCTTCTACCGGCACGACATCGGCTCGAAGGCCCTTCACTGAGTTTTATACGTATCAGCGTTGACACGTATAGCCGGCACAGACGCCTCATCGGGAGGCGTCCGCTGATCCGCCTCGATTACGGCACCGTCATGAAGCCCAACGACCGCAGATAGCCCTTTCCTGCCGTGATGTCGTACTGGATCAGCTTGTAGTCCTTGAGAAGCGTCTTCGTTCCCTCGTCGAAGTCCACGCTCGACAGCGGCTCGCTCTTCTGGTTGAGATAGAGCGACTGGCCCTCGGGAATTCTCGACCATCCCTGGATCGTGTTGACGAGCGGAGGCTCCATGGCCGCGATTTTGCTGTGGAGCGTGGTGAGGAACGCGAGGTACGGGGACACTCTGGCGTTCATATGCTCGGCCGTCTGGGCCATGAAGAAGTTGGGTGAGGTGTAAGCCGCGTCATCGTCCTTGACGCCACTGCTCGTCGACGCCTTGTTCGACCAGATGAAGTAGTCCGTCAGATGCAGGGCGAGGGAGTTCGAGCTGTCCTCGCTTGCCGTGGAGTAGATCCCCGGAAGATGATCCCCATAGAATACGACAGTGACGGGCTTGTCGAGGGAATCCAACTGATCGAGGAACTTCTTCGTGGCCTTCGAGGTGATGCTCGCCCCTTTGGCGTAGGTCTCGATGGACGTCGTCTCGTCGTCCCCGAGCTCCTTGCTGGAATCGGTGCTGGTGACGGTGAACTCGTTGTTCGCATACCAATCGTGGTATGGCATGTGGTTCTGCATAGTGATGATCTGGACGAACTGGTTGTTGGATGTCGACGATATCTCCTCCAACGCGCTTTTGTAGGCCGATTCATCGGAAACGTAGGGGGAGTCGCCCAGTTTCGCGGTGTATTTGATCCGGGGACTTCCCAAAGTGTAGAACTTCGAGAAGCCGAACTTCACATAATTGCTCTCACGCGAGTACATCGAAGGCTCATAGGGATGGAAGGCGATCGAGTTCGACGACGACCCCCATATGCGATTGAACGTCGGTGTCCACGACTCGGTCGGAACCAACTGCTGGTATGGGCTGGTGAGAGACGACGCGAAATTGGCCATGCTCAGGCCCGTCAGACCCATATACTCCAGATTCGCCGTTCCTCCGCCGTACCCCGACGAAAGCATAAGACCACTGGTGGTCGAGCTTTTGATCTCGTCGATCTCGGGAATCACCTTCTTGTTCAGGCTTAGCCCCGGAACACGTTCGGGATTGGAGAGCGATTCGGAGAGGATTAAGACTACCGTGCTGTTGGACAGCTCGCTGGTGCGCGTCTTATTGATGGACGTGGCCTTCTTCGCGTACTTGGCGGCGATCTTCTTCATGGTGCTTTCGCTGTATCCGGAGGGCTCATCCATAATCTTCGGATTGAGCTGCCGAAGGAACGAGACGACGACGCCATTGCGCTGGGCGTCATAGACCGAATCCCACATGGATGGCGTGTCCCCCATCGCCGTCGACACCTTGTTCGCCACCGAGTCGACCATGCCGACAGTCGCCGTGTGCAGGCTGACGACCATGATTGGCAGGATGATGAGAAGAAGCCGGATGACGGCCTCCAATCCGGCGTTCTCACATCGAATCATCCGTCCTCCGCGCGCGTCCTTCCGTGCGATGACGACGAATATGACAGTGAGGACGGCGAAGCCCGCCACCGCGCCCGCTATCACCAAAGGGGCACCGGACGGCATGAAGCTGACGAGGTTGCCGGCGTCGGATCCCAGGAAACTGAAGTCCGCGGGGTTAATCACCTCATAGCGGATCTGCACTTTGAAACGTTCCACCACGCCGATGATGGTGGCCACGACGATGACGATCGGGGAGGCCACCCATATCCTGTTGGTGATCATCAATATGGCCAGATAGGCGACGCCCACCATGATCATGTTGAGCACGAAGACGAAGTTGAGGCTCGTCCACATCTTGGCGACCATGCCCCAGAAACCGACGATCGGACTGGAGAGATCCGCGGTCGAACTGTCCTGCGTCACGCCCCACTGCATGATGGCAATGCACAGTACGTCCACGAGAAGGAAGGTCAGGACATAGGCCCATACCGGAAAACCTTCTGACGCCGCATTTTCGTCGCCGGAATCACTCGCGCCGCCACCGTCAACCGTGTCCGATGAGTGGGAGCCGTCCACGGGCGCTGGCTGACTGCCATCGCCGTTGGCGGCGCCTTCCCCACCGACATCCACGGATTGCGCCGCGCCTCCAGATTCCTCGGAGTCCCCAGACTCCTCAGGCTCCTCAGACTCCCGTGACGTCTCAGATTTCCCGGACCCGGTGGGATCGGCAATCGCTGAATCGACAGCGTCAGCAGCGTGGCCGTCGATACTGGCAGGGTCGGCAGCGACATCGGCGGCAACGGCAGCAGAATCGACGACAACCGTGGCGTCGATCTTCTCCTTATTGGAATCCCCCTGGGAATCCTTCGTCACAACATCCATGAACCATTCCTATCCCGCCAATCACGGCATGGCGCGCATCCGTCATCCGCAAGGGGCGTTTCGACATACCTGTCGATGATACGCCACCCGCTGGAACCCCATCCATGGGATGACCCGCACCCCCCACTTCATCCGCGCGAACGATGTCCAGCCATTTCGGCGCCACGTAACATCGCAACGGGAAAAGGGAAAGAGGTGCCGTGATGGACGTGCTCATGCGTATACCCCTTTTGTCGGGATGGTTTCCCTCCCTACTCGCGGCGACCGTGGTCGTCTGTCTGGCGCTTGTGGCCGCTCTCCCCGAGCCTCGGCGATCAGGAACGACCCCGGGGAAGGGATCCGCCTCGTCCGCCGCCACCATCGCCGCCGCCACCATCGCCGCAGGAGCCATCGGATACGCGGTCGTATGGTTCCTGTCGGACGTTGTGATGGCTTTCGGTGTCAGCGTGGGGTGGATGGTCATGACCGTGGTCGCCGCGACGGTGTCCTTGGTGGCCTTCGCGCTTATCACCATCCGCAGGTCGAGATCGGCGCGACGCGTGGTCGCCATCATGCTGGTGCCTCTTGTCGTGTTGACCTGCGCCACCAGCATCAATATGGTCTACGGCGAGTACACGACCGTGGGATCCGCCCTGGGATTCAACCCCTATCCGATGCTGGACTCCTCGTCGATATCACGCCCTGTGATGAGCGTGCGCCAATGGCGTCTTCTGGCGGCGCATGACGAGCTTCATGGTGCCCTGGCGTCCCACGGCATAGTCAGGACTGTGCACATACCCGCCACCAAGTCCGGTTTCCAGACGCGCATGGCAACCGTCTATCTCCCCCCGGCCGCACTGTCGGCCACTCCTCCCCGGCTTCCTGTCATGGTTCTTCTTGCCGGACAACCGGGAAGTCCCACCCGTTTGATGGCGGCCGGAAAGATCGCCGCCATCATGGACGAGTATGCGGCGCACCATGATGGACTCGCGCCCATCGTCGTCTCCCCCGATCAGAACGGCGCCTTCACCCACAACTCCCTCTGCGCCGACACCTCGGTGTATGGGGAGGCCGAGACCTATCTGACAACGGATGTGCCGCGCTGGATACGCGACACACTTCCGGTGTCGACATCCTCCAGCCAGTGGCTTATCGGCGGATTCTCTCAGGGCGGGACATGCAGCGTCCAGATAGGTCCTGCCCATCCGAAGATCTTCGGGTCCATCTTCGCGGCCTCCACGGAGATCGCCCCCAGCGACGGATCGCGGAAACGGACCATCGACCGCTTCTTCAACGGCGATGAGAAGGCGTTCGACGCGCATGTGCCCACAGCGATCATCGCTCGGCACTCTCCCTCGTCGCAGACGCTGATGATGGTGTCCGGAGAGTGGGACGCGGATGCGAGAAGCAACCAGGCGAGAATCGCCAAAGCGGCCAAAGCCGCAGGAATGCGCGTGACAGTCATGATCAGCCGCAGATCCGGACACGACTGGCACACGGTTATCAATGGTCTTGTCCCCGTGGTCGACGATTTCGGACATCGCACAGGTCTAGGCGCATCGACATGGTCGGCGTCCCGCGACGATCAGATCTCCATCATCACAGGATCCGGCCAATGACAGGCCCTCCATGAGCGGCAGACGCACAATCCAGAACCACACACCAACGTCAGAAGGACCATCACACATGCACGGGACCACACCGGAGGAATCGCCGTTGCCGGAGAGACCGCCGCAAGCACCAGCACAAGCCGCGACACAAGACCATTCACCATCAAGATCCGGGAACGGCGATGGCGACGCCGACCATGGATGGCATCCATTGGCCGAGGACGGGGCACGGTGGATCCGCTCGCATCCAGTCTCCCTCATCGCCACGGTGCTGCTTGTGGTGACGAATCTGATCCTTATGATCATCCACCTGCTGCGGCGCAAGGCCTTGTGGTCCCAGGAGGTCGTCACCCATTCGTCGCGGCTGCCCCGAATGGCACTCTCAATGGTCATCGTCCATGGATTCGTTGGTCTTCTGATCGTCTCGATCGTCCTGATCGCCGTCCTCGCGCTGGCGGAGACCCGCCTGGGGTCAATCCGCACGGTGCTCGTCGCACTCATATCGTCCGTCGGCGGCACGGCCGCAGGACTGGGAGTCTCCCTGCTCATATCCGACCATGTGTCCACCGGGGAATGGATCCGAAACATGCCGGTGCATCTCTCACCTCTGATTTTCGCGGTCGGCCCATTGATGGCCTCGGCCTACATGGCGCCGCTGCTGCACAGACGTCGGATTCTCACAATCGGATACACGGCCATCCTCTCCACGCTTCTTTTCGCCGGGAATCCCGCCGACTATTGCCTGTTGTCGGCTGCGATCGTCGGACAGCTCTGCGGGTTGGCCATGCCCCACCGTGCTTCCCCACGCGCGTCATGGCGTCGCGGAACCGACCACGAGATCCGACGTCTTCTCTCGTATCTGCAACTATCCCTGGCATTGGGACCTTTGGTGGCCATCACGTCGACGTCCCATGCTGGACCCCTGACGCGATTGGGACTGCTTCTCTCCACAAACGAGGGATCAGCGATGCTGGACAGATGCCTTTCCAGCTATGTCATGCAAAGCTGCGTCAGTCTGATCGGCATGAGGCATGCCATCACCGCCGGAATGTGGCTGCGTCTTCTCATCCCCGTCGCCGTCATGACCGTCCTCGCCTGGGGGCTGCACCGAGGCCGTCGACTTGCGGCGGCGCTGAGCGTCATCATCAACGTGGGCCTGGCGGTTTTCGCAGCCCTCTACTATCTGACGCCGATCGGACTGGACGGCCATCTTCCCGCATCCGTGGGATCCATGACGGCCTCCCTGCTGACGACGGCCATACCCACCCTGTCCATCGCCGTGGCCATCGCATTGAACTTCCGCCGCTTCCCCATACGCACCAACCCCCGGAAGGCGATTACGGGAGCCGCCGCCGTGGGAGCTGGCATCGTCGCGGCAGCAATAGGATTCCTCGCCGTCACATCCCTTTTCCCCAAGTCCTTCGCTCCGACGGCGACCCCCGCTCTGGCGGCCCTGACGCTGATCCACGCGCTCCTTCCTCTCAACCTCGGCGGATTGTTCGCATCCCCTCTGGTCGCATCGACCCCTTTGTCGAACGCCGCCACGCAAATCACCGCGCTGGTGCCATGGGTGACCCTGTTCGTGGTGCTTCTATGGCTTCTCAAGGACGAGGCGAGACTTGACGAGGACGCCAGAGTTACAGCGAACTCCCTGGTGATGCAGGGAGGCAACTCGATGTCGTTCATGACCACCTGGGAGGGCAACGGATACTGGATCTCCCCCACCGGACGCTCGGCCATCGCCTACAGGGTGCTTCATTCCATCGCCCTGACCGTCACCGGACCCATCGGGGATCTATCGGAGCGAAGGGAATGCATCCGCGGATTCATGGGGTTCTGCGCCGAGCGCTCATGGGTTCCCGCTTTCTATGCGGTCCATGACGACGAACGGACGATTATGGAGGAGGAAGGCTGCACTTCGATCCATATAGGGACGGAGATGGTCGTCCGTCCCTCCGAATGGCAGACACGCGGCAAGAAATGGCAGGACATCCGCACGGCCATCAACAAGGCCGCGAAGTTGGGCATCGCCGATGTGCTCACCACATTCCCCGAGGCCTCCGAGGATGTCCGGCGGCAGATAGTCGAGATCTCCGAGCAGTGGGCAGAGACCAAATCGCTGCCGGAGATGCGCTTCACACTGGGGGGCGTCGACGAGTTGGAGGATCCCCGGGTCGCTCTTCTTCTCGCGATCGATTCGTCGGGAATCGTGCAGGGGGTCACAAGCTGGCTGCCGACCTACCGCGACGGCGTGGTGGTGGGATGGACGCTCGACTTCATGCGTCA
This sequence comes from uncultured Bifidobacterium sp., assembly GCF_949292005.1. Lineage (GTDB taxonomy): Bacteria > Actinomycetota > Actinomycetes > Actinomycetales > Bifidobacteriaceae > Bifidobacterium. The sequence goes on along the minus strand of NZ_CASEXV010000025.1, from coordinate 101,618 downwards.
TCGTCCCGACAGCCCCAACGGAATCATGGAATTCCTCATCGCGAGGATGGCTGAACGTCTGAGGGATCAGGGAATCGACTCACCTGAGAATGCCGTCTCCTTCATGAGCCTGTCGACAGCCCCCCTTGCTGGACTGGACGACGGGGAATCGGACAAGACTGCGTCGGACAAGACGGACGAATCCACGCATCCGAACGCCGACATCGTTTCCCACGCGCTGTCCCTCGTGTCGGACATGCTCGAACCAGCCTATGGATTCCGGTCGCTCTACGCCTTCAAAGGCAAATTCCATCCGGTTCCGGATCCGGTGTACGTGTGCATCCCGGATGTCACCAGAATGCCGGCGCTGGCCTTCGCCGTCATGGAGGCCTATGTTCCGTCGCTGGACGCGGCGGAGGCCCTGCATGTGGCGCGCACTCTAGTCAGACCGTCGTCCGCTCGGCCTGGCACTCGCTGCACAGCCCGAAAACCTCCATCGTGTGGGAGGTGACGATGAAGTCGTGGCGTCGCGCGACCGAGGCGAACCAGTCCTGATCGGGCGGCTCGATCTCGAAGGTCTTCCCGCACCGCTCGCAGACCAGATGATGGTGGTGCTTCGACCCGTCCTCGCAGACGCGGAACATCTGACGCTCGTTGAGTCTGATCGTGTCCGCAAGACCCGCCTCGGCCAGCGAGTTCAGCTGCCGATAGACCGTGGATAGTCCTATGGATGTTCCCGATGCCTCAAGAAGTCGATGGAGCCCTTGGGCCGAGACGAAATCGTCGCATCCCCGCAGTTGCTCGAGAACCGCCCGGCGCTGCCATGTGCGACGGGCCGCGCCACCCAGGGGACGATCCATGGAATCATCCTCTTCCTTGGCCGACCGGGAATCCCGGGAATCAGAGATCCCGCTCATGCCCCGCCTCCTCAACGTCGTCCCAGCATCCCGTGTCATCCAACCTCCGTGCCTCGGCGGCCGGGTCGTCCGTCAGAACGGTGATGTGTCCCATCTTCCTGTTTCTGATGATGTCGGCCTTGCCATAGTCGTGGACGTTCCATTCGGGATGGTCGGGGATAAGGGCACGTGTGGGTGCCACATGCTGACCTAGCACGTTGACCATTACCGCGGGGCTGAGCAGTCGTGGCTGCGGCAATGGAACACCCGCTATGCCCCGGACATGCGCATCGAACTGATCGATGGAGCACGCCTCTATTGTGTAATGCCCGGAATTATGCGGCCGCGGAGCCAGCTCATTGACGATGAGACCGTCATCGGGCATGACGAACAGCTCGATGGCGAGCGTTCCCGCGAGCTCGAATCCCTTCGCCAGACTCACCGCCAGCTTTTCGGCCCTACCGGCCACGGCCTCGTCGACATCGGCCGGGGCCAGCGTCATATGAAGGATGTTGTGTCGGTGCTCATTGCGCACAATCGGGAAGGTGACGAAATCCACGCCATTGCCACTCACGAGTATGGACGCCTCGAACGAGAAATCGACGAAGCCCTCAAGAATGCTGGGAGGAAGCGGATCGCCGGCGCCAACAGCGCGTTCGACCTCGGTAAAATCCTCCGGCCCCCGCAGAACCTTCTGACCATGCCCATCGTATCCGCCGCACCGAGTTTTGAGGACGCTGGGATATCCGATTCGCTCGATGGCGGAGCGCAAATCGTCCAGTCCGTCCACCTGCCGCCACGGAGCCGTCTCGATGCCATGATCGTTGATGAAGGTCTTCTCCCGCACCCGGTCCTGGGTCACGCGCAGAAGATCGGTTCCCTGTGGAATGGCAACAATGTCACGAACCGCGTCCAACGCATCCGCATCGACGTTCTCGAACTCGTACGTCAGCACGTCACACCGTCGGGCGAGCTCCCGTATGGCGGCGCGGTCGTCGTACTCGGCCGTGATCTGGAAGTCGGCCACCTGGGCCGCGGGGCAATCCGGGGTGGGATCAAGCACCCCGATGCGCAAACCGTGGTACCGCGCCGAAAGCGCCATCATCCTGCCAAGCTGGCCTCCGCCGACGATGCCCATCGTCGCCCCGGGAAGAAGATGGTCGACCTTTCCATGGGTCTCCTCAGACAAGCTTGGCATTGGAAAGCTCGACCTCCTCCCTCAGCTTCTCCCGATACTCATCCAACGCCGTCGCTAAATCGCCGTCATCGATGGACAGGATGCTCACGGCCAGAAGACCTGCATTGGTGGCGCCGGAATTGCCCACCGCGGTCGTCGCAACCGGAACGCCCGCCGGCATCTGGACGATGGACAGCAGCGAGTCCCAACCGGACAGCGCATGCGAACGGACGGGAACCCCAATGACGGGAAGCGTCGTCTGCGCCGCGATCATGCCAGGAAGGTGGGCGGCTCCCCCGGCTCCGGCTATGATCACCCGCAAACCACGGCCGCGCGCCTCATGCGCGAAATCGGCCATAAGATCGGGGGTGCGGTGGGCGGACACCACCTTTTTGACATAGGAGACTCCGAAACGGTCAAGAATGTCGCAAGCGTTCCTCATCGTCTCCCAGTCGCTTGCCGACCCCATGACCACCGCGACCTTGGGCGCGTCAACCACCATATGTACCTCCCTTGTGGAACCGTCTCCACTCTACGCACGGCGTGCGAAAACACCGAGGCCGCCATGCCTCCCCGCAAGGCGTTCCAACACGCCGTCGGAGGGCAGCCGCATGGAAGAGCCCCTCGTTCCAAGACCACGCCAACCCGCCGCCCGCCGTATTTCCACAAAGCCCTTCGTAATACGAAGATGTTGGGGAAGTCGGCTCCGCACCCTCCCCATTGGTCGTGAATCCGCGTAATATCCCCCGAGGGAATGTCGAAAGGGGCACAGCGCATGAGAACCACGAGCGGACCACTGGGTCGGATCCTCTCCCCCGACGACGTGCGCGAGCTCGACCCGAACGAGCTTGTCCCCCTCTGCGCTCAATTGAGGTCGACGCTGGTGGAGTACGGCAAGCGCCATGGTGGGCACATCGGATCGAATCTCGCCGTGGTGGAGCTCACGGTGGCTCTCCATCGCGTCTTCGACTCCCCCAGGGACGCCATCATCTTCGATGTCTCGCACCAGAGCTACGTGCACAAGATGCTCACCGGACGGGCACCCGCCTTCATCCAGTCCGACAGGTACGACTCGGTGACGGGGTTCACCAATCCGGAGGAAAGCGAGCACGACCTTTTCGCCCTAGGGCATACGGGAACCTCGATCTCCCTAGCCTGCGGCATGGCCAAGGCCCGGGACATGCGGCATCTCACGGACGGAGCCGGCTCGGGCAACGTCATCGCCATCATCGGCGACGGCGCGTTGAGCTCCGGCGTGGCGCTGGAGGGTCTGAGCGACGCCGCGGAACAGGGCGGCAACCTCATCGTCATCGTCAATGACAACGAGATGTCCATCGACCGAAACCACGGAGGTCTCTACACGGGCCTCGCTCGGCTGCGAGAAAGCGGCGGACACGGCCAGCCGAACATCTTCACGGCGCTGGGCATGGACTACCGTTATGTGGAACACGGTAATGACGTGTCGGATCTTGTAACCGCCCTCACCGACGTGAAGGACATCGACCATCCCATCGTCGTGCACATCCACACCACCAAGGGCCTCGGCCTTGACGAGGAGGACGCCCGCCATGGCGTTCTCGAAGGCAGGCACGAGTTCAACCATTGGCAGAACCCCTTCAGCGCGGAGGGCCGTCCGATGGGGTCGCGCAAGGCGTTCGGCTCGTTGGCCATGTCGCAACTCGAGAGGCGGTTCGCGTCCGAACCGGGATTGATAGTCATATCCCCGGCCACGGCGCGGTCGAATGGGATCACTCCCGAATTCCGCGCCCGTGCCGGCTCCCATTACGTCGACACCGCCATCAGCGAGGATCACGCGGCGGCGTTCGCCGCGGGGATAGCACGCGGCGGCGGAACCCCTGTTCTGGTGACCAGCGCAACGTTCTTCCAGCGCGCCTATGACCAGTTGGTCGAGGAGCTGGCGCTTAATGGACTGCCTTCGACGCTGCTCGTCTTCTCGACGGGGATATCGGGAACCGACCACACGCATTCGGGAAGTCTGGACGTGGCGATGTTCTCCACCATTCCCGGTATGACATATCTGGTGCCGTCGAGCTCGGCGGATTTCCTCGACATGCTCGATTGGTCCACCCGCGCCCGCGCCCACGGCACCGTCGCCATCCGCGTGCCCGGAGAGCGGGTGCTCGCCAAGGAGCGCGGGCTCTCCGCAGACGCGTTCGGAGCAGATGCCCCCACCATGACGGCACCCCCTCTTCCCGCGCATGAATCCGGTTCCGCCCACGAACCCACGGAAAGGAACCCTTACACGACATACCGCATAACCAAACGCGGCCATGGTGTCGCGTTGATCGGACTGGGCGACATGCTTCCGGTGGTGGAGCGGGCAGCGACGCTTGTGGAGAAATCGTCCGAGGGAAGAGTCAACCCCACCATCATCGACCCCAGGCAGGCCTCGACCGTGGACTGCGCGACGCTGAGCCGAATCGCCACCGACCACCATCTCATCCTTACCGTGGAGGACGGCCAGCTCGACGGCGGGTGGGGCGAGCATGTGGCGGCGGGAATCGACTCATCACCGGACGATGGCCACGCCCGGCCACACGTCGTGTGCCTGGGCGCCGACAAGGAAATCGCCAATCGCGTGCCACTCGCCGAACTTGAGCGGCGCTATGGCTTGACCGCGGATGCGCTGGCGGCACGGGTTATGCGGGAACTGGAAGCGAATCGGCCCTCACCGACGAGAAGTGGCACTACCTGCGAGAAGTAGCGCCATCGAGACGTCATAACCTCCCGGAATACCTCCGAGCTCCCTTTCCCGGCCTTGATGACGCCTGCGCACGCGATGAAGACCTTGTCCGAGAGGCCGCCTGCTTCTTGGATGCCGCCTGCTTCTTGTCGTCGAGAATCGGCCGGAAAAGCACAAAGCGCCGGCCAATCACCTGAACCAGTTCGCCACCCACGCGACCGGCGACCTCCTCCCCCGCCTCCCGCGCATCCACCGGACATCCGTCCTGCACTGCGCATTTGATGAGCTCACGGGAGTCCAAGGTTTCGGACACCTGCGAGACCACGGCATCCGTGACACCGTTGCGCCCGATCCATACGACCACAGACATGCTCTGCGCCTGCGACCGTAGTTCCCTCATTGTTTTCTTATCCATCGTGTCTCTCGTCCTGTGAGTTTCTACGTTCGATTAAGTTCCCTCGCCAACGTGCGCCGCGGGAATCCCGCCCGACGACCATGCGCCGGCCAACGCCGGAAGTGATCGTCCGATCCAATCCCACGATAGCCGACCAGCAGTGCGGCACACCGCGACATAAGTCCTCCACACTGGTAGAATGTCGTCTCGTTGTCTTGGCCCCGTAGCTCAGCTGGATAGAGCAACTGACTTCTAATCTGTAGGTCGCCGGTTCGAATCCGGCCGGGGTCACTCCGAACCTGAGGAGACATTGGAGTTTGAGGGGTTCGCGGATCCCACGGTTCTCACCACCGGCTGTTATGCCCCGCCCCGCCCGGAAATCGATGCGCGAGGCCTATAATTTCCCGTGCACACGCCGATCTGGGAGGGGTTCCATGTTCTGCAATCATCGCGAAGTGGTCGTGGCCGGCCAGAAGAAGAAGCTGTCCGTCACCAAGGGCATCATCGGAGGCCTGCTTCTCGGCCCTATCGGCGCGGTCGGCGGCGCGGCGGGCCTGGGCAAGACCAAGACCATGTTCACATGCGTGTCTTGTGGGAAAACGTTCGACCATGTCCCCAGCGGGGCGAGAATCGTCGGATAGCAGGTCACCGGCACCAAGCGAATTCGAGTGCGATGTTATGCGATGTTATGCGATGCTCCCGTGTCTCAAGCTGCCGTTACCATGCAGGCATGGTGAGAGGGAATGACGGGACCGGAGAAAACACTCCAAAGCATGACGCGGACCCGTCTCTGCCATTCACCTATCTTCGCGACGTGGCCCAATCGCACGGACTGGCGTGGGACGACGCCACCCGCGCTCTTCTTCATCTCGAGAACGATTCGGGAGAACCCAGCCGCACGGGTCTGATACTGTCCGACGACTGTCCGTTCACCACCAGAATCGTCCTCGTGGACGGCTCCGACGCATCCTCGCCGCGACGGGTCATCACCCGACGCGGATCGATTCTTCAGCAGCTTGATGAATCGCTGCGCATTCTGCTCGGGACCGACAACGCTGTCGATGCTCAACCCGGCGCCGCCGAGAAAGACGAGACATCCACCGCGGAATCCGAAGAATCCGTCAAACCCACCGAATCCGCCAAACCCACCACGCATAGCATATGGCCGATGGATGCGGTGCGTGAGAGCCTTGCCAACGCGTACATGCACCGTGACTATGATTTCAGCGGGCCAACGGTTATTCACCGCTTCGACGACCGTCTTGAGGTGATATCCCTGGGCGGGCTCAGCGCGGGGCTCCACGCCGACGATGTTCTCAACGGAATATGCCAGCCCCGCAATCCCGAGCTCGCACGGGCCTTCGGCGCGCTTGGACTGAGCGAGAACGCCGGTCTGGGCATTCAACGCATCATGGAATCCTATGCCGACTGCGCCCGAAGCCCCCACCTACGCGCCGCGTCCGCGTCCGTGGCCATTGTTCTGCCCCGGCGCATCCCATGGACGGATGAACCCCTCCACAACGCTTCCCCTGGCCATGACGGCACGGGTGGCGGGCGCTTCCGGAAGCCCGGTTCCGGACACACGGCACGGCGCTACGCCTTTCCCAGCCAGATTCCCACCACCGCGCCAACCGACGACACGGCAAACGAATCCACCACGCCGATCGGCCATGGCGAACGTCGCGGTCGGATGCCGCTCCAGACATCCGCAAGTCTGGAAAGGACGACCTTCGGAGACCCTCTTCAATCAGATGCCACAGGATTAGACACCGCAGGACCGAGGGTGGTCCTTCTTCGTCCTCCGGGCGCGCCATCAGGGGATGCGCGACGCGTTCTCACTCCGATGGCCGCCACACTGGCCCCGCTCGAGGATGTGACGCTCCGGCTTCTGGCCGCGAGCAACACAACGCTTAGTAGGGCCGAGATACAGACGCGGCTTGGTCTTACGAAGAACCAGACCGCCCACGTGCTCCGAAGACTGGCCAAGGATGGTCGAATCACCATGCATGGACGATCCCGCGCCGCGCGATACTCCCTTGTCTAAGAAGTCCCTCGCCTAGAGCATCCTCGCATCGACGTCTCGTTCGGACATAGGCTCATAGCGCGTTGCCGAAAATCTGGTCGCGCAACTCGCGTCTCGCCTTCTCCAGTCCCGCGATGTCGCCCAGAAGCCCTATCCCCTGCGGACTGTCGGACCCAAGCTGCGCCATGCGGCGCTTCGCCGCCCCTATTCTCCTCATATAGCCAAGATCCATAAGACGCACCATCAACTCTGATGCGTAGCGCCTTTCCGCCGCGCTGGGTCCCGAATCCGCGGACGTGGCGCCACCGTCGCCTTCAGCGGTGCGAGGAAGCGGCAGAGGCATGACGGCCAGCTCATCGACCACCGGCTGCAGAAGGGGACCAGCGGCCTTGGAGATCTCATGCATCCACAGTCCCTGTGGGACCCCTCCAGCCGGAAGCCCACCGGCAGCGGCGATGGCTTGGAACAAGGAGCGGAACACCGGCGTGATGAAATTCATCAAGGTGAGCTGTGAGAACGCCTCCGGGTCGATCGCATCGGGTTGCTGAATCACCACGGCCATGAACTGCTGCTCACAAATGAAAACGGCATCATCGATGCGATGGTAGGACTGCTCCGCCGCGTCCCGACGCTGGATCCTTCCACGTTCGACCCTCTCGTCCACCTCTTCGCGCACGCCAGCGCCTCGTCCCGCGGGTTCTCCCCTGCGCGGCGACGCGTACGCGTCATCGGCGATTATGCGCATCCTTCTGCGGGCGGAACCGACTTCGTCGCGCATCAGATCAAGATCCACACCGATGCGGCGCGTGACCTTGCGCGTGTATATGTCGAGAAGGGATTTGTCCCGGATCTGCGCGATCAATGGGGCCACGGCTTTCACGGCCCCCATCTGCCCCGCGGTGTAGCCCATATCGAAACGCTCTATGGCCGTATCGATGACGAAATCGTACAGGGGCTTGGCCGTCTCCACCAGTGACCGCACGGCCTCGTCCCCCTGCCGAATGCGCAGATCGCACGGATCGAGATTGTCCTGGGCGACTGCGACGAAAGTCTGCGAAAGAAACGCGGAATCCAGCCCGAACGCATGGACGGCCGCCTTCTGTCCTGCGGCGTCACCGTCGAAAGTGAAGACGATACGTGAGCTGAGCTGCTGACCGTCGACCTTGTGCGGCCCCACCAACTGGACTGCCCCGAGCGAGTCGTCCGAGATCAGGCGCCGGACGATCTTCGCATGCTCGGCACCGAACGCGGTTCCGCACGTCGCCACGGCGGTGTCGACTCCGGCGAGATGGCAGGCCATGACATCCGTGTATCCTTCGACGATGACCGCCTGCCGCTTGCGAACTATCGACCTCTTAGCCAGGTCAAGACCGTAGAGCACCTGAGTTTTGCGGTACAGGATGGTATCGGGGGTGTTGATGTACTTCGCTTCGATCACGTCGTCGTCGTACAGGCGTCTCGCGCCGAAACCCAAAGTCCGTCCGGTAGAGTCCCGTATGGGCCACGTCACACGACCACGGAAGTAGTCGTAGATCCCCCGCTGCCCCTGTCGTGCCAGTCCCGCGTCGATCAGCTCCTTGTGCGTGAAGCCCTTCTGCGCGAGATGCCGGACAAGATTGTCCCAGCCACGGGGGGCGTATCCGCATCCGAAGCGTCCGCAATCCTCCCGGGAGAAGTTCCTTCCCGACAGCATCGACCGCGCGGCGGCGGCATCGTCCCCGGACAGCTGCTCGACGAAGAATCTCTGCGCCTCCTCGTTCGCGTCCAGCAGCCTGGTGCGCTTGGATCCCTGACCCTCGACGCGTTCCGAGCCGCCTTGCGCGTAGTGGAGCTCGATACGGTAGCGATCGGCGAGAAGTTCGACGGCCTCCCGGAAATCCACATTCTCGCGCTGCTGGACATACGCGAACACATCGCCACCCTGTCCGCATCCAAAACAGTGCCAGACGCCAAGCGAGGGACGGACGTTGAAGCTTGGCGTCTTCTCGTCGTGGAAGGGGCACAGACCTACGAAGGTCCCGGTTCCCGAGGGCTTGAGCGTCACCGAGGACGACACTATGTCGTACAGGTCCGCCGCGGCGCGAACCTTCTCCACATCCTGCTTATCGATCATCCCGGCCATAGGCACCCACACTAGCGCAGGAGAGGGAATGGCCAGCCATCAACACAGTATGGCGTGCAGCGCCATGGCCGATCCGTCCGTCAGACTCGCCACCTGGTCCACCGCGACACGCAGACGCTCGCCGTCATTCGCCGCATCGTTCCAGTCCTGAAGGAACACCGGTTCAAGCGCGTCGCTCGCCCGCGGCGAGTCGGCCATCAGAACGTCGACGAGGTCCCGCACTATTCTCAGCTCCTCATCATGCAGGGGCTCCCGTTCCCTGGGCTCCATGACGAAATACACCGCGATTCCCTTCAACGCCACGATCTCGTACGACGTGTCCGCAGGTATGACCACGCGAGCTCCATATCGGGTCAGCGGCCCGCTCCCATACGCCTCACGGGTGGCCCTCTCCACCGAGACGGCGAAACGACCGATGAGCGCGCTCGTGATGTTCTTCAAATGGGCCAGGGCCCGCCGTGATCCGTCGAAATGCTCGGGGAACGCGCCTTTGGAGCGCAGACGCCCCAACGCCTGAAGAAGGAGGTCGGAGTTCCATGAGGAGCCGTACCAGCGACGCGTGACATCAACGATGGAATCGATGACGGTGGGGTCGCGCAGCGCCAAAGGATTGAAGGCATTGGTGGCGATGGCATCCTCGACGTCATGCACGCTGTAGGCGATGTCGTCGGACAGATCCATGACCTGGCACTCCATGGGGGTCACATCCTCGGGAGCCCCCCGTCTGAGCCAGCGGAAAACCTCCATATCATCCGGATATACGCAGAACTTCGCGCTTCTCTCTCCCTTGGGATGCCTGTATGCCTGCGACAGCGGCCACGGATATTTGACGGCCGCATCAAGGGCCGCTCTGGTGAGGTTCACGCCGGCCGACCGGCCATCATCGGTCATCACCTTGGGCTCGAGGCGCGTGAGGATGCGGAGTGTCTGCGCGTTGCCCTCGAAGCCTCCGATGTCCTTGGCGATGTCCGAGAGCACGCGCTCGCCATTGTGTCCGAAAGGAGGGTGCCCCAGATCGTGGGCCAAACAGGCGCAATCGACGACATCGGGATCGCAGCCGAGCATGGCTGCGATCTGCCGGCCGATCTGGGCGACCTCGAGCGTATGGGTCAGACGAGTGCGCGCGAAATCATCGGTGCCGGCCACAAGAATCTGGCTTTTGGCTCCAAGCCGCCGCAGCGCCGAGGAATGAATCAGACGAGCCCTGTCACGCTGGAACGCCGTTCGCGATGCCGACTTCGGAGGTTCGGGAATCCAACGTTCCTCATCCTCAGCGGAGTAGCCGACCGGAAGAGGACCAACGGAGAGCCCCTGCCGCCGGCGCGGCCCACCCGTCAGGTCAGGAGGCGTCCGCATCCCATCATCCTGGTGCCGGTTCTGCTTCAATGCGTCGATCCAAAATCAGTCGAGGGAATCCACAACATCGACCCTCGTGGGGACGTTGCCCGCCGTGGCTTTGGAATAGGGGCACAGCTGCTGCGTGCGCTCGACAAGACGGATGGCCAGATCCCTGTCGACATCGGGAAGATAGACCTCGATGCGTGCGCTGATCCCGAAGGACTCGCCCTCATCGCCCAAGGAGATGTGGGTGCGCACCTTGGATGTGGCAAGCTTCGTGGCCGCCATGCGAAGCTCCTTGGCCGCCAGGCCCAGGGCACCTTGGAAGCACGCCCCCCAGCCGATGGCGAAAAGCTGCTCGGGGTTCGTGCCCTCGCCCTTCCCCCCCATCGCGACCGGGGTGTCCAGATCAAGGGAGAGGTCGGGATCGTGGCTGACCGCATGGCCGTTGCGGCCACCTGTGATCTGCGCGGTGGCGGTGTACGCGATGGTGCTGGGCTCATGGCCCTGATAAGTAGTCATGCGCCCATGACACCACGACCGAGCACCACGCGCAAGTCTTTTCGCGTCAAGCGTTTCCACGCACGCATAGGGAACATACTCAGGAAGGAAGCGCCACCTACAGCAGGGACCCCTCATCCAGCAGGGCGATGTCCCGATCCGAAAGGACCTCATAGGCATGCTCATACAGTCTGGGAATGCGGTTGCTCAGACAGGTGAACACCGTATAGCTGATAGTTTCGCCCGCGCGGGCCCAATCGTCGGCGGTGGGCTCGTCGTACGCCTCCCCCCGCCCCGGACCGAAAAGCCGGACGGTGTCGCCCTCATGGACTCCCATGGCATCGGCATCGCCATGCAGGTCGATGATGAACTGGTCCATGCACACGCGGCCCGACACGTGGAATATCCGAGGTCCCGCTGTGGTCTGGACACGGACAGGGCCTCCGGGCTTATCGATGTGCCGCGCGCCCTGCATGTCGAATCCGGAGGCCGCCCGGTTGATGCCATCGGCGTATCCCAGAGGGACGATCGCGGTGCTGGTGGCGTCGGGCGTCAGATACGTTCGCCCGTAGGAGATTCCGTGACCGGCCTCCACCTTCTTGACCGTCGCCAGCTGGGCCTGGAGTCTCATCGCGGGGCGCAGGCCGTACGTCGACGGCACCCCCATAGCCGGATCGGGCTCGTAGCCGTACAACCCGATTCCCGGCCGGGTCAGTTCGAATCGAATGTCCGGACGCGACAGGGTTCCCGCTGTGTTGGCCAGATGACGCACAACGGGAGGCATTCCCGCCTGGGACATGCGCCGCGTGAACTCGTGGAACGACGCGATCTGGCGATCAGTGGAGGCCACGAACTCGGGAACATCGGGACTGTCCGCCACAGCAAGATGGCTCCACTGTCCCACGACCTCGACCAGTCCCTCATCCACCAGCAGCCGAAGCCGACGAAGCGCCTCGTCGAAGGCCTGGGGGGTGAATCCGTTACGTCCGAAGCCCGTGTCTACCTTGACGTGGACACGCGCCCGGCGGCCCGTTCTCCGGGCGGCGGCGCCCACGGCATCCACGCTATCCAACGACCCGACCGAGATGTCGATGTCGTTCATGATGAGTTCGGCGAAAGGCGCCCGGCGGCCGTTGTAGACCCAGGTGAGAACACGGCAGCGGTCCGGGCCTATGCCCGCGCGCCGAAGAAGCAGCGCCTCATGCGACTGCGCGGTTCCCAGCCAGGTGGCGCCGCCGGCGAGCGCGGCCAACGCCGAGGGGATCAATCCATGCCCGTACGCGTCCGCTTTGACCACGCCCATCACATCGGCGTGCCCACCATCGCCGCCGCACAGATCGACCAGACGGCGCATATTGTCACGCATCGTCCGAAGATCGACGATCGCCTGCCCTGGATAGGACCGCAACGCCTCGTCGTAGCGCTCACGCCCCTGTGGTGAGGAGAAATCCGGTTCGAAACCCGATAGAGATGCCATACGACCATTGTCGCGCGTCTGCATGACGACCATATAGCGGCGTTGCGGTTCATGACCCACTATGATGTGGCACGCACGCGATGCGTCTCGACGTTGGGCATCCGCATGCCATTCCACCATTGAACATCGAAGGGCACCATGAACCTGCTGCGCAAGAAGACCGTGGACCAACTGGTCCAAGAATCCACACCACTACGCCGGACTCTGGCAACCTTCGATCTGACGATGCTCGGCATCGGCGCGATCATCGGCACGGGAATATTCGTGCTGACGGGCAAAGGCGCGCTCACCGCGGGCCCCGCCATCAGCGTCTCCTTCATTCTGGCCGCGATCTGCTGTGGCTTCGCGGGTCTGTGCTATGCGGAGTTCGCATCCATGGCCCCGGTGTCGGGATCCGCATATTCCTACGCGTACCTCGCGTTCGGCGAGATCATCGCCTTCATCATCGGATGGGACCTCATCCTCGAATACGCGCTTCAGGCCGCCACGGTATCGGCGGGATGGTCGGGGTATTTCACCAAACTTCTTGACGGGTTCGGCCTGCACCTTCCCGTCGAACTGACCGCCGCCTGGGGAACCACCGAGGGCGTCACGACGTACTTCAACCTTCCGGGATTCGTCATCGTGCTCCTGATCACCTGGATCCTGTCCATTGGCATCAACCAGACGAAGCGCACCAACGATGTGATGGTGATCATCAAACTCGCGATCATCGCCCTGTTCATCGTGTGCGTCATCTGGTACGTGAATCCCTCGAATTGGAAGCCCTTCTCACCTTACGGCCTGTACTCCTTCCAGCCGGGATCGACCCAACCTATGGGAATCCTGCCCGCGGCGTCCATCGTGTTCTTCAGCTTCATCGGTTTCGATGCCGTCTCGTCGTCCGCCGAGGAGACCATCGACCCCAACCGCACGCTTCCGCGTGGGATTCTGTATTCCTTGGGAATCTCCACCGTCCTCTACGTGATCATGACACTCATCATGACGGGCGTGGTTCCCTACAAGCAGTTCGCCAACTTCATCAACGCTCCGGTCGCCGGCGTCATCCTCGCCACCGGATTGAACTGGCTCGCCGTGGTCGTGAATCTCGGGGCGCTTCTCGGCATGACGACGGTGATGCTCGTCCAGCTTTACGGACAGTCGCGCATCTGCTACGCGATGAGCCGCGACGGGCTGTTCCCCAAATTCTTCGGCGAGGTGAACCCGAAGTACCGCACACCGTTCAAAGGCACCTGGTTCTTTGGCATCCTCACCGCGCTGGCCGGAGGATTCATCAACATCAACGTCCTCTTCGAGCTGGTCAATATCGGCACGCTGACGGCCTTCATCATCGTCTCGGCGGGTGTGATGCGCATGCGGCGGACGCAGCCGGACGCCCATCGTGGATTCCGCGCGCCGGGTGTGCCCTTCACCCCCATCCTCTCCATCGCCTTCTGTCTGGTTCTCATCGCCGGCCTCAATTGGGAGACCTGGGTACGGTTCGTCGTCTGGTTCGCCCTGGGAATGCTTGTGTACTTCGCATACAGCAGGAAGCGCTCAAAACTTGATCCCGCGAACACGACCACAACGCCGGAGGCCCCCGGGAGCGGCCACGACGAGAACGGCCCCATCCTCAAACCGGAGCTTGCGTAGAAACGAGTCTTCGTAGAAACGATCACGCGCGGGCAAGGACTCACCAGAAAAGTCTCACACAACGATGATGGCGTCATGCCGCTGAAACGCCACACGGCGTGGATCCCTTCTGCCTCCGACCGTCGTGATGACACCGCATCGGGTGAAGCCCGACTCTGCAAGGACATGAAGCATCGGGCCATTGTTTCGATGGGTGTCCACACGCACGTTCCCATACCGCCGCACCGCCCACATCAGACAGTGCCGGGCCGAGCCATGCCTGATCCCCGACGATGCGAGGCGATGGATGGTGACGTAGGGATCGTCGTCGATCCAAGCGCCGTCAATCGACGTGTACGACGGATCGGATCCCGCACAGATCGCGAACTGGGCGAGAATACGGTCATGAACCCCCTCCGGTCCGGAGCCGCCCTCCCCGTCGACGCCCTCGACCAGCAGCAGCGCTCGGCCGCGTCTGACATCCTCGGCCACCACCTCGGCAAGCGGATACCGGGTTCCCCATTGCGTGGGATTGCCAACCTCCATCATCACCTTGCGGGCGCGCACATAAACGTCCATCATGCGCGGAAGGTCAGCTCGCATCGCCCTGCGAAGAAACACTCCGGAAGAGGACGCTCCGGAGGGAGGGGCGTCGGCCGTTGTGACATCGGGAATCGTCGTGTCGACAACGGACAACCCATCATCACTCACCATGGTCATACCCGCGCCTCCCGCCGGATCATCCCTCGTTCATGATTCACGCCGGGCGCAAGAATACCACGTCGGATACGACGCGCTCACACAACCTTTCTCTCGAACGGATCGGAGCTGATGCCCTCTTCCAGGATGTCCCTACTCCACTGTCTGGCGCCGAAAAGACTGTGGTCACGGTAATTACCGCAGCTTTCGATGGTCGTCGCGGGAACATCGTCCCACGTGGCCTGATACGCGATGAACTCCAGTGACTCTTTGAGCGCCTTGGCGATTTCGACCGTGCTGTGCTCCCCCCAGGTGAGCAGATGGAATCCGGTACGGCATCCAAACGGCGAGCAGTCGATGTATCCGTTTACGCGCCTGCGCATCTGCACGGCCAGAGTGTGCTCGATCGTATGAAGCGCCGCCGTGGGGATCGCGTTCTCGTTCGGCTGAACAAGACGCAGGTCATAGTTCGAGACGACATCACCATGCGGCCCCTTCTCCGTGTCGATGAAACGCACGTATGGTGCCTTGACCTTGGTGTGGTCCAGCTGGAAGCTCTCGACCACGGGAGCGCTTTCATTCTTCTGCGCATTATCGTGATTGTTGTTCATGGTTTCTCCTTAGTCCTGTGCCTATTGTTCCACGTCATTGTCTGCGCCGAATTGCTTGGTGCCACACAGCTGTTGCCACATCACCTGTCCCCGCCACCAACTTCAGTGCGATGGCCCGTCCCATAGTCCCGGATCAGCCGCATGAAGCGCGGTCCATACCGCGCAAGCTTCGTCTCCCCCACCCCGGATACCGCGAGGAACTGGGAGTCCGTCACCGGTCTGATATGGGCCATATCACGCAGGGTGCGGTCCGAGAAAACCATATAGGGCGGCAGCGATGCCTCGGCCGCCAGCGACCGGCGGAGCGCCCGAAGCCTTTCGACCAGTCCCTCATCGACGTCGCCGGACGACGCTCCGCCCCCCGATGACGCCGCCGCCGAACCGGCGGCATGTCTTCTCTCCAGCCGCGACATCTCCAGATGGAAAGCGGGATCCACGGTTCTCACCGCCTGAGGTCCAAACCCCACGACGGGAAGACGCCCCGAGGAGATGGCCAGAAGTCCCTCCGAGGCCATCTGGTATCCCACTTCTCTGATCTTTGCGGACGACACCTCCGACAACGCACCATAGCTGGGAAGGGAATCCCATCCCCTGTCGATCACGTCCCTCGCCTTTGAGCCGCGGAGCACGTCCGCAATCCGCCCCATGCCGTAACGCTGTCCCAGATCGTGGACGCATCGGCTGATGGCGACGGCGATGCCGGTCACATCCGTCGTCATCCGAGTCGATGTGCAGTTGACGCACATCCCGCACTTCCGATCAGCTCCCTCGACGTGCGGGTCGCCATCGTCGAAATAGCGCCTGATATAGCGGTGGAGGCACTGGGTGGTGCGACAGTATCCCACCATCGAATCCAGCAGACGACGCCGCGACGCCGCGACCCGTTCCCTGCTCTCGGGGCTGAGCCTGTCGTTGTCCTCGGACGATTCCAGAAGCCGACGACGCGTGACGATGTCCGACTCGTTCCACAGCAGCGTGCACCGGCCCGGTTCGCCATCCCTGCCAGCTCGTCCGGCCTCTTGGTAGTACGCCTCAAGACTCTCCGGAAGGTTATGGTGAATCACGTAACGCACATTCGATTTGTCGATGCCCATTCCGAAGGCGTTCGTGGCGACCGCGACATCGACCTCGTCCGTGATGAAAC
This sequence comes from uncultured Bifidobacterium sp., assembly GCF_949292005.1. Taxonomy (GTDB): domain Bacteria; phylum Actinomycetota; class Actinomycetes; order Actinomycetales; family Bifidobacteriaceae; genus Bifidobacterium. The sequence continues at coordinate 84,942 of NZ_CASEXV010000025.1, read as the reverse complement.
GGCGTTGGGCCCGTTCCCTTTCTCCGGCGTCCATTCCCGCATGATAGGCGACCGCCCCGATCCCCCGATGGATGAGCATGGCCGCCACGTCCTCGGTCTGCCGCCGCGTCGAGCAGTACACTATTCCCGATTCCCCGGGATGGTTTCCGATGTACCGGGCCATCCACTCTTTTTTGGCCTTGGCCGACGCGGGGATGACGTCGAAGAACAGATTGGGACGGTCGAATCCCGTGACCGTCACCATGGGATCGTCCAGCCGCAGGAGACCAATGATGTCCCTTCGGACACGTTCCGTGGCCGTGGCGGTGAAAGCGGCGACCACGGGACGCCGTGACAGACACGACAGAAAATCGGCGATGCCCAGATATGCGGAGCGGAAGTCCTGCCCCCACTGGGAAATGCAGTGGGCCTCATCCACGGCAACCATCGAGATGTCATGGCATGAGGCGAACTCGCGGAACCGAGGAGTCTCCAACCTCTCAGGCGCCACATAAAGCATTCTCAGGGATCCCGCCGACGCGCGGTCGAGAACCAACGACTGCGCCGCGGCGTCCTGCGTGCCGTTGACGAAGGCCGCCGCGATTCCCGAATCGTTCAATGCGTCGACCTGATCGCGCATCAGCGATACCAGAGGCGAGACCACAATCGTCAATCCCGGCAGAATCACGGCAGGAACCTGGTAGCAGACGGATTTCCCAGCTCCGGTGGGCATGACCCCCAGAACATCGCGTCCCGAAAGGATGGCGTCGACCAGATCCGCCTGTCCCGGCCTGAAGGAGTCATATCCGCAGTACCGGCGCAGCACCGCGAGCACCCTGCCTCTCGAATCACCCATACTGGCGAGATTAGACGACCGTGCGTTCAATGTCCCGCCGTCAGTCGATGTGGGCGAAGGCGTCGCCAAGATCGGCGATCAGATCGTCGACCGTCTCGACTCCAACGGACAGACGCACGAGATTAGCCGGCACCTCCAGCGTGGTCCCCGACACGGATGCGTGGGTCATCGCGGCGGGAAGCTCGATCAGCGACTCCACCCCTCCCAGTGATTCGGCGAGCGTGAAGATCCTCGTGGCTCCCGCGAAGTCCCTGGCGGCATCCCCGCCGCCCGCCAGCTGAATGGACACCATGCCCCCGAATCCGCCATGCATTTGCCGCGCGGCGATGGCGTGGCCCGGATGCGATTCCAACCCCGGATACCACACGCGCTCCACCTCGGGACGCGATTCCAGCCATTGCGCGACGGCCAGAGCGTTCTCGCTGTGCCGGCGCACACGCAGTTCGAGTGTCTTCAGACCACGGATGTCGAGCCACGAGTCGAAGGGTGACGGAACCGCCCCGGCCGCGTTCTGCAGGAACGCCACACGATCCTTGGTCGCGTCGTCGTTGAGCACGACGGCCCCGCCGACGACATCGGAATGGCCACCTATGTATTTGGTCGTCGAATACACGACGACGTCAGCCCCCTCATCCAGAGGATGCTGAAGCACCGGGGACGCGAAGGTGTTGTCGACCACGACTTTGGCGCCATGGTTATGGGCGACCTCCGACGTGGCCGCGATGTCGGTGATCCCCAACAGCGGATTGCTGGGAGTCTCCACCCACACATACGAATACGCGGTGGATTCCAGCGCGTGGGAGATGGCCTCGAGATCCGTCATGTCGACGACGCCAAGACCGACGCCCCAGGGGACGAACACCTGCGAGAGAAGCCTGTACGTGCCGCCGTAGACGTCGTTGCCAAGAAGGATCCGGTCGCCGGGTTTCAGGGTTGAGCGCAGAAGCACGTCTATGGCCGCCAGTCCCGATGAGAACGCGATCGCGTGGCGGGCGCCCTCGATGGAGGCGAGCTGGGTGTCGAAGACGTCGCGGGTGGGGTTCACCGACCGGCTGTAGTCGTATCCGCCCCGCAGGCCTCCGACTCCGTCCTGTTTGAACGTCGATGTCATGTAGATGGGCGGGACGACGGCTCCGGTGGCCGCGTCAGGCTCCTGACCCGCATGGATGGCCCGTGTCGCAAGGCCCGCCGCGGAGAGATCGGGGACTGATGTCTTGGAGGTTTTGTCGGTTGTCATGATGATGGTCCTTTCGGTATGGCCGCGATGCTCCCCGATGGAGCGCGGCACGATGATGATTGATGTGTGTGGATCGGGTGGTGGGATGCGTCACAGATGCGCCGCGGCGATCGACGGCCGCGTGGTCCGGTCGACCACGGATCCGTACCCATGCGACCTCATCCATTCGTCGTCGAAGATCTTCTCAAGGTATCCGCGTCCCGAGTCCGGAAGAACCACCACCACAAGCTCGTTCTCGTCAAGATCGTGCCGCCGCGCATACGCGATCGCGGCGGATACCGCCATACCGGACGAGCCGCCGACGAGCAGCCCCTCCTCAGACGCGAGCCTGCGTGTCATCTCGAAGGCATCTGCGTCCGAAACCCGGACGATGTCGTCGGTGATGGTTCTGTCGAACGCCTGGGGGTAGAAGTCCTCGCCCACGCCCTCGATGTCGTACTGATGCACGTCGCTAGGATCGGAGTAGATGGACCCCTCGGGATCGGCGCCCACCACGACGACCCGTCCATCGGATGCCTCCTTGAGAAACCGACCCGTGCCGGATATGGTCCCTCCGGTTCCAATGCCTGCCACGAGATGCGTGATCTTCCCTTCGGTGTCCCGCCAGATCTCCGGACCGGTGGTCTGGTAGTGGCTCAATGGGCCGTTGGGATTCGCGTATTGGTTGGGTTTGAAGGCGCCCGGGATGGACGCGGCCAGACGGTCCGAGACGCTGTAGTAGGAACGGGGGTCGTCGGGTTCGACGTCGGTGGGAGTGACCACCACCTCGGCGCCATACGCGCGCAGGACCGCCCTTTTGGACTCCGATACCTTGTCCGGAAGGACGAACACCGTGCGATATCCCCGCTGCTGCGCCACCAACGCCAGCCCCACGCCCGTGTTGCCGCTGGTCGGCTCGACGATCACCCCTCCGGGCGTGAGCTGCCCCGACTCCTCCGCGGCGGATATGATGCGTTCGGCTATGCGGTCCTTGGAGGATCCTCCGGGATTGAGGTATTCGACCTTCACGGCGATGGTCGCTCGAACATCGTCCGTGACGTGGTGAAGGGCCACGAGAGGGGTGTTCCCTATTAGTTCGGTCATTGATTGATGGATGCTCATAATCGCTCGATTTCTGATGATTGCGATGGACGGTGGCGGTTGGGATGAGGTCGGTGCGAGAAGTGCGACAACCATGCGTCCGGGCCACGGAGGCAATCATGAAATGAGGAGGGAAGATGTGATCACATCCCGTGGAATTCCGCCGCCGAACCGATGACCACCTACGATCTCCGGCAGATCGCCGCCGACATCATGCTCATCGCGTCTTGCGCTCATCATGCCCTGTGGGCATCTCTTCCGACGATTCCGCCATGCGTCCAATCGAATCTTGTGATGCGCCTGCGATCCGTCTGTGATGCGCGTGGACGTGATAGTCAATTGACCAGCGCTGAGAACCAGCTGAAATCCATCTCCAATTATGCGTTGCCTGCCGTTCGCCCGAAGGCGTCGGTCAACGACAACAACATGAAAGATGGAACATGCTTTTCAGAGTAACACCACGTCGGACATCGGCGTGTCGAAACCCGACACAGAGATTCTGCGGAGGGAATGCGTCCAAGGGTTCGACGCTTGTTCTATGGTGTGCCTCATGAGCCTCATCGTCACGCAATCGGATAGAACCGACCTCCCCCTGGTCGTTATGCCGAGCATCATCCCTTCCATGACAGAGCCTTTCAAAGCCGCACTTCCGGTGCTGCACGACATCGCCCGCGTCAGCATCCATGACGATGCGACGCTCGACGAGAACGTCATAGTGGACCGCTGCGCGGACGCCGACGCCGTGATGGTCATCGGATTCCATGTGTCCGAATCGATGTTCACCCGTCTGGCGGACCATGTGCGCTGCTTCTCCTTCGGGGGGACCGGAGTGGCGAGCTACATCGACCTCGCACGGGCGAGGGAGCAGGGCATCGCGGTGACGAATGTGGTGCGCTATGGAGATCATGCGGTGGCCGAGCACGCCTTCGCTCTGATCATGGAGCTGTCTCGTCAGGTCGGAAGACTCGACTCCATCGTCAGATCCGGAGGATGGTCGGGCGTCGACGGCATCGGACTGCACGGGAAGACCTTGGGACTGGTGGGATTCGGAGGCATAGCGCAGGCCGTGTCGGACATGGCCTCCGGATTCGGAATGCCGACGTTGGTATGGAACTCGCATCTGCACGCCGACGCCGTCGCGTCCCACCACGTCACGCCGGTCGATGATCTTGGGGATCTTCTTCACCACAGCGATGTGGTGAGCATCCATCTTCCCCTCACCACATCAACAAGGGGAATCATCACATCCGAGCATCTGAACCGTCTCCGTCCGGGGACGATCATCGTCAACACCGCCCGCGCCGAGGTAATCCGGCCCGGGGCTCTAGCCGACCGGCTGCTGCGGGGCGATCTTCTGGCCGGACTCGACGTGTTCGACAAGGAGCCTCTGCCTCAGGACGACCCGCTCCGATCCGCACCCGGAACCATCCTCACTCCGCATGTGGCGTGGCGCGACGACGAGGCATATCGAGCTCTCAGCGATCAGGTCGTGCGCGCGATCGCAGGATTCTTCACGGGCTCATCCGTCAACAGGGTGGTCTGACCGGTTCCGTTGTCGGATATCGGTCACATGGTGGCTGCGTCGACCAGGGAACGGACATACTGCGACCGTGGCTTGGCTATGAGGTCACCCACCCGATTTCGCTCGACGACACGCCCGTCATGAAGCGCGACCACGTCATCGGCAATCCTGTGCACCACTCCCAGATCATGCGAGACGATGACAAGGGCCATGTCGGGACTCGCCTCCCGCATCGCAGCGAAGGCGTCGATCACCTGCGTTCTGGACACGACGTCAAGGGCGCTCATCGGCTCGTCGGCCACGATCACATGCGGCCGTGTGGACATGGCCCGGGCAAGTGCCACACGCTGGGCCTGCCCGCCGGAGAGATCGACGGGATACCGTCGCATGAACAGGCTCGGTTCCAGACCCACCACGGTCAAGGCCCACTCGACACGGGCGCGGATCTTCGCGCGATCCTTCCATCCGGCGATCCGCAATGGCTCCGCCACGCTTCGCTCCACCGACCACCATGGGTCGAGCGATGCGAAGGGGCTCTGGGACACCATCGAAGCCTCACGTCTTAAGGCCCGACACCCCGGCGACGTCGGTTCCGCGACGGCCAAACCGCGGTATGACACGGATCCGCCTCTGTCGTTCTCCAACCCCAGCAATGCGCGGACCAGAGTGGTCTTCCCCGATCCCGAACCGCCGATGACAGCCAGGGCCCTTCCCGATGCGACGTCCAGATCGACATCCTCGAGAATCCTCACTCTGGCGTGCCCGGCACCACGGAAAACCGTCAGACCCCGCGCGCTCAGAACCGGTTCCACGGAACTTCGCATAGCCGGCTTCTGCGAGCGCGAGACCACCTCACCCGACACGCGACCCAATGTCAGGAATCGCGCCGCACTCGCCAGTCTGACTCCAGCGGGGCTTTTCGGGGCCGCGATCAGATCCGCAATGGGAGCGGATTCGACGACGCACCCCCCATCCACCACATATGTCCGCGTCACCACCCGTGACAGAACCGCGTAATCGTGGGTGATGAACAGCAGAGACGATCCCGTCCTCTCCACAAGGCGGATAAGAAGCTCGATGACCTCACGCTGGGCCAGCGAATCCAGCGCCGTCGTCGGCTCATCCGCGATAATCAGACGCGGCGACGTGACAATCGCCGCAGCCATGCACACACGCTGGCATTGTCCGCCGGACAGCTCATGGGGATATCTGCCCGCGACCTCCGGGTCCAATCCCACCGACTCCAAGGCGCGCAGCACGCATGCCCGGCGGCGGCCTCGATCCAGATCGGTGTGTATCCGCAGGGCGCGTCCCACCTGCCATCCGACCCGCTCAACCGGGTTGAGCGCAGTCATGGGATTCTGAGGCACCAAGGCGATGTCACGACCCCTGATATCCGCCATGTCGCCGTCCGCGCATCCCACGATCTGACGCCCTCCAAGGCGGATGCTTCCGGAGACGTCTGCCTGAATGGGGAGAAGCCCCATAATGGCCTTCGATATCATCGTTTTCCCCGAACCGGATGCCCCGACCAGACCGACTCGTTCACCCTGTCCGACGGACACATCGACTCCACGCACGACATCCTTGCCGCCGATCGACACCGTCAGACCTTCGATACTCACACCCATCACTCACCATCCCCATCATCGAGCCGAAGAGACACGTTGACCATCGGGTCGATGGCGTCACGTAGGGCATCGCCCCACAATCCGCAGGCCGCCACCATAAGAGTGACAATCAGCCCCGACCAGAGCGCGGTCAACGGATGTATGGCGATCAGCTGGGAGGACACGGACAGGGAGCGTCCCCAACTGGGGGTTCCGGATGGAACGCCCACCCCCAAATACGTCAGGCCGGACTCAGCCAAAATCGCGGTTCCCGCCGCCATGGACAACTGCACGATGGCCGTGGGGAGGCAGTGGGGAAGAACATGCGAACGCCACGCGCGCCATCGCGACCCTCCGGAGACGCGGGACGACTCGACGAAGGCCGACCGGGACACCGACAACGCCACAGGTCGCACGACGCGCGCAAAGTTCAATCCATATCCGATTCCGCACGCGGCGACGACCACACCGATCGATCCGCTCCACGGCACAGAGAACAACAGCGCTAGAAGCACCACCGGTATGGATATCATCGCGTCCACGGCCACCACCACGACATCGGACACGTAGGGTGATGACATGGTCATCGCCAGGGAGAGGATTCCCCCCTCGATCGCGGCGAGCACCACAACCATCACGACGATTCTCAGCTCCACGGCCGACCCGGCCATAAGCCAGCTGAACACATCGAACCCCGACCCGTCGGTTCCCAGCCAATGGCTTGGCGAGGGAGCCAGCCAGACGTGATAGCCGTCGGAATCCCCCACCGGCACTGGGGTCCAGAACAGGGAGACCACCGCCACGACGATCCACACGGCGAGCATCACGCTGGCGAAGATCCCCGATGGGGTCGAAAGAACATGACGCGCGACGCGACCCGCCTTGCCATCGCGCCGTCCCATGGTTCCACGCCGTCCCATGGTTTCGCGCCGCCTCATGACCTCACCGCCACACGGGGATCGAGGGCCCGGTGGGCCATGTCGACCAGGAAGCCAAGAACAAGGAAAACAGCGGAGAGAAGGAACAACTCGCTCTGGACGACGACCAGATCGCGATTGCCCACGTCGGACACCAGTCCGGCCCCCAGACCAGGCAGCGCGAAAAGGCTTTCGACAACCATCACCCCGGTGATCATGCTTCCCAGCTCCAGCGCGGCAACGGACACCAGCTGCGGCATGGCCAGCCGCATCCCTATGGTCATGGCCGCCTCACGTCTGGTCATCCCGCCGGCCATCGCCATCATCACGGCATCGTCGTCCATAACTCCCGACAATCCCGATCGGACATACCGCATGACTTGGGCCCCTTCGATGATTCCGACCGTCAGCGCGGGAAGCGCCAATGATCGCAGAGCGTCGAGTGGGGCGGACCAGCCGTCGACAGGAAAACCCTGTGACGGCAGAACCGGCACCACGCCAACCCCGGACCCGAACAGAAGGATCAGCAGCATTCCCGCCCATATCGCCGGAACGGCTCCGCCGAGCAGGGATATCGCGTGGATGATGGATCGCGAGCGCTTACCGCGCGCCAGAGCCGCCTGACATCCCGCGGGAACACCGATAAGCAGCGACACGGCCATCGACAGCAGAACCAGCGGAAGGGTCACCGACGCACGCGATCCAATCTGATGGGTCACGGTCGCGCCGGTGAGCATGGACGTTCCCAGATCTCCATGCAACAGTCCACCAAGCCACAACACGTATTGATCGGGCAGCGTGTGGTTCAGCCCCAACTGGACCCTCAGCTGCGCCACCCGCTCGGCGCTCGCGTCGGTCCCCGCCATCACCGTCGCCAAATCCCCTGGAAGGATTCGCAACGCGGCGAACACGGCAATAGACGACACGGTCAGGGCCACGATAAGCGCAACCGTTCGACGCACGGCATAACGCATAGAATCACCACCTCCGGTCCGCCCCGGAAGCGACATCCGGTGGCGGCCATTCCATAGTGAGTGGCGCGGAATCCCGGCTCGGCGATCCACACGCCCACGATGACGCCACCAACTGTACCGCGCTCCCAGCAACACGCGTCGAATTCGTCCATAACGGCACCGAGTTGCACGGTGCCACACCGCCGCGGACATTGATCGCAGCGGTCATCCGGGCGTCATCCGGCGTGTCGCAATATACCCCCAGGGGTATTTTTGTCGACATGCGGACATACGACCGCGCACGACAGCCGTGAACGAAAGGACAGCCCATGCACTTGGTCATCATCGGCGGAACGGCCGCCGGAATGAGCTGCGCGGCCCGCGCCCGACGCCTGGACGAGAACGCCGACATCACCGTGGTGGAGAAAACCGCCCATGTGTCAAGCGCCAGCTGCGGACTGCCATACCATCTGTCCGGAACCATCCCCACACGCGCGGCGCTGGAGGTCGAGACACCGGACTCATTGCGCGCCTCCCTGAACATCGACGTCCGCCTCGGTCATGAGGCGATCGGCATCGACCCCGATTTCGCAACCGTGCGCGTGCGAACGGCTGGAACCGAGTCCGACGTTCCCTACGACGCGGTTGTCATCGCCACGGGAACGCGTTCGGCCACACCCCAGATCCCGGGGCTGGACCACGACGGCGTAAGCACGCTGCGCACCATCGAGGACGCCGTGTCCATCAAGACCATGCTGGACGAATTTCCCGACGGCCATCGCGCCCGAGTTGCTGTGGTAGGAGCCGGATTCATCGGAGTGGAGGCGGCGGAGAATCTCCTTGACGCCGGAGCCTCCGTCAGCGTCATCGATGGGGGGGACCACCCCTTGGGCTTCGTCGACGCCGACATCGCCTCATACGCCACCCAATCCCTGCTCGCACTCGGCGCGGACATGCGCATGGGAACGACCGTGAAGGCCATCGAGAATCCCGCAGCGGCCGGCGACCATCCGACAGCGCCATTGCGCGTCGTTTTCTCGGACGGCGCGGTTCTGGATGTCGACCTTGTTCTGGTCGCCACAGGCGTAAGGCCCAACTCGGAGCCCTTCACAACGACCGGCATCCGCAACGAGCGTGGATGGATCACCGTGGACGAGCACGGCGCGACCAGCATTCCGGGAATCTGGGCCGCCGGGGACGTGACCATGCGCGTGGACCGGGTCACCGGCGAGCGCCATCCAGCGGCTCTGGCGGGTCCCTCGAACAGGGAGGGACGCCTTGTCGCCGACGCGATCCTCGACCCCGACCATGCCCGTCCACTTCCTCCCACGCTCGGGACCGCGATCATCCGCATTGGCCACAGCGTGATCGGAGCCACGGGAGCCAACTCCACGGCGCTGAAACGGGCCGGTATCCCCTTCCAGACCATCCACCTGCAGCCATCACAGCATGCGGGATACTTCCCGGGGGCATGCGCGCTCGACATGCGTCTGCACATCGGCGTCGACGGACGCATTCTGGGGGCGCAGATCGCGGGCGACCGACCTGCCGGAGACCATCGGCTCGATGATGGTGCTTGATGTGCGCACGCCCGCCGAGTTCGACCAATGGCATCTGCCGCAGGCCGTCAACATCCCGCACACACGGATACGCGAGAACATCGAGGCCATCCGCCGGGACGCCGACGGTCGACCTGTGCTCGTGGTCTGCGCGTCGGGGAAACGGGCTTATCTCGCGCAGCGGATCCTCGCCCAGAACGACATCACGTCAAGCGTCCTCTCCGGAGGAATGACCACATTGGAAAGGCATCTGTGACATGACCGACAATGGCGGAAAAACAACCATCGACCCCACCACGAAATCGACGCCGGGCACCTCGCCGGAACACACACCGCCATCAGCGGACGCGCGGGGCGACGACAGGCGACGCGCGGTTCTCAACAGGCTCAGACGGGCCGCGGGACAACTCAACGGCGTCATCTCGAGCGTGGAGGACGGCCGGCCATGCGCCGACACCATCACCCAGCTCAGCGCCGTCAGCAAGGCTCTTGACCGCGTCGGATTCCTCATCATCGCCACATCCATGCGCGAATGCGTCGGCGACGGATCCACCGGCGACTCGCAGCCCACAATCGACGAGCTTGAGAAGCTTTTTCTCACGCTGTCGTAGACAACCGTTCCGTACGGAACATTGGCCAACAACCAACCACAATCAACAACCACATACAAAAGGAGACACATCATGTGCTACGAAGTCACCTGCCCCATCTGCGGAAAGAAGACCTGGGCCGGATGCGGCATGCATATCGATCAGGTCATGCGGGGAATCCCGCAGGATCAGTGGCGCCCCGGGCATGGGGCCTCGGCAAGGCACGGGTCGGGCCAGTCGTCATCCACCGCAAGCCCGGGACTTTTCGGCAAACTGTTCGGCCGGTGATGGTCGGACCCAGGGTTATGACTTCGTCCAGACAACATCGGACAAAGGCATCAGGGTCTGATTGAGGTTGACCGGGAAACCGGACACTCCGGAGGCCCATACTGTTGTGATCCGATAATTGAACAGCCAGTCCGCCGCGGCATCCCGCGAGACGATCCTCGCCGCCTGAGACAAAGCCTTGTCCCGGGCGGCGTCCGATTTCGCCCGCATAGCCGCGTTATACAGCGCCTGGACCTTAGCGTTGTCGTATCCGTAGTAGTAATCGGGATTGGCCCATTGGTAGAAGTCGTGGCTCTCGTTGTGGTCCACCAAGGAGAGCTCGTAGTCATGGTTCGTGTAGACATCGCGTAGCCATGTGGCGAACTCCACAACGTGGACGGTCAACCGTATCCCCACCGTGGCGAGCTGGGATTTGAGCTGCTCCCCGAGCTGGGTCCCATACGTGTTGGCATACTCCAACGTGAGCGTCAGGGGATGGTCCTCGTCGTATCCGGCCTGTTTGAGAAGCTTCTTCGACAACGCCCGATCCAACGTGTACATCCCGGTGAGGTCCTCATATCCCGGATCAAGGCTGGGTATGGGACCTCCCAGCTCCGAGTCCACTCCTCCACGGGAGACGATGAGCTCCTTGTGGTCGATCGCGTGTCGGATGGCCCGACGGACCCTGATGTCGGACGTCGGTCCTGATGAGGAGTTGAACGCCAGCACGAACTTATCCGTCCCATTCCCCACCGACACCGTGTACCGGGAATCGGATTCCACCGAGGAGACCAGATTCTGGCTTATCGGCGCAAGAACCTGGACGTCCCCGGATTTCAGCGCGTTCAATGCGGCGTTGTCATCAGAGAAGTAGCGGACGATTATGGTGGAAGTTCGGGGCGACGTGCCACCCCAATACGATCGGTTCGCCTTCAACGTCACCGAACTGGATTGATGGAAAGACGACACAGTATAGGGCCCAGAGCCCACGGCGCTTGTTCGTAGGTCATTCGACGCCTGGGAATCCAACACCAGACCCGACCGACCCGACAGAACCCAAAGGAAATTCGAATAGGGCTTCGACAGCGTGATCCGAACATGATGGGATCCGATGGCGCTAATCGATGTGAAGCCGACCATCAGATCCGATCCCACATACGATTTGTCCACAAGCTGACGAATCGACCACACGACGTCCGTGGCATCGAGCTGGTCGCCGTTGGAAAACGTCTCACCTGTGTTGAGTATGAAATCGTAGGTGAGGCCATCGGATGACACCGTCCACGATTTGGCCAGGGATGGAACCACCTTGTTGTCCGAATTCCGGGCGACCAGCCCCTCATAGACGTTGCCGATCAGAAGCTGGTCGAGCGCCGACCCCGACTGCGTGCGGATATCAAGATTCGTGGGAGCCAGCTTGAGTCCGATGGACACCGTGTCCGCCCGTCCTCCCCCCGTCGATGAGCGCATCGCCACCACAGCGGCCACCGCCCCACACCCTGCGACGACGACGATGACGGCCACAAGCGCCGACAGGAGGGCGCGGCGGCGACGGCGCGTCCGCCGATCGACCATGCGGGCATCCAACTCCGAATCGGCGACGGCCGAGCCAGCGTCACCCATGCTGTCCTTCGTGGGACCGTCCTCCCGCGACGTCGCGTCGGGATCCGTACGCGCATCGACTCCTCTGGCCATCGGGGTTCGTCCTTCCTCATGCGCGTCGGTGACGGATCGCGGCAGCGCACGATTCGAGACCCATCGGCATGGCATTATGAAATATGAATCCGGCTGGACGCCCACCGGGTCGCCCGCCACGACTACAGACTATACCCGGAGCCGCACGAGACGACTACGATGGTCACTCAATGGCGCCGTCCGCGCAGGCCGACGGCTTCCGACGACGACCCGCATCCATCACAGGGGGGGACACCATGCTTCTCGCAGTAGACATCGGCAACACCAACATCGTTCTGGGACTCCTTGACGGACCTGACATCGTCGCCACGCATAGGATATCGACGGGTACCCCGCGGACGGCGGACGAGTATGGGCTGCTGCTCACGGAGCTTCTCGCACGCCACAATCTGGGCGCGGCCGATATCGACGATGTCATAGTGTCGTCGGTGGTCCCCAAAGTCATGCACTCGTTCCGTGCCTCCATCGTGACCTATCTCGATGTCGATCCGATGATTGTGGGTCCTGGCGTGAGATCCGGAATCCGCATCGCGATCGACGATCCCAAATCCCTGGGTGCGGACTGCCTCGCGGACTGCGCGGGCGCGTACTACCTATACGGAGGACCGGTTCTGGTCGCGGATTTCGGAACGGCGACGACATTCAACTATGTGGACGCTTCGGGGACGATCGTCAGCGGCCTGATCACCACGGGAATCCGCACGGGAGCCAACGCCCTGTGGAGCTCCACCGCCCAGCTGCCCGAGGTCGAAATCACGCGGCCGAAAACGGTTATGACCCGCAACACGCGGGAGGCCATGCAAGCCGGTCTTTATTACGGGTTCCTTGGCGGGGTGGAGCGCACGATCCAGCAGTTCCACGAGGAGATCGCAGAGAACTTCCGTGTGGTTGCCACGGGTGGACTTGGCAGGATCTTCGCCAACGATACGGACGCGATCGATGTCTACGACCCCGAGCTGATCTTCAAGGGAATGGCCGTGATTTACGCGAAGACTCGCAAGAGCCGCGGCTGAGGCCGATACCCCCGACGCAACCGCACGACCCGTGGAGAATCAGGGCAGGCGAGGTCAGCGCATGGTGAATCCCTGATTGGTTCCATATTCGACGAGGTCCTTCTCCCACAAGGCGACGCCATCCATCAACGTCACCTTCTTCCCCGGATTGCTTGCGGTGGACGACGAACCGTCGGATGAGTCGGAGCTGGCCTCGTCGAAAGCGATTTTGGCCTTCGACCATTGATACGCCGTCCCCACAGTCGAACGGAAATCCCCACGCGCATAGACCTCGAAGGGCAGGTACTGGTAACGGACGGACACATCGTCGGCCGCCTGCGACAGAACGCGATTGAACTCCTGCCCCCCGAAATACGGGATCTCCAGACCGCGAGAGTCCGTCACCGTCGTCTTGCCGAGGAAAGCGGAGCTGCCCAAAGTGGCGGTATCCGCAGGGAACGCCCCACCGGCGACTCTGGTGGCAATCCCCTGGCGATTATGGCAGATATACTCCACAAAACGATAGGCGGCATCCGGCTTGCGGGTGGATCGAAGAACGGCCAGCGCCGACCCGCCGTTCTCGGAGTTGGCCGTGGAGCCATCCTTGGTGGGCATCGTCGTGACCCTCCACAATCCAGCCGTTCCGGGAACGTCGGCCAGCAGCAGGGATGGCATCCATGCCCCCGCGAAAACGGAGGCCACGGTCCCATCTCCCAGTGCCTTCTTCCAATCGTCGGACCACGTTTTGACGCTGGTGTCCACAAGCCCCTCATCGATCATCTTCTGCCAGAACTTGGCGAAGGTCCGCGTCCCCGCATCAGACGTGAGGTTAACCGTGACGGTCTTTCCATCGTCGGACGTGTGGAAGGGCTGCCCTCCGGACAGCCAGACCATGGCGTTGAAGAAGCTCGCGTCGCCTGCGTCGGCCGCGATGTAGACACCAATGGATTTCAGCTTCTTCGCCGCCTGGTAGTACTCGTCCCAGGTTTTGATCGCCGATGCGTCAATTCCGGCCTGCTCGAAAACCGACTTGTTGTAGAAGAAGGCCATGGGCCCCGAATCCATGGGCAACCCATAGACCTCGTGGTTGAGTGTGACCGATGACCAGGTCCCCGGCGTGTAGAAGCTCTTCATTCCCGACACGCGAGAGGTGATGTCCAGCAACTGCCCGCTCACCGCGTACTGCGGAAGCGCATAATACTCGAGTTGGACCACATCCGGCAGACCATAGCCGTTCTGTATGGCCGTGTTGAGATTCTCGTAGCCGCTCGTGGATTTGACCACCACGCGGATGTCGGGATTGCTTTTTTCGAAATTTCGGGCGACGGTGGACATGCTTGGCTCCCACGACCACACCGTGATGACCGTCCGTGTGTCGGTGGAGCCACACCCCGCCGCCACAAGCAACACCATGCACGCGAGGCATGAGATGACGACACGGCACCATCGCACGGGCATCCTCCTCCAGGACATCATCCGTAATCCTCACGATCCCTGTCTCGCGGCCGAGACGCCATCCAATGGTATGCGCGACACGAACAACCGCGTCTGTCCGCTGAAGGGATCCACGAAGGACAGCGACCGCGCGACCAGTTGGAGAGGATTGCTAAAGTCATCATACGGGCAGTCACGGATGACCGGGTAAAGATCATCGTTCATGATCGGCAATCCCAACGAGCACATATGAACCCTCAACTGATGGGTTTTCCCGGTATGTGGGCTGAGACGGTAGCGCCGCATGCCCGCCACTGGCGAGCGTCCGCCGTCGATGTCGATGCGCGTCTCGCAGTCGGGATGGCCATCATCCTCGAAAGCCTGTATGACTCCGCGGGTTTTGACGATATGCGACCGCCGAAGCAGGGGAAAATCCGCGCCTTCGCTCAACCTGTTCGCCTCCCCATGCTCAACCCTTCCCACCGGACCGGCCGGCGCAAGACACTCATACGTCTTGGACACGCGGTGATTCTGAAAAAGCGTCTGGTAGGCTCCCCTGCTCGCGGGGTCTCGGACGAACACGACGATTCCCGCAGTGGCGCGGTCAAGACGATGGGCCGGGGTGATAAGGGGCTCCCCGAACGCCGTCCTGAGACGGATCAGCGCGGTCTGCGAATACCACATCCCACGGGGGGTTGTGGCGAGGAAATGCGGCTTGTCGACGACGATGATCCGCTCATCCTCGAAGACGACATCCAGCGGAAAGGGGATGTCCGGCTCCGAGACCACCCAGCGGTGACGTCGCTCCACCATCACACGGCGCTATTCGACTGTCACGGATTTGGCGAGATTCCGGGGTTTGTCCACGTCGAATCCTTTGAGCATGGCCATATCCATGGCGAAAAGCTGCAACGGAACGACGTCCACCAGAGGACTGAGAAGAGTGGTGCACACAGGCCTCCAGAAGACGGCGTCGGCATATCTCTCGGCATCGGGGTCGCCTTCCTCTGCGACGACGATCGTGTACGCCCCACGCGCCTTGACCTCCTCGATTCCGGAGATCACTTTGTTGTGGAGCACGGAACGGCCCCGCGACGAGGGAACTATCACCACGACCGGCTCACCCGAGTCCACAAGGGCGATCGGCCCGTGCTTGAGCTCGCCCGCTGCGAAACCCTCGGTGAAGGTGTATGCGATCTCCTTGAGCTTCAGCGCGCCCTCCAAGGCAACGGGATAGCCGACGTGGCGGCCGAGGAACAGGAACGACTTGGCGTTGACCATATGCTCGGCCGTACGTTCCACAGCCCCGCTCTGGGTGTCCAGAACCCATTGGATCTTCTTGGGCATGGAGCGCAGCTGCTGCACGATGTGGTGGATCTCATCGCGGAACATCGTTCCCTTGATCTGCGCGAAATACAACCCCAGTAGATAGGCCGCGACTATCTGCGCCACAAAGGCCTTGGTCGAGGCTACGGCGATCTCGGGGCCGGCGTGGGTGTAGAGGACCGCATCCGACTCACGAGGGATCGTCGCTCCCTGGGTGTTGCAGATCGCAAGCACGCGGGACCCCTGCTCCCGCGCATGACGTATGGCCATCAGAGTGTCCATGGTCTCGCCCGACTGCGAGATGGCGACGACGAGCGTTCTCGGCGTCAGTATGGGATCGCGGTAGCGGAACTCGTGCGCCAGCTCCACCTCCACTGGGATGCGGACCCAATGTTCGATCGCGTACCGAGCCACCAGCCCCGCGTAGCTTGCCGTGCCACAGGCGACGACCACGATGCGGTCGATGGAACGCAGCACCTCCGGCTCGATCCGAACCTCGTCAAGAACGATGTCCCCTTTGGAGTCGAAGCGACCGAGAAGTGTGTTGGAGACGGCCTCGGGCTCCTCATGGATCTCCTTATCCATGAACGATGGCCATCCGCCCTTCTCCGCCGCCGACGCGTCCCAATCCACGGTGAAGCGGTTGCCGTCGTTGACCACGTTGCCGTCGAAATCGGTCACCATAACGGAATCCCCGCTGATGCAGACCGCCTGATCCTGTCCCAGCTCCAGAGCGCTTTTCGTGTAGGCCACGAACGCCGCCACGTCGGATCCGAGGAAGTTCTCCCCCTCGCCCAGCCCCACCACCAAAGGCGAGTCGTGTCTGGCGCCCACCACGATATCCGGCTGGCGCACATCCTCGGCGAGAATCGTGAAAGCGCCGGTGAGCATGCGCGCCAGCCTCCTCAAGGCCTCGAAAAGATCCGGACGGCCGGTCTCCTCAATGATCTCGTTGGCTATCTTGCCCAGAAGCTTCGCAGCCACCTCGGTGTCCGTACCGGAGGAGAACACGTATCCTTCAGTCTGCAAATCAAATTTCAGGGAATTCGCGTTCTCGATGATTCCATTGTGGATGATGGCGATATGGCCATCCTCGCTCACATGGGGATGCGCGTTGACATCCACAGGTGCGCCATTGGTGGCCCATCGGGTGTGTCCGATCCCCACCGTCGCGTCGGGAAGGGGATGAGCCGCGATCGCCGCCTCAAGGTTGGACAGCCGTCCGGCCTTTTTGCGCACGACGATCTGATCCATGCCTGGGGCAGCCAACGCCACGCCGGCCGAATCATAACCCCGATATTCCAACCGCCGCAGACCCTGCATGCACACGTCCAACGGCTTGCCACAGGCCGGTCCGGATCCGGCGTATCCCACTATTCCGCACATAGCCACACAGTCTATGCGAGGCGTATTGCAGACCACCCCATGACGCGCCGACCTTTACACGACCCGCGTAGATTCCGCGCACCGACGGACATCGTACAAGCTCCGGTCCACGCATGCATCAGAGCACATGATGGAGGAAATCCTGGAACCTCGGCTCGGATGGGTGGTCGATGATGTCGGAACCTCCCTTTTCGACGACCAGACCACCGTCCATGAACACCACTTGGTCGGCCACTTCCCGAGCGAATCCGATCTCGTGCGTGACGACGATCATCGTCATGCCCTGCGACGCCAGCGAGCGCATCACGGAAAGGACCTCTCCCACCAATTCGGGATCCAAAGCCGACGTCGGCTCATCGAAAAGCATGATCTCGGGCTTCATCGCCAAAGCCCTCGCGATGGCGACCCGTTGCTGCTGACCGCCGGAAAGCTGCATGGGGTAATGGTCGATACGGTCCTCAAGTCCCACCCGCGACAGCTCCTCGATCGCCCGGTTCCGAGCGTCCGCCTTGGACATGCGCAGAACGTGGACGGGAGCCTCCATCACATTCTCCAAAGCCGTCATATGCGGAAAAAGGTTGAACCGCTGGAACACCATGCCCAGCTTCGACCGCTGGCGGGCGATCTGACCATCATCCAGACGCTGGAGCATGTCACGGCCATTGCGGCTCACGGTCCTGTATCCGACAAGCTCGCCGTCGACCTCGATGCGCCCCGCCGTGAGCGTCTCCAACTGGTTGATGAGGCGCAGAAACGTCGACTTCCCTGACCCCGAGGGTCCCAGTATCACGGTCACGCTTCCGGGCATGACGGTCACATCGATGCCCTTGAGAACGTGCAGGTCGCCGAAAACCTTGTGCACGCCCGTGGCTTTCACCGCGGGAATCCTCTCCATGGGGACGCCGCTTATGTCCTGTGTCGTCATCGTCTCGCCTCACTTACGCATTCAGACCCACGAAGGTGGCCTGATTGGTCTTTCCGGTGTCATCCTTGTGCTCCCCAACGGTTTTCCCTGGGAGTGGGGTCTTCTTGCCCCGTACCCCGATAGGGCGCTGATCGAATCCCTTACCGAAATGACGCTCGAGATACGCCTGGCCGACCATCAGCACAGTGGTGATCAGGAGGTACCAGATGCAGGCGACGATGAGCAGGGGTATCGGCTTGTATATGCGGTTGGCTATGGCGTTGGTCGCGAACTGCAGTTCGAGGCTGAACGGCACGGCCATGACCAGTGAGGTGGTCTTGAGCATGCCGATGGTCTCGTTTCCTGTGGGCGGCACGATGATCCGCATCGCCTGGGGAAGGATGATGCGACGCATGATCAGCGAACGCCGCATGCCCAGGGCCTTCGCGGCCTCGGCCTGGCCTGGGTCGACGGCCTCCAATCCGGCGCGGACGATCTCCGCGAGATAGGCCGCCTCGTTAAGCGCGAGACCCACGACCGCCGCCATGAATCCCTGCTCGATGACATTGCTGAGAGAATCCGTCGAGAAGGACCACCAGGTGATGTCGGTGAAGGGAACGCCAAAGGATATCTGCGGCACTAGAACCGCGAAAAGCCCCCAGAAGATCAGCTGGGTGTAGACGGGGGTCCCACGGAAGAACCAGATATAGAACCAGCTCACGCCGCGCAGCACCGGGTTGATGGATTTGCGCATCACCGCCAAGGTCACCGCGAGGATGATGGCGATCACCATCGAGACCACGGTGAGGATAAGCGTCCAACCGATGCTCGCGAGAACGTTCTCGTTGAACAGATACCGCCAGACGGTCGGCCAATCAAGGCGGTCATTGGTGATCATGCCCTTGATGAGCATGGCCGCAAGCAACGCGACGATGACTCCGGCGACCAGAGGACCCGGCCGTCTGACCGGAAGAGCCTCGATTCGTTCTGGCATGTCGGAGGAATCGTCGTCGCGCTGTGACATGATCTCACCTTTCGATTCGTGGGCCCATAACCGCGGGCCGCCTGTCAGTCCACCGTGGGATTGATCTGGGACGTGGCGATCGCGCCCGATTCAACGCCCCACGTGCTGAGGATCTTCTTGTATGTTCCGTCGTCGATAAGCTTCTGGACGGCCTTCTGGACGGCCTTCGCCGTGGCGTCGTCGCCCTTCTTCACCGCCACGGCCTCCGGCGCCACACCCGTCTGGTCGCCAAGGGATTCAAGCTGGTCGTCGGTCTGTTTGATCGCGTAGCCCGCCACGGGCGAATCGGCATAGAACACTGCGGCCTTCCCCGTCACGACGGCGGTGGTCACATCGGTCTGCATCTTGTACGACAGAACGTCGATGGCCGTCTTCCCAGCCTTCTTGCATGCGGCGCTGGCCTTGTTGGCCTCCCCCTCCTGGGTCGTGCCGGTCTGCACCGCCACTTTGACTCCGCAAAGATCGCCGGTGTCGACCTTGCTTGGATTGTCCTTCTTCACCACATACGTGGATCCGGCCTGGAAGTATGTGACGAAATCGACGGCGTCCATCCGCTCCTTCGTCACGGTGAAGGAGGATATCCCCAGATCGTATTTGCTGCCCACGGACGGAAGAATGGAATCGAAGGTCGACGACACCGTCACTGCCTTGAGGCCGAACACCGCCGCTATGGCCTTGGTAAGGTCGACATCGAAGCCGACCGCGGTTTTGCCAT
Organism: uncultured Bifidobacterium sp.; assembly: GCF_949292005.1. GTDB lineage: Bacteria > Actinomycetota > Actinomycetes > Actinomycetales > Bifidobacteriaceae > Bifidobacterium. The sequence goes on along the minus strand of NZ_CASEXV010000025.1, from coordinate 64,896 downwards.
CCTCGGCGAGGAATTCGGCAGGCGCGTAGGACGTGTCCGTTCCCACGGTGAGTTTGCCGTCCTCCGTCACCGACTTCGGCAACAGCGCGGCGATGGACGAGTCCTTGCTCACCGAACTGACGTCATAGCCCTGAGTGGTCCCCGATGACGAGGAGGACGATGTCGATGAATCGCTTGTCCCGCAACCCGCCAAAGACACCAGCGCCACCGAGCTGATGATGGCGGCGGCCGTTCTGGTCGCTCGTGTGAACCTCATATTGTCCTCTCTCTCCTCTGACGCCTCGGTCGAAGTCCTTCGGACCCGGTCGGAACCTTCTGGTCCCTCCGCCGACCGTGCAGTGGGGACACTAGAAGGCTTATGCTACGACCAGGTAACCCGGTGCGGCTCCCCGGTCTCACTCGACGGACGTTCCACGACCGTCTGGTCTGGCGACGCGGTTCTCATATGGAGAAGACGGCTTTCACGCTTCGAGGTTGCGCTGCCTCATGGCCCTCTGAGCCTCACGGTTGTCCTGACGCTCACGAAGGGCCTGCCGCTTGTCGTATTCGCGCCGACCCCGCGCCACCGCGATCTCGACCTTCACCAGACCGTCCTTGAAGTACAGACTGAGGGGGACAATTGTGACACCCTTGGCCTCGACCTGTCGGGAAAGCTTGACGATCTGCGCCGAGTGGAGAAGGAGCTTCCTCTTTCTGCGTGGAGCGTGGTTGGTCCACGTGCCATTGAGATACTCGGGGATGTTCGCCCCCTCAAGCCACATCTCGCCACGCCTGTCTATGGAGACGAAGGACTCGGCGAGCGAGGCCCGTCCCTCACGCAACGACTTCACCTCCGTCCCGGTCAGGCTCAGCCCAGCCTCGAGGCGTTCGAGGATATCGAAATCATGCCTCGCCTTGCGGTTCTGGGCTATCTGCGACGTCCCCCGCTCCCTTGCCATGATTGCTTCCTCTTCCTCGATTCCGATTCTCAGCGCGCGTCAGTGCACATACCAATACTGGGACGCGTTGGAGATCGTCCTGGGGCTGACGATGAATGGCCCCTTGTAGTTCATTTCGGAGATCGTGATGGTGTTGCCGGACACGCTTTCCACCACGCCGACATGTCCATAGGTGCTGTCCGCGTTCAACTGTCCGGGAAGGAAGGATATGGCCGCCCCCACCTGAGGCGTGTGGTTCACGACGAGACCGTAGTTCGGCGCAGTCGCCCACCACTGTCCGCCGTTGCCCAGATACGAGGGCGTCGATATTCCCATCTGACGACGGCGGTCATACGCCCACCAGGTGCATTGCCCCGCGACATAGGCGTTGCCGTAATCGCCGTTCGATGTGCCCTGACTCGAGGATCCACCGTTCGACGAGCCACCACCCGAGGAACCACCGTTCGACGAGGAACCACCGTTCGACGAGCCACCACCCGAGGAACCACCACTGGACGAGCCATTTGACGACGAATCCGTCGACCCCTGCTTCCCGTTATCGACCTTGGCCGCCGCGGCCGCCTGCTGGGCGGCGTACTGACGGTTGTATGAGTCAAGTTGCGACTCAAGCATGAGGGTCTTGGCGGCCTGAGCCGCTACTGCGCTTGTGATTTGGCTCTGTTGGGATTCCAGCTCAGCCCTGGCCGCCTCGCCCTTCTGCCGGAGGACGTCAAGATTGGCCCTTTCGCTCTGCGCCTGCTCCGCGGACGCTTTCGCCGCCGCGGCCTTGGTGTCCGCCGCCGTTTTCAGGGTGGAGATACGCTTCTCGATGGCGGCGAGGCGCTGGGCACGGTTCATGGAGACACTCAGCGTGGTGGCGGCGTCGCTGGCCGCGTTGGACTCATTGCGGGAGAGGGCGTCCTTGGATTGCATCGAGCTGATGAAATCCTTGGTGCTTGTGGAACCCGTGACGATGCTCATCATGTCCGAAGCGTCGGATCCGCGCATATCCTGACGTGCCATCTGGGCGACGGCGGCCTTCGCATCGTCGTAGTCCACACCGGTCTTGGCGATGCTCTTCTCCAGATTCGTCTTGTCTTTTTGCGCCGCGGCAAGCCGCTGGGCTGCCGCTTTCGCCTCGGCCTGCGCGGCGGCGGCCGCCTCATTCGCGGCGGTCACCTTCTTTTGCGCAGCCGGAATCTGTGTGTTGGTGATGTCATCCAGCTCCACGATCTTGTCCGCGAGATCGGATTTCACACCCGACAGCTGGGAACGAAGCTCCTCCTCACGCGCGGTGCTGCTTGCCTTGCTGTTCTTCGCGCTCTGCAGATCGCTATAGGAGATGGCGTAGGCCGGCTGCGCATCCATCGCAAGGGGTGGGATAACGAGTCCCAGGCACACGATTCCCGCGGCGATCGCCGCCGACAAGGTTCGTCCCTTCATCATTGATGGGGTTCCTTTCCATAGCTGCGTCAGTGACACCCACGATAGCAGGCGGTGTCCGTCCTAAGACACGGGATGAATGGAATCATGCCCGCAGATACCGCCGCAACGCGATCGACGAGGTGGCTATTGACAGAACCGCCGCGCCACCGATGATGATAGGAGATATGGTCCATACAGTCGTCTGGTCAACGAACGGCATCCATGAGATGTTGTCCACCAGCCAATCCGTGATGAACACTTTGACAACCACAGCCAATGTCACGCAGGACAGCACCGATCCGAGAATCGATGCGATGGCCCCCTCGAGGATGAACGGCAGCCGTATCGTCCAATTCGAAGCGCCCACAAGCCGCATGATCTCGGTCTCCTGCCGCCGGGATGCCGCGGACATCCGAATCGTGGTGCCGGTGAGCATAATCGCCACCACCACCATCACCACCGCCAGCGCGATGGTCACGACGGTGGCCTTGTTCAACACGGTGAATACCGGTTCGAATATCTGCCGCTGGTCGCTGACCTCCTCGACCCCCTCCCTGCCGGACAGGACTTCGGCGACGACCTTGTATCTTTCGGGATTCTTCAGCTTCAACCACAGGGAGTCCTGCATATCGCTGGCAGTGAGCGTCCGTCCCTGAAACTCGCCGTCGGGGTACTGCTTGAGGAAGGAGTTCTTGTAGAACTCCCCCTTGCTCATGAACGTGGTTTTTGCGACGTCGGATGACAGCTCATCCCTGATTGTCTTCTCCAGATCAGTGATCTGGGCGGCGGTGGCCGCGCTTCCGGTGCAATTCGCCGACTGGCTCGTCCCGTCCGGACACAGCCAAACGACGACCTCGACCTTGTCGTACCAGTCACCCTTCGCCTTGACTATCTGCAGTTGAAGAAGCCCGGACGCGCCGATGAAAAGAAACGAGATGAACGTGACCAATGTCACCGACAGAATCATCGGAATGTTGCGGGTGAAGCTGGTCCATATCTCCGACACGACAAATCGTGGTCTCATCGTCCACTCTCCTTGGCGGGCGCCTCACGCGCGGAATCGGCCCCGATGCCGTCCATCTCGTCCTGTGGCCGCTGGATACCAGAACCCTGCTCGACATCGGACTGTTGTTGGGCTCCCTCTGCTGACCGTTCGACAGGAACCGGCGGTTCGGGAGGTGTTGGCGGAGATGGTGGAGATGGCGGAAGAGCCCCTGATTGGACCCCATCCTGAGGATTCCGCTCCTCCGAATCCTCCTGTTCTCGTGATTCCTGAGATCCCGCCGCCCCCTGCGATTCCAAATCGATTCCCTTGCCCCAGGTCATCGTCGTTTCGACTGGCTGGAAGGCCTCACCATAGCGTCCGACCCTGCCCGAGTGCAGGGAGGTCGCGAGTCGTGCGATGCCGTCATCCTCGCCATCGATGGTTAGAGACCGTGGTTGGGATGATTCGGCGACAGCCGACTCTTTCTCGTAATACAGGGACGAGTCGTACGACCCACGGGCCTCGTCGCGCACGATAACCCCTTCATGGAGCTCGACCACGCGTCGTCTCATGGAATTGACGATCTCCTCGTTGTGGGTCGCCATCACGATGGTCGTTCCCAGACGATTGATGGAATCAAGCACCTCCATGATTCCCAGCGATGTTGTGGGGTCGAGGTTTCCCGTCGGTTCATCCGCAAGAAGAATCTGCGGATGGTTGACGTAGGCACGCGCTATGGCCACACGCTGGGCCTCGCCGCCCGACAGCTCATGGGGATAGTTGCGCTCCTTGCCCGTCAGTCCCACCGTTTCGAGAACCTTGGGGACCATCGTTCTGATGGTGGACCTGCTCTCGCCGATCACCGCCAAAGCGAAGGCCACGTTCTGCCAAACGGTTTTATTGTTGAGAAGCTTGTAATCCTGGAAAACGAAGCCCAACGACCGGCGGTAGCGCGGAATCTGCCTGTTGGGCAGCCTTCTCAAATCGTTGCCCGCTACGTGGATCTCCCCATCGGTGGCCTCTTCCTCCCGAAGGAGCAGACTGAGCAAGGTGGTCTTCCCCGAGCCGGACGATCCCACAAGAAACACGAAATCACCACGATTAATGTGGAGCGTGATATCGTCCAACGCCGGGCGTGTGCCCTTGGGATAGACCTTCGACACCTTGTCCAAAGTGATCAGCGCCATGTCGCGTCATCCTTCCCGTTTCCCACGTGGAATCTACTTTCCAGTCGAACCGTTGGCGGCATCCGAGCCGGCCTGCTCTGCCTTGCGTTGCTCATGTCGCCATCGGATTCCCGCCTCGATGAACGCATCGATATCCCCGTCGAAGACCGCTTGGGTCTGCGAGGTCTCATAGCCGGTGCGCAGATCCTTGACCATCTGATAGGGATGCAGCACGTAGGACCGCATCTGGTCTCCCCAACTCGCCTTGATGTCCCCCGCGAGCTCCTTCTTCTTCCGCGCCTCCTCCTCATGGCGCAGAACAAGAAGCCGCGACTGGAGAACGGCCATCGCCGCCGCCCTGTTCTGGATCTGGCTACGTTCGTCCTGCATGGTCACCACGATCCCCGTGGGGAAATGCGTGATCCGAACGGCGGAATACGTGGTGTTGACCCCCTGTCCCCCTGGACCCGAGGAACAGTAGGTGTCGACTCGGATGTCGGAATCGGGCACGTCAATGTGATCGGTCGCCTCGACGAGTGGCACGACCTCCACGGCCGCGAAGCTGGTCTGCCTCCTGCCCTGATTGTCGAACGGCGATATGCGGACCAATCTGTGCGTTCCTCCCTCGACAGACATCCGTCCATACGCGTATGGCGCGTCGACGCGGAAGGTGGCGGATTTGATCCCAGCCTCCTCGGCGTACGAGGTGTCCATCATCGTCGTTTTGTATCCATGACGCTCCGCCCACCGAAGATACATACGCAGAAGCATCTGGGTGAAGTCAGCGGCATCGACACCTCCGGCGCCCGATCGCAGGGTAACGACGGCGGAGCGCGCGTCGTATTCTCCATCGAGCAGCGTCTGCACCTCAAGATCCGCCAGATCGGAACGAATCGAAGTGATCTCGGCCCGCGCCTCTTCAAGGGATTCCTTGTCGGATTCCTCACGGCCCAACTCCACTAAAGTGTGGACATCCTCAATGCGGCGGGCAAGGTCCTCCAGCCGCCTCAACTGCGACTGGGCTACCGACAGATGCGTCGTCACCTTCTGCGCGTGCTCGGGATCATCCCACAGGCCGGGCTCCGCCGCCTGGACCTCCAGGCTCCTGATGCTGTCGCGAAGCTCGTCGACATCCAACGCCTTCGACATCATCGCACTTTTCTCATCGATCTGCGCAAGCTCCTGAGCGTAATCAAAATCTGCCATCATCACCACCATATTCCGTCATCGTCCGTGCCGGACTTCCCGCCGGCCCACCATATCCACTGTCCACACATCGCACCACGCCCACACTCCTCAGCGGTCATCGCCCCGTGGGCCGTCGGGCGTCCGCATCATGCCGAAAATCCGTCAAAGACCGGAATAGATGGCGGGAAGAACCAGCGCCACAAACATCGAGGCCACAACGACGACGCACACGACACGCGCGACCAACCTCTGCCGCCGCTCACGCCGCTCTCTGTCATCCCTGCCGTCGCTCATGCCGGCCATTGTACGCACGATCGTGGAATTCTCCTCGTCGCGTCGATGACGGAGCTGTACAGTTGGTCTCAATTGGACGTGCGACGGGGCCTGTCGTGGGCCGCCGGACGCGATCCTCCGGCGGAAAGGAATCACGGCATGGCAGAGGACACACTTACCCACGCATGGGGCTGGGGTTTGGCGTCGATCGACGATCAGGGAACGACGCTGGACACGTGGTATCCCGACCCCCATCTGGGGGCGGCACCGACGGCGGCCGACCGTCCCGACCACGGCTTCGGGGCGCTTGTCCTTCCCAACCTCGACAACCGGGGCGTGCGACGAGTTCCGGTGTTCACCGACGTGGATCTGCAGTCCCCCATCACTAACGCGGCGGATGCCTACCTTCGCCTTCATCTGCTGAGCACACGACTCGTCAAGCCGAACACCATCAATCTCGAGGGAATCTTCTCGGCTCTGACGACGGTTGTGTGGACCGATCACGGCCCGTTCCCGGTGGAGGGGTTCGCTCTTCGACGACTCGCCGTGATGGAGGCCGCATCCCGTGGTGAGAACCGGTCCACCCCCGAGACCGTCTGCGTGCTGGGCGTCGACAAGTTCCCCCGCATGGTCGATTATGTCGTTCCCACGGGCGTGCGCATCGGAGACGCGGACAGGGTGAGGCTTGGGGCCTATCTGTCGTCGGGAACGACCGTGATGCACGCGGGCTTCGTGAACTTCAACGCCGGGACGCTTGGGGTGTCGATGGTCGAGGGCCGCGTGTCGCAAGGCGTCGTTGTGGGCGACGGATCGGACATCGGCGGAGGATCGTCAATCATGGGCACGCTGTCAGGTGGTGGAAGGCTGCGGAACTCCATCGGGGAGCACAGTCTTCTCGGGGCGAACGCCGGGATCGGAATCTCTCTGGGAGACAACTGCGTCGTCGAGGCGGGACTGTACATCACCGCCGGCACCAAGGTCACCATCCATGACAAATCGAAGGTGGCTGCGGGTGAACCTCTTGACGTGGTGAAAGCTGCCGAGCTCAGCGGCAAGAACAACATCCTGTTCATCCGCAATTCGGTCACCGGAGCGATCGAGGCCCGGTACCGAAAAGTCGGCATCGCCCTCAACGAGAAGCTCCACAGGAACTGACGACGATCCCACCCAACCCCTAACGCACTATGTCATGCGGTTCGCGGATGGGCGGGATTCCACAAACGGGCATCACCCGTTGCCCTTTGCATCATCCCCTGTCGCACATAGGAACGTATGGCCTCTCATCCTCGCCCGTGTACACCTGCCGGGGACGGCCTATCTTGGTGTTGGGGTCCGCAAGCATCTCACGGTACTGGGCGATCCACCCCGGAATCCTTCCCAAGGCGAACAGCGTAGTGAACATCGCGGGATCGAAGCCTATGGCGCGATAGATGAGACCCGTGTAGAAATCGACGTTCGGATAGAGATGTCTGGAGATGAAATACTCGTCGCTCATGGCGATGCGCTCAAGCTCGGTCGCGACATCGAAAAGAGCCCGTTCGTCGGCAGGCAAACGAGAGGTGTCCGACCTTGCCATGATCTTCTCCAAATATTGCTTGGCGATTGCGGCGCGCGGATCATAGGACTTATAGACGCGATGCCCCAGTCCGGAGATTCGCCGTCCGTTCTCCTTGGACCATTCGACGAACTCCTCGACAGTCTTTCCCGAGTCTCGGATGGCTTTGAGCTGGCGAAGCACTGCCTCGTTGGCTCCGCCGTGCAACGGTCCGGACAGTGCGTTGATTCCCGCGGCGATCGCGGAGTACAGGTTGGCGTGCGCGCTTCCCGCTATCCTCACAACCGACGTCGAGCAGTTCTGCTCATGGTCGGCATGGATGATCAGCAACCGTCCGAGGGCATGCACATACAATGGATCGGATTCGAAGGGCTCATACGGCACCGCGAAGCACATGCGGAGGAAATCGTCCACATAGCCCCGCGAATAGTCGGGAAACAGCATGGGCTCATCACGCCGGCGGCGGAATATGTAGCTCACGATGGTCCGCACCTTGGCCATGATGATGGTGGCCGCCTCGTCGAGCTGGTCCGAGTCCGAGACGTCAGTAGTGTCCGGATAGAACGTCGCCAAGGCGTTGACCGCCGAGGCCAGCATGCTCATGGGATGGGCCGTCCGGGGGAAGGAACCCATAAACGTGCGGAAATCCTCGCCCACCATCGTCCGATGGTTGATGTCCGAGCAGAAGCGGTCGTACTGCTCCTGCGTAGGAAGCTCGCCATGCCGCAGAAGCCACGCGACCTCCAGGAAGTCCGACTTCTCGCACAGCTGCTCGATCGGATACCCGCGATACCGCAGAACGGATTTGCTTCCATCGATGAACGTGATCTTGGATTCGCACTGCGCGGTGGTCAAAAATCCCGGGTCCAGCGTCACCCATCCATCGTTGCGCAACTTGGACACGACGATGCCATCGGGTCCTTCCGTCGCCTTGACGACTGGAAGCGTGAATTTATTGTCATCGACATCGAACTCCGCCGAACTCATCAGCGCGTCCTCCTCTCAATGGCGATACATACCCATGCGGCCCGGGGCGTAGGCCCCAGGCCGCATGGCGCATCGATCCGTGGTCACTTACTCGTCCCGCGCAGTGAGGATGACCGGACCATCCTCGGTGATGGCGATGGTGTGCTCGGTGTGCGCGCCCCGGGATCCATCCGAGGAGCGCAACGTCCATCCATCCTTCGGATCCTGATAGATCTCGTCGGTCGTCGCCATGAACCAAGGCTCAATGGCGATGACCAGACCCGGACGAAGACGGTATCCGTGGCCGGCCCGCCCGTCGTTGGCCACATGCGGATCGCCATGCATAACGTGCCCCACGCCGTGCCCGCCGAACTCCACATTGACCGTGTACCCATCCGACCGCGCCACATCGCCGATGGCGGCGGAGACGTCGCCCAGGCGGTTGCCCGGCCGCGCCTGCGCGATGCCTGCCTCAAGGGCCTTCTCCGTGCACGCGATAAGACGCAGATCCTCGGGATTCTTGTCCCGCCCGACGACGAAACTGATCGCCGAATCACCCACCCAACCATCGACGCTGAGCGCCAGATCGAGGCTGACGAGGTCGCCGTCCTTGAGGTTGTAGTCGTAGGGAACGCCATGAAGAACGGCATCGTTAACCGATGTGCAGATGTAGTGGGCGAACGGTCCCGTTCCGAAATCGGGAGCGTAGTCCACGTAGCAGGATTCCGCGCCTTTGCGACTCAGAACCCTCTCTTTGACATAATCATCAATCTCCAGGAGGTTGGTGCCGACGGTTGTGCGCTTGCGCAGCTCCGTGAGAATGGACCCCACGAACCTTCCCGCCGGCTTCATCGCCTCGATTTCCGATGGCGTCTTCAACTCAATCATGTCTTCACCCTAGTTCCCCACACGAACAAGAACGATGCGCCGTCCGCGGGATGGTCAGCGGGACCTGCCGAAACTGAACGCTCGGACGACCGCCACCACTCCGGTCACAAGAAGGGCGACCGCTGCGAAGATGATCATCATGGCCGTGGCCGACAGCGGGAACACGAGGACCACCACGCCAGCAATGATGGACAGAACCGCATAGGCGACCGCCCATCCCGAATTCGGAACCTTCCAGGACTCCGTCAGCGCGATGACTCCCTCCATGATCCATCCGATGCCGACCGTCATAGTCACCAGCACCGCGAGAGTCGTCGCGGACAACGTGGTGTTCTTGAGCATGATCACGCCGCCCACGGAGAGAAGAACGCCGACCAGAATGTCAAGAACCCTCCATCCCGCGGGGAGCCCCAGCTCCACCAGTGCGCTCACGATTCGGATCACACCCGACACGATGAAATAGATTCCAATCAGAATCGCGGCGACCGACAGCGTCCGCCCTGGCCAGAAAAGAAGTGCACCGCCAAGAAGAACGGCGGCCACGCCCAGAATCCCGTACCTGGTCCGCACTGCGCTTTTGGCCTTCTGCGGAAGCATCTCCTCGACAAGCCGGAAGGGATTCGACGCCGGACCCTCGTTCCATCCGCCGTTTCCGGGCGTGCCGTTCTGTGGTGTCGATGTCATAATCGTTCTCCTGCGTTGATTCCAGCCGTCCCCACCGTCGTGGTCGTCCATGGCGACCACGTTCGGCGCGGCCAAAGCTTTGTGCACATGCCGCTTCAATGGTAGCCGAGTGAAAAGGTCCGCGAATACCCGCGGAAGGGATCCACGCGCACTCCAATCCCCCATCCCACTATCCGGTCATCCACCCAGATGACGGCTCCGCGTGCCGCGCTGTCCCGTTTGTCTTCAATCACGGATGTGGATAGTGTGAAAACATGACGACATCTGAGCTCTCCGGCGTGGATCCCTCCTCCTTTTCGGCGGTTACCACACCACGTGACGATTTGTTCCGCTATGTCAATGGTCCATGGATTGACACCTATCGGCTGCCCGACGACCGTTCCCGTTATGGATCCTTCGACCGTCTCGCAGAGCAGGCGGAGAACGACATCCGGGACATTCTGGAGGACGACGACAGCACGGCCCCCAAATCGCAGGCCCTGTATCGCTCCTTCTGCGACACCGATTCGGTTGAGGAGGCCGGAGCGTCACCGATTCGCCCCGATCTTGACGCCATCGACTCGTGCTCCGAAAAAGATTCCCTCACTGAGACTTTGGGATCGCTGTCCGCCCAGGGAGGACCCGACCTTCTCGACATCGGCGTGTACGGCGACCCGGGAGACCCGGACGTGAACATCGTCCACATCGAGCAGGGTGGTCTGGGACTCCCCGATGAGGCGTACTACCGCGAAAAAAGATACGAGCCGATACGCCAGTCCTACGCGCGAATGGTGTCCGACCAGCTCCGGCACGCGGGTTACGACGATGCGGATTCGCAGGCCGATCTATTCCTTCGCGTGGAGACGCGTCTCGCCGCTTACCACTGGAACAACGTCGAGACTCGCGATTCGCAGAAAACATATAATCCCACCGACTTCGCCGATCTTGAATCCTCGCTGGCCGGTTGGAACATCGAACGATGGGCCCGCGCGTGGCAGAGGTCGTACGACTCCACTCGGGCATCCTCGCTTCTGCCGGTGGATATTCTCTCCGCGTTGTCCCGCACGATCGTCCATGAGCCCAGCTTCATCTCCGGATTGGGCCGTTTTTGGCGGGACAGCACTCTTGATGAGCTGATTCTCTGGGCCCGCGTCCATACCATCATGGGATGGGCCCCCATGCTGTCATCGGAATTCGATTCGACCAACTTCGATTTCTTCGGAAGAACCCTGTCTGGGGCTCCGGAGCAGCGCGCCCGTTGGAAACGCGGGGTTTCCCTCGTCAACAGCGTATGCGGCGAGGATGTCGGGCGCGAATACGCGTCACGGCATTTCCCACAGGAGTCGCGCGAAAGGATGGAGGCGCTGGTATCCAACCTCATTGAGGCCTACCGCGCATCGATCCGATCCAGCGACTGGCTGGGCGAGGGCACGAAGGCGAAGGCGCTCGACAAGCTCGCGGCATTCGTCCCCAAGATCGGATGCACCTCGCATTGGCGCGACTACTCCGCCTTGGATATCCATTCCGACGCGGGCCTTGTACCGAATATGCGCGCGGCTTCCCTCTACGAATCGGGGTATCAGCTGTCCAAGGCGGGGCACGCCGTTGACCGTGACGAGTGGCTCATGAACCCGCAGACGGTGAACGCCTACTACGAGCCGACCATGAACGTCATCGTCTTCCCCGCGGCCATACTTCAGCCTCCCTTCTTCGATCCAAACGTCGATGATGCCGCCAACTATGGAGGCATCGGCACTGTGATCGGACATGAGATCGGACACGGCTTCGACGATCAGGGAAGCCAGTACGACGGTCACGGCCGCCTCAGCAATTGGTGGACCGACGAGGACAGAGTCCGCTTCGACAAGCTCACGAAATCCCTGATCGCCCAATACGATTCGTATGTTCCCGAACAACTAACCGAAAAGTACGCTCAGAATCCGGACCACGCCCCACACGTGAATGGATCCTTGACAATCGGAGAGAACATCGGTGACCTGTGCGGCGTGTCCATATCACTCAAGGCATACGCATTCGCCCTCGCCGACTCGTCCTCACTTCCCCACGACGAGTCGGCGAATGGCATACGCGATCTGCTGGAAACCGCACCCATATTGGACGGATTCACGGGGATTCAGCGTTTCTTCCTGAGCTATGCCTCGATTTGGCGCACAAAACAGCGCGACGAGCTTGCCGAACAGTATCTGCAGATCGATCCTCATTCGCCTGCCGAATTCCGGACCAATGGAATCGTCCGCAATGTGGATCTCTTCCACGAGGCCTTCGGCGTGCGTCCAGAGGATGGGATGTGGATGGATCCCGATTCGCGGGTGACCATCTGGTAGGACAAGACCGGCGTTCTGACGACCCTCCCATTGTTGGAGACATGGCCGTCATCGTGCGCGATGAGCCGCGGCGGCATCGCCTGTCGCATCTTCGGAGGAATCCGAGGATTCGTCGCCCCTCGTTGCATTCTCATGGACATGTTCGTCGCCATCACCATCTTCCCGCTCATCCTCCTCAAATTCCTCGCCTCCCAGGCCGTCCTCCGTCTGAGCGGGAAGAGGCGATTTGACGAAAGTGCTGGTTCCTCGAGACAGATCATGCCCCACACACGAAGCATGCATGACGATCGACGTGCGATTGATGCCGTCCTTGGTCCACTCGTCCTGGGCAAGCGACCCAGTGACGATCACAGGATCGCCCTTCCTCACACTCGTCATCACGTTAACCGCCAGTTGACGGAAAGATTTCACTGTGATCCATACCGTGGGATGATCCCTCCATTGCCGCTGCTGCGCATCAAAGAATCGTCTGGTGCACCCCAGACGGAATGAGCACGCGGCGGGCCCTCCCTCCCGTCCGAACGAACCGGGATCCGAACCGACGAAACCGGTGATGACTGCAATTCCCTGCTGCGGCATGATGTCTCCTTCCGACGCGCGGCAACAATGAGTTCCCCATGGTTTCGCTTCTGTTCCAATAGGGAACGCCAATCCGAGTGGTCCGCGCAGTCCGTGCGGACACATCGAAGGGGGCTTCCACCAAGCTCCGGTCGAGAATCACGGCCAACGCGGTGGCACCATTCTCGACCGACGCCGATCATGGAGGGGCTCCCTCGAAGGAGTTGTGGTCGAAGGCATGGCGGCCGCCATCAGACAGGACAAGACATCAAACCAGACCAGCCCCAAACGCAACAACGAATGGTCCGTCCCCCATCAAGGGAACGGACCATCACAGCCGTAGCAATCGGACACGAGCACCGCCAGATACGCGCACACGCCTCGAATCGGTGTCAGAGAAGCTCCCGCACCCGTTCCACGATTTTGTCCGCGGCGGAGTCGGCGGGAACCGCGACGGATCTCTCGCCGGTACGGTCACGCACCTCGATCGTGCCGTTGGACACCGTGTCGCGGCCAGCGACCGCCACAACGGGAACGCCGATCAACTCGGCGTCCTTGAACTTCACTCCGGGAGACACCTTGCGCCGGTCGTCAAACAACACCTCGACGCCCCGCGCCTCAAGCTCCCCGACCAAACGCTCGGCCGCGTCAAATGCCACGCTGTCCTTGCCGGTCGCGATCACATGCACCTGCGCCGGAGCCACGGCCACCGGCCATGCCAAACCCTTGTCGTCATGATGAGATTCGGCGATGCACGCCAAAACGCGGGACACGCCGATGCCATAGCATCCCATCCACACGGGGACTGCCTTGCCATTCGAATCCAACACCTTCAGTCCCAACGCATTGGAGTACTTCAGCCCCAACTGGAAGACCTGTCCTATCTCAACACCGCGCTGGAAGCTCAACGGCCCTGAACCATCCGGGCTCATATCGCCCTGACGGACCTGAACCGCCTCAACAACCCCGTCGACGTCGAAGTCGCGGCCATAGACGGCATGGGCGACGTGAAGCCCCTGACGGTCTCCGCCCGTAAGCCATTCGGATCCACGAGCCACATGCGCGTCCATGAAATAACGCACGGGGTCGGAGATGGACTTCTCGCGGGCCTGCGGTCCAAGGACCCCCGGCCCTATGTAACCTTTCACCAGTTCCGGATGAGCGGCCAGATCGCCCTGGTTCGCCTCCTCGATCTCGTTGGGTGCGAACTGGGCCTCCAGCCGCTTGAGATCGACCTGGCGGTCCCCAGGCACCGCGACGGCCACGAGCTCCCGCCAAGGACGATCATGCTTGTCATCCTCAGGGTGCTTCACTGCGATGACGAGGTTCTTCAGGACATCGCCGGCCTTCCAAGGACGCCCGTCATCACGCGGATGAGCCGCGTTCGCGCGATCCACCAACGTCTCGATGGTCTCGCTATCGGGCGTGGGCAACGGCTCAATCGCCGGAGTGCCCGAATAATCGATATCAGCCACCCTGGGGGTGGTCAGCGCCTCGACGTTCCACGCCTTGCCCGATGGCGATTGAGCGAAGGTGTCCTCGCCGATGGCCAGGGGGGCCAGGAACTCCTCCGAGGCCGAACCACCCATAGGCCCGGACATCGCATGGACGATCACATACTCCACGCCAAGCCTGCGGAAAATGCGCTCATAGGCGGCCCGCTCGTTCTCATATGCCTTGCGCAGCCCCTCCTCGTCGATGTCGAAGGAGTAGGCGTCCTTCATGATGAACTCGCGTCCCCTGATCAGGCCCGCTCTGGGGCGGAACTCATCACGGTACTTGGTCTGGATCTGGTAAAGAGTGACAGGAAGATCCTTGTAGGACGAGTACATGTCCTTGACGAGAAGCGTGAACATCTCCTCATGCGTGGGTGCCAGAAGATAATCGGCCTGATGCCTGTCCTTAAGACGGAAGAGGTTCTCCCCATACTCCTCCCAGCGATGGGTGGCCTCATAGGGCTCACGTGGCAGAAGCGCGGGAAAATGGACCTCCTGACCTCCGATGCCGTTGATCTCATCGCGGACGATGCCCTGTATCCGGTTCAAAACGCGCAGACCCAGGGGAAGCCACGTCCAGATGCCGGGGGCCGTCTTGCGGATGTAGCCCGCCCTTTCTAGAAGGCGGGCCGAATCGACGTCGGCGTCCGCGGGGTCCTCGCGAAGCGTGCGCAAAAACAAGGTGGACATGCGAAGTGCTGTGGAAGTCATGCGTCCAAATTATGCGCGCGAGGGGACAACGCGCGGGACGACGGCGCTGGGGATGGCACAACCTCACGCGGACGAGCGCAGAATGGCAGCCAGACGGAAGGCGAACGGAAAATCCTAGAACAGCTCGCTTTGCATGAACTCGTCCTGATCCTCAACCGCTCCGGACGACCCCATGAAGCTTCGCAGATTCCCCTCATTCAAGGCGGCGACGGCATCCTCCGACCGGGCACGGAGATCCCCATCAAGATCGACTGCGGCCGGCGACACCGCGAAGGCTCTTTCCGATATCCCCTCAAGGAACAGACCATCCATGGATTCGACCCTCGACAGCGCGACATACCCCATGCCCGGCGCGAAGGACCTGCGCAAATCCATAACGGCCGTGTCCAATGTCATGCCCTGGGATTTATGGATCGTGATGGCCCAAGCGCAACGCAGGGGAACCTGCTTGACCGATGCGAGAACACTGTCGCCGTCCATCATCTCCCACGAGGCGGGCTTCATGGTGCAGACGTTGCCGTTGTCGAAATGGACGACCGGCCATCCTCCGTCGTTCGTCGAGGCGAAGCCGCGAACCGTGCCAATGGATCCATTGACGTACTGTCCATCGGCGTCATTGCGCAGGGCCATAACCGCGGCACCCTTCTTCAGCGAAAGATGCTCAGGGGCGAGCATGTTGCGCGATAGCTGGCGGACAAGATCGGCGGGGCCGGTTTTCTGCGAGTCGAAACCGCGTTCCGCGGAGTCGATCATGGCCAATCTCGTCGCATTGAGAGAGTCGGCCTGTCTGTTCATGGGGAACAGATGGACCGTCGGGGCGTCATCCTCGGGAGACACCCCCACTCTGCCCGCCAAAGCGTCACGATCGCCGTCATCGACGAGACCTCCGCGGATGTCGGTGAGAACGCCCAGAAGACGCCCGTCATCCTGTCGATGCTGCTCGTCCAGATAGCACACCACGGGAGACAGCTCGTCCCAGACGCGGGATTGCGTGATGAATCCGTCCGGGTCCCTGCCCCTCGCATCATACGACGCCCTCGCGGCATTCGACATGGCCTCGGCCCCCCGAGCCGTGGCGCGGGAGACGGGAGGAAGCTGGAAGAAATCGCCGGAAAGCACGACCTGCAGCCCACCAAAGGGTTCAGGCCTGTTCCGCAGGGACCGGCACACGCGGTCGACCATATCGAAAAGCCATGCCTGCATCATCGACACCTCGTCGATGACGAGCACGTCCGCCTCCTGAATCTTCCGACGCCGACGGGAGCGGATCGTTCGCAACAGCGAATCCGTCAAAACGGTGGACACGCCGACCCCGCTCCATGAGTGGATGGTGCGGCCATTGATATGGGTGGCGGCGATGCCCGTCGACGCGGTGACGGCCACATGCGCGCCGGATTCCCTCGCGGCGGCCACGAATCTGTTGAGGACATAGGTTTTCCCCGAGCCCGGAGCGCCGGTGAGAAAAACGGAGCATCCCTCGTGAAGAATGCGCAAAGCCTCGGATTGTCTCACTCCCCCGCCTCCCTCTCAGGATCTACGGGCGCACCGGCGCCTTCCGAGGAAATGCCGAGAAGGCGTCGTAGAACCCGAACCACGCCATTATCGGCATTCGATGGCGCCACGAACCGCGCTTTGATAAGCAAGTCCCTATGCGCGTTGGCCATTGCGAACGACCACTCGCCCGCGGAGAGCATCTCCAGATCATTGAGGTAATCGCCAAACACCGCGGTCTGCGAGGCAGCGACTCCGAGCGCCTGACGCAATGCCAGCACTCCCCGCCGCTTGTCGGTTTCGTGATCCATGATGTCGACCCAATGCAAGCCTGAGACCACAACCTGATGGCTGCCGCGGAATCCCGCGAAAACCTGATCAGCGGTATCCTGAGCGTTGGCGAAATCCACCACCGCTACCTTGATCACCGTCTCCCGCACGGAGGCGAGGTCGCGGACCACCCGAAGATTCGCATAGTATTTCGACGCCTCCTCGATGACCTTCGGATCGTCGCGGGACACATAGGCGCAATCAGGACAGCACAGAACCACCGCGATGTCCCGGCGTCCCGAGCGGCACGCCTCCTCGCCGGCATCGACCATGTGGCGGACATCCTCTCGATCCATCCCGGTCACCGACACAACGGAGCCGTCCGCGACGACGAGGTTCCCGTTCTCGGCTATGTACGACCCTCCGGGATTATGAGCCCCGAACATGGCGCGCAACGTCGCATACTGCCGCCCGCTGGCGGGGACGAAACACACGCCCCGCCGGCGCATAAGGTCGAGAACGGACCAGAAAGACTCGGGAACCCGTCCATCGACATCAAGAAGTGTGCCGTCCATGTCGGCGACGACAAGTTTCAGATCGGCTCCACCCCAAGGTATCGAGGTCCAATCTCGGGCCATGGCCACCGCCTCTCCATCGTATGATCCATGCCCGTCAGGCTCATACGGACATCCTCATGAACGGCCGCACGCTCTCCACGCGGAACGTCGCCGATCAGTAATCGGCCTTCTGCGGATGGTTGACATCCTCAACCGGATTGCCCTCGTTCTCATAGGAGCGCAGAAGGCTTGTGGATTCAACCCTCGCGGCCCCCTCACGAGTCCGCTGGTCATCGGGACCGGGAGCGGGGACGAACATCATATCGCGGTAGTACCGCAGCTCGTCGATTGACTCGATGATGTCGGCGAGGGCACGATGGCCGCCATGCTTCGCGGGCTTGTTCCGATAGACATCCGGATACCAGCGGCGAGAGAGCTCCTTCAACGTGCTCACGTCGATAACCCGGTAGTGCAGGCGTGACATAAGGTCGGGCATGTATCTGTCGAGGAACTTCTTGTCGGATCCCACCGAGTTTCCGGCCAGATGGGCCCTGCCCTCACGTGGGAGGAAACGCGACACATAGTCGATCACCTGACGCTGGGCCTGCGCCAAGGAGAGCCCTTCGGACTCCCATTCGGCGACAAGGCCCGACGACGTGTGCATGTTCCGGACGAAATCGTTCATATTGGCCACCGCGGCATCGGACGGGCGTATCACCAGATCGATGCCCTTGTCGAGAACCGTGAGATTGAAATCCGTGGGAACGACGGACACCTCGCACAGCTCGTCACGGAAGATGTCCAAGCCGGTCATCTCGCAATCGATCCATATCAGCCTCGACTCCTCCGGGGTGAATGTCGGATCCTCTTTCGTCTCAGCCATCACGGCCGCCTTTCCTCGCCAACAACGAACATACGAGACTACCGCGCCGCCCTGACGTCGGCGACGCGGAGACACACAACAAGCAGGAGTGGTATCAGTTGTGGAATCCCGAATAGTTGGGCGCCTCGGCTGTCATGACGATGTCATGCGGATGGGATTCACGCAGGCCGGCGTCGGTGATTCTGATGAAGCGGCCGCGTTCCTTGAGCTCCGGAACCGTATGCGCACCCACATAGAACATCGACTGGTGCAGGCCACCGATCAACTGGTAAAGGACGGCGTTGAGCGGGCCACGGTAGGGAACCTCCCCCTCGACGCCTTCCGGAACCACCTTGTCGTTGCTGGTCACATCGGCCTGGAAATAACGGTCCTTCGAGTAGGACTTCTTGCCGCGGGGCGCCATGGCCCCCAACGACCCCATTCCCCGATAGAGCTTGTATTGCTTTCCGCGCAGAAGAACCTTCTCTCCAGGAGCCTCCTCGCAGCCTGCAAGCGCTCCACCGAGCATGACGCAGTCCGCTCCCGCAACGATGGCCTTGGCGATGTCACCCGAATAGTGGATTCCGCCATCGGCTATGCACGGGACACCGGCCGCCTTGCATGCCTGCGCAGCGTCGTACACGGCGGTGAGCTGGGGCACTCCCACCCCCGCGACAACGCGTGTGGTGCAGATCGATCCGGGGCCCACGCCGATCTTAACCGCGTCGACACCGGCGTCAATCATGGCCTGCGCGCCTTGGCGCGTGGCCACGTTGCCCCCGATGATCTGGACATCACGGAACGCGGGATCGGCCTTCAGACGACGTATCATGTCCAACGCGAGACGCGCCTCGCCGTTCGCCGTGTCGACGACGAGAGCATCCACGCCCGCCTCCATCAAAGCCGAGGCACGCTGCCACGCGTCGCCGAGGAATCCGACGCCGGCCGCCACGCGCAGACGTCCCTGTCCGTCCTTCGTCGCATCCGGATACTGTTCGGTCTTCACGAAATCCTTGACCGTAATCAGTCCGGTCAGATGACCCTCGCCATCGACCAGAGGAAGCTTCTCGACCTTGTGGCGCGCCAGAAGACGATGGGCATCCTCACGGGAGATGTCCGACGGACCGGTGATCAGACCATCCTTCGTCATGACATCCGACACCTTGAGGCGGTCGTAGTCCTCGGAAGCGATGAAGCGCATGTCGCGGTTCGTGATGATTCCGACCAGTCTGTTGGCCTTGTCGACGACGGGCAGCCCCGAGATGTGAAAACGCCCACACAGCTTGTCGAGATCGGTGAGGCTGACGTCGGGGTTCACCGTCAATGGATCGGTGATCATGCCCGACTCGCTGCGCTTCACGATGTCGACCTGCGCGGCCTGGTCGTCGATGGACAGATTGCGGTGGAGCACGCCGATGCCGCCATTCCTCGCCATGGCTATCGCCATATCCGACTCGGTGACGGTGTCCATGGCAGCGGAGATCGCCGGAACCTTCATGGTTATCTCGCGGGTCAGATGCGTGGTGGTGTCGACTTCGGACGGAATGACATCCGTCTCGTTGGGAAGAAGGAGGACATCGTCATAGGCGAGCCCAAGCTTGGCGAAGATTGGGGGCACCGGAGCATACGACGATTGAGCATCAATATTAGGATTTGTAGCCATAGGCTCACTATATGAGCGTGTGGTGACGTGCGACACTCGGCTGGGAGCTTAGCGCTCGACCCCGTTTCCTTCATCGTCGTGACGGCCATCGCCGTCGGCGTCAGCGTCATGCCGGGAAGGGACAACGTGACCGGTCGGAAGCGGCCCCTCTTCCTGCGCCGAGCAGTGCCCCGACGAATGTCGCCCCGCGGATCTGATCGCGATGTTCTCCTCCTTTATCTCGGGAAGTCTTCTGCGCAGATATGGCAGCATGGTCGCCACTGCGAGCGCCGCGGCCGCCACCAGCATCCCCACAAGAACCTGAATCGCCGGTATGACAAGAATCGTGATGGACCCGAAGGCTATGAGAGCGGCCCACCCCCACAGGATGAGAACCGCCCCCTGCACGGAGTGGCCGATGCGCAGCATTCTGTGGTGAAGATGCATGCGGTCGGGATGCATGGGCGACTGGCCTTTGCTCAAGCGGCGCACTATCGCCAGACACATGTCCAGCACGGGGAGGAAAAGGACGAGAATCGGCAGAAGCACCGGCATGAAAACCGGCAAATAGATGCTACTGTGCACCGAGGCGGGATCGATGTGGCCCGTGAGGATAATCGACGCGCAGGTGATGAGATATCCAAGAAGCATGGACCCCGAATCGCCCATGAACAGCTTGGCGGGATGCCAATTATGCAGAAGGAATCCCACACAGACCCCCACCATGGCGACGTCGATGAGGGTCGCCAGCGACGCGTAGCTGGGCGAGGAACGTGACAGGATATACGAGTATCCGCCGAACGCCACACCTCCTATCGCCACGATTCCGGCCGCGAGGCCATCAAGCCCATCGACGAAGTTGACGGCGTTGATGGACGCCACGATCAGAAACGCCGTTATTGCCATGGACAGGCTCGGAGAGGCCGTGACCAATGATCCCAAAGGAAGCGAGATGATCTGAAGGCCTCCCCAGGAGACGAAAACGGATATGAGCAGCTGGCCGGCGAGCTTGAGCATCCAATCAAGGTCCCACAGATCATCGGCGACGCCAAGAAGACAGATCAGCACAGCCCCCGCGACCACAACCCACGCCTGATGGCCATCACTGAGAAGCCCTCTCGTGAATGGCACACCCCTGGCGACAAGCATCGCGGCGGCGAAGCCCAGAAGCATGGCCACCCCACCCATGCGGGGCGTGGGAACCGTATGGACGTCCCTCGCCCGAACCTCACCGACCGCTCCAAGCCGTATCGCAAGATGCCTGATCAACGGAGTGGACATCCATGTGAACGCCCCGGCGATGGCCGCTAGGAAGATGTAGACCCTCACGCGACGAGGCCTCCGCCGTCGGCATGCAGAATCCTCAGGATCTCCGCCGCAGGTATCACGCCTTCGCGAATGACGGACACTCCGCTGGAGGATCCGGAATCGGCCGCCACCACCGTGCTGGCGACATGGCTGGACGTGGGGCCGCCGTCGAGATAGAGATCGACGTCGTCACCTAGGGCATCCACCGCCTCCTCAACGCTTTGCGGGCTGCGGCCGCCCGACCGGTTGGCGCTTGACGCAGCCAGGGCTCCGATCTCCATCAGGACGGAGCGGGAGACGTCCGAATCGGGGACGCGAATGGCTTGAGAAAAAGATCCATCAGCCTCATGGCGCACGGTGACGAGCGAACATCCCTCATCGGCCACTGCGATGGGCGAGAATGGGCCGGGAAGAAGGGCCGCGGACAACCGCCTGAGAGCGGGAGGAAGGACAAGTCCCAAGGATTCCAACGATTCCACTGAAGGAACGAGAATCTGAAGGGCCTTGGAACGCGGTCGTCTTTTCACCTCATAAATGCGTTCGACGGCCTCCTCGTTGAAGGGATCGCAGGCTATTCCATAGACCGTGTCGGTCGGAACCACGATGACGCCCCCCCGATCCACGATCTCCCTAGCCGCGCGCAGGGAAACGTCGTCAATGGTCAACACCGTGCTCATCGATCCTCCTGACCGCGCGCTTTCGTCGCCGCTCGTCTCATCGTCGCCTCGTCAACCCCTCATTGGACCATTGCACCACGACTTGCGCGGCAATCACATCCACCACATTACACAGGAAGTCCTCCCGGAATGTCATACACCACATCAGCCATATCCCCCTACGAACCGGACGGGACGGCCTGCGACAACCTATCCCTGATGACGTCGGGACACCTGTACGATTCCTCCGATCCACGGCTATGCGACATGCGCGCGAGGGCGGCCGACCTATGCGAGCGGCTGAACTCCACACCACGGATCCGCGCCCGCGAGCGCGGGGATATACTCTCATCTCTTTTTCCCGGGCACGGCGCGGACCTTGACATCACCGGCCCGCTCCATGTGGATTACGGCGTCAACACGTCACTGGGCGAACGCGTGTACGCGAACTACAATCTCACCATTCTCGACTGCGCGGAGGTGACGATCGGCGACGATGTCATGATCGGCCCGAACACGAGCATCCTCACCGCCATGCATCCTATGAGGTGGCAGGACCGTGATGCCCGGACATCGCCGGACGGTCACCTGCACAACTATGAGTACGCGCTTCCGATCACGATCGGGCCACATTGCTGGATAGGCGGTTGCGCGACGATACTGGGCGGGGTGACGATCGGCGCGGGCTGCGTGATCGGGGCCGGGGCCGTCGTGACTCGCAACATTCCCGACAACAGCGTGGCCGTGGGGAATCCCGCCCGGGTGTCAAGGTCCATCGACAACCATGATGCCGCGTGCTTCCAGAATTACGCCTAGTTCTTCAATGACGTTGGCCCTTTTACGTCTATCCCTTTACGGCCACGAGCGCACGTGGCCGATGCGTCCAATCCGGCATCGTGCGAACGTGCCCAAACCCATGCGCCTCGGCATGGGCGGCGAGAAGACCGCCTTGCGTGATGTCGTGCTCCATCACGAGAAGACCTCCCGGCCGCAGAAGCGAGCATGACCGTTCGATGATAAGCCTGGGCACTGCGGTGCCATCGCGGGATCGTCCATACAGGGCCATACTCGGATCATGGTCTCTGACCTCGGGCTGCTCGGGGACGCGGCCGTCGGGAACGTAGGGGGGATTCGTGACCACCACGTCGACAGTCCCGTCCAGCTCCCTCAAGGTGGACGACGCCGTCGCGTCCGCGGCGACAAGATGATAGGCCCCTGCGATATCGGGTCTTGCCCCGATGAGTTGTGTACTGTTCCTTGTGGCCCACGCCAATGCCTCCGTGGACAGTTCGACCGCCCACACCTGGGCGTTCGCCACCTCCGAAACCATTGACAGCCCTATCGCGCCGCTGCCCGCGCATAGGTCGACGACCCGCGGCGATTCGATACGTCGATCCACGAGCCAGTCGATGGCCTCCTGCACCACAAGCTCGGTCTCTGGGCGTGGAATGAACACTCCCGGGCCCACGCGGACGGTCAACCCGCGAAATCGCGTGTATCCAATGATCGTCTGCAACGGCTCACGGGCGGCCCGCCTTTCGATCAAGGCACGATACGCACAAAGAGCGTCCCGCGGGGAGTCCACGAGGGAATCGACCGTCTCGCCGATAAGCCGCGCACGATCCACATCACCCTTCCCAAGACCACACGAATGCGCCAGAAGAACGGACGCGTCATGGTCCGGCGAGTCGACCCCCGCCTCTTTCAAGATGGCGGAGCCTCGGCGAACCAGCCCGTCGACGTCGATGGCCATGCCGTCGCCGCTATTTCTGGGAGGAGAGGCGCTCGGCCTCGTCCGCCTGGATGTCGCTGTCGATGACGGCCTGCAGGTCGCCGTCAAGAACCTGATCGAGGTTGTATGCCTTGTAGTTCGTGCGATGGTCGACGATTCTGTTCTCGGGGAAGTTGTATGTGCGGATCCGTTCGGATCTGTCCAGCGAACGGACCTGGGAATGCCTCATATCCGCGGCCTGGGCCGCCTCCTCCTCATGTTTCATCGCGAGCAGGCGGGATTTGAGCACCCTCAGCGCCGCCGCGCGATTCTGGATCTGGGACTTCTCATCCTGCATGCTCACAACTATTCCCGTAGGGATATGCGTCATGCGCACGGCGGAATACGTCGTGTTCACCGACTGTCCACCAGGTCCGGAGCTCATGAAGATGTCGATTTTGAGGTCCTTGGGATCTATGGTGATCTCATCATCATCGTCATCCGCTTCGGGGAAGACGATTACTCCGGCGGCCGAGGTCTGGATGCGGCCCTGCGACTCGGTCACCGGTATGCGTTGGACGCGATGGACGCCGCCTTCGTATTTGAGGCTGGCCCACACGCCTTCCTGCGGTGTCGGCGACCCCTTGGCTCTGATGGCGACCTGGATGTCCTTGACCCCGCCCAGTTCGGTTCTGTTCTCGCTTTGCACGCTGACCGACCAGCCGCGCTTCTCCGCGTACCGTCCGTACATCCGCAGGAGGTCGCCGGCGAAGAGGGCGGCCTCCTCGCCTCCCGTTCCGGCCTTGATCTCCATGATGACGTCACGCGCGTCATCCGGATCACGCGGGATAAGCGCCGTCCGCAGCTTCTCCCGGGCCGCCTCCACCTGAGGCTCGAGGTCACGCGCCTCCTGGGCGAAATCCTCGTCCTCGGATGCCATCTCCCGGGCCGCCTCGCAGTCATCCTCCAACGCCCGATAGCGACGATAGGCGGAGACGATGGATCCCAACTCCGCATGGCGTCTACCCAATTTGCGCATCGCGTTCGGGTCCGACGCGATGTCAGGCTGGCTCATGCGCGCCTCCAGAGCCTCATACTCCTCGACCGCCGTAAGCGCCGCCGGAAAATCCGCTTCCGCCATCCTCACATCCCTTCCACGCGGACACACGTCCGCCAAACATACGTCGACGAAGCATGTCCGACGACGTCACCGGTCCATAACACTGGTCCACATACGATGACGCCAGTCCCCGCACGGCGATGAATGGCCGGAGGCATGGGACTGGCGTCGAGAAAGCTACTTGCTCTTCTTGCCGTAGCGACGCTCGAAACGAGCGACACGGCCACCGGTGTCAAGAATCTTCTGCTTGCCGGTGTAGAAGGGGTGGCACTTGGCGCACACGTCGACGGTCATGTGGTCACCCTGCGCGGTGGAACGCGTCACGAAGGTGTTGCCGCATGAGCATGTGACCTGCACGGCATGATAATCGGGATGGATGCCCTGCTTCATTGGATACTCCTCGGGGTTCGGGGGACCCGGGTCGCCTTGCCCCTGTGGCAGGCGTGAACCGGAACCTTGGCAATTGTAGACACGTCCGTGGACTCCGCGTGGACGGTGAGCCATGGGGATAAACCCATTACACGCCCGGCATGTCCGACCATGTCCCACAGGAAAAGAAGCAACCCTTGGAACCTCAATGATTCCAAGGGTTTCTGAGTGGGGCCCCAGGGGCTTGAACCCTGGACCGACGGATTATGAGTCCGCTGCTCTAACCGACTGAGCTAGGGCCCCATGCCGCGACGGATGGCACCGCCAATCGACAACGGCACTAGTCTAGCAACACCCCTCTAGCAACACCCCATACCAGCACGACACGGAAGCAACCGGCGCAATCAGGACTGGTCCACGTCGCCCGACACCTCACGCCCCGACGCGAAACGGTACAGCGCCCCGGTGCGCGCGATGGCCACATACAGCCACCAGCCCATCACTCCGGCGATCAGGATTCCGCCAACCATCTCGCTGATCATATGGATGGTCATATAAGCCATCGACCTCCCCTGATACATCGTGACGATGAGATACACCCCATATTCGAAAGCCGTCAACGCTCCCGACGCCACCGACATGGCGGGCGAGAAACGGCGGTATCGAGTCACAGCGAAGGGAATCTCCGAGGCCAGACCCTGGAGGAGCGCGGAAAGAATAACCGAGGACACGGGATAGGGGTTGCCCAGAACCATCTCTGTGAGCGATCCGACGACGTTAACGAACACTGCGGCCCCCGGCTTGCGGATGATCAACAGCGCCAGTGGCCCGGAAAAGTACCACAATGCGTGAAGGATGCTGGCGAAGCCAGGAAGAAGGTCACGAAGAATCGGGGCGATGACCACATACACGTAATTGAATCCCCAGAAGACCAGGCCACACGCCACTCCGAGCGCGGCGGCCACCGCGATGTCGACGGTGCGCCATCGAAGGTCGGCGCCGGAGACCGATCGCGGAGCATTGGGCTCGGGAACCCGCTCCGGACTGGATCCTGCGGAACCGGGCAGGGACGCGGCCCGAAAGGATGGGGAAAGTTGTGGACGATCGGCGGATGCCTTCATAAGGGCATGCTTGAACATAGCGCTCCTTACGCCAAGTGGCCGCGCACAGCGATGATGGGGATGCCCCCCAACGACGCCCCTTGACCTGCGCGGTCCACGGGCGGAGACGCCACGCGCCACTGTATCAGCGTCCATCAACCCTGCGTGGCCCATTGCGCGGCAGGAGGCATTAGCTCCTTGCCGTGAGGTACTCCAATGGGTTGTCGATGAAAGCCCTTAATCCGATCTCGGCTGCGCCCCATAATGCGGGACGCATGGTCCTGTCGGGAAGAAGGACGTGAACCTGGGATTCCGGATATCCCAGAACCTGCGTCCGCGATCTGTCCTCGATGCGCCGGGCCAGCCCTCCCCCGAACTTCTCCCATATTCCGCCGAGAACGACCGTATCCACATCCAAAATGTTAACCGCGGATGCGACAACGGAGGCCATCGCCTCAACAGCCATGTCCACCGTGGTCATGGAGGCCTCGTCACCTGCGTTCCACCGTTTGATCAGCTCGTCCACCGCCTCGATCCTCGCCGACTGGTCCCCCGACGCGATTCCCGCGGACTTCACAAGCGCTTTTCTTCCCGCATACGTCTCGAGGCATCCATGCCTGCCACAGTGGCACAAAGGACCGTCAATGTCGACGGATACATGGCCCAGCTCCCCAGCGAATCCATGGTCTCCGTAGACGACATGACCGTCACGGACCAGAGCTCCGCCGATGCCGACATCGGTGGATATGTAGATGAAGGAATCCGTGGGGCCCACGATGCCCCCGCTCGTCCGCCGCGTCGCGTAACCCGGAATCTGCGCCAACGCCGCGAAGTTCGCCTCATTGCCCGCCTTGGGGGAAAGCCGCCTCACCACCGGGAACTCATCCAGGTCCAACCTCTCCCACCCCAAATTCCTCGCGGCCATCAGACGGCCATCATCCGTTACGAGCCCCGGAAGGGCAAGTCCCGAACCGGTCACCTGGTATCCCCTGTCGTCAAGCGTGCCCTGCAGCGACGCAAGCATCGAATCGAGCCTGGAAAATATGTCCCCCGGGTCGACCGAGGACATGGGCTGGGACTCCCATTCCTCGCCCACCTTGTCGCCGTTGATGTCAAGAGCCATGCATCCGAACCCGTCGGTGTTGACCTGCATGCCGATGCCGCAGAGTCTTCCCCCCGCCAACATCAGGGGGGTGCTGGGCCTCCCATTGGAGGGAAGCGACGACGGCTCCCCCTCCTTGACGACTCCTCCGTCGATCAGCAATGGAACGAGAAGCGACATCGTTGCCTTCGTCAATCCAGTGGCCTTGGCAAGCTCGGCACGGCTGAGAAAGGACGTCGACCTGAGGAGTGTGTCCATCACCACGGAAAGATTATGGTTACGCAGGTCGTCCTGGTTGATGCTTCTTAACTTCGTCATGCGACACGCTCCGTTTTCCCCGTCAAACAATGTGACCGCAGATTCCCCGTTCCCCCGCACGCCCGCGGGACACAACCCCCGATCCGCGCAGTCCAACCATAATCCATCGTGCGGCAGGCATATGACGCCGTCTCGTATCCGCGATGCGTGTGGTCGTCATTGCGACATGGCCGAAAGGCCGAAACTGCATAGTTCATAGATTTAACTATACTGGCATCAGTATCCACCTAGCCAAAGAGGGTCGATCACTTGGACGTTCGAAGGCTTCTCTCGCAGAGGACATGAATCAAGGAGATGTCAATGTCAAGAATCCTCGTCGCTGGAATCGACACATCCACACAGTCCTGCAAGGTTCGCGTCACGGACGCCATGACCGGTGCGGTCGTGAGGTTCGGACATGCCAAGCACCCCGACGGAACCAGCATAGATCCGGAACGATGGTGGAACGCGTTCCGCGAGGCCGCCGACATGGCGGGAGGCCTTGATGACGTGGCCGCGCTGTCCGTAGGCGGACAGCAACATGGCATGGTGCTCCTCGATCGCGCAGGAATCCCCGTGAGGGATGCTCTCCTCTGGAACGACACACGCTCCGCACTCGAGGCGGAGCAGCTTGTGTCGGATCTGGGCAGGGAGCCCCGGGCCGACGACGAGGACGGTCTCAGCAACGATCCCGTGATGCGCGGCCGCCAGCGGTGGGTCCACGCCGTGGGTTCCTCACCCGTCGCATCTCTGACCATCACCAAACTCACCTGGGTCGCGCAGCACGAGCCTGGCAATGCGGCGCGGGCCGCGGCGGTATGCCTTCCTCACGACTGGCTTTCGTGGCGGATCGCGGGGCATGGGCCGGTAAGCCAAGGCGCGGCAGCGCTGGACGCCTTGGTGACGGATAGGTCGGACGCGTCCGGAACGGGATATTTCGATTCGTCCAATAATCTCTACAGACGCGATCTCCTGTCACTCGCCTTCGGCAGGGACGACCTCGTCCTCCCACACGCGCTCGGCCCCCATGAGACCGCGGGGATCGCCGACCCCTCGGTGGCAGGCAGGGACGTCCCCGGCGGATGCGTCATCGCGCCCGGGGGCGGAGACAACGCGATGGCCTCTTTGGGATTGCCGATGACCGTGGGCGACGTGTCCATCTCATTGGGCACCTCCGGAGTCGCCGCGGCGATCTCTCCCTCCCCCGCCTATGACATGACGGCAGCGGTCACCGGTTTCGCCGACTGCACCGGACACTGGCTCCCCCTGGCCTGCACCATCAATGGGTCTCGTATCACCGATGCGGGATGCCACATTCTGGATGTCGACTACGACAGGTTCTCCGAGCTCGCCCTCGCCGCCGAACCAGGAGCCAGCGGCATCACGCTCATACCCTATTTCGAGGGCGAGCGCACTCCGAATCGACCTGACGCCACAGCGACCCTGCATGGACTGACACTGGGCAATTCCACACCATCGAACGTCGCCCGCGCATTCGTTGAAGGCATGCTGTGCTCACAACGCGACTGTCTTGAGTTGGTTCGCGGTCTGGGCGTGGACATCCGAAGGGTTCTGCTGATCGGAGGCGGAGCGCGCTCCCAGGCCGTGCGGTCGCTTGCGCCCGGCATCCTGGAGCATGACGTGCTTCTGCCCGCGACGGACGAGTACGTGGCCATTGGGGCCGCCCGCCAGGCCGCTTGGACGTTGTCGGGCGAGGATCTCCCGCCCCGTTGGGACATACGCATCGACGACGTTCTCACCGGCGAGCCCGCTCCCCAGGTGTACGAGGCATATGCTCGCCGTCGGGGATGACCGCAGACGCAACGACCCACACGGCCACCACGACGGCATCGTTCTTTCCAGCGACACCGTTCATACCGTCCACACCATCCATTCGCGCATCTCCCCCGACGTCATCCATGACACCACTTCGCCTTTCAGCAGCTCCGCCGTTCCGCGAACCCGCACGACACAGCGCCCGTCACAGATCCGGAAGACTCACATCCACGTCAGGGTCGCTATCCGTGTAGGGGCTGGTGCCGGTGACGTTGTCCCCACGGTTCGGGTTCGGCTTCGGCTGGCGGGGTCGCGAGTCCCCGTATCGGGCCTTCACCATGTCGGCATGGGTCGGCGTTCTCACGGCGTCGGGCGAACGCAGCGCCGCGAACTCCCTGCGCAACACGGGAAGGACCTCCGAGCCCAGGATGTCCATCTGCTCGAGCACCGCCGATGCGGGCAGCCCGGCATGATCGACGAAGAACATCTGGCGCGCGTAGTCGCCATATATCTCATGCTGCCGGAGCACTCTGTCGATGATCTGCTGCGGGGACCCGACGAGGAGAGGAGTCTCGCTCATCATCGTCTCCAACGAGGGGCCGCCCTTGTACACCGGTGATTCGTCGAAATAGGGACGGAACTCACGCACGGCATTCTGGGAGTTGGGCCGCACATAAACCTGGGCCGCGACCCCGACAACGGCCTGCTGGCGCGTGCCGTGTCCCCAGTGCTCGAAACGCTCCCTGTACAGGGCCACAAGCCTGCGGAAATGGTCCTCGGGCCAGAAGATGCCGTTGGCGAAGAATCCATTGCCGTAGAAGGCCGCCTGCTCGGCGATCTCCGGCGTACGGATCGACCCATGCCAGACGAAGGGCGGCACGTCGTCCAGAGGTCGTGGAATCGAGGTGAATCCCTGGAGGGGAGTTCTGTATTGACCCTTCCAGTCGACGACGTCCTCATGCCACAGACGGTGCAGCAGATTGTAGTTCTCCAAGGCCAACGGAAGCCCCTCACGGATATCCTTGCCAAACCACGGATAGACCGGTGCGGTGTTTCCCCGCCCCAGCATCAGATCGACGCGGCCTTGGGCGATATGCTGCAGAACGGCGTACTCCTCGGCGAGACGAACGGGATCGTTGGTGGTGATCAGCGTCGTCGACGTCGACACCGTCAGCCGGGTCGTCCGCGCCGCCACCGCCGCGAGGAAGGTGGTCGGCGATGACGACCAGAAGGGCGGGTTGTGGTGCTCGCCCATCGCGTATACGTCGAATCCCGCCTCCTCGGCGTGGACTGCCTCGTTGAGGGAGTCGATCAACCGTTGGCCCTCGCTGGGGGTTTCTCCGCTGACGGGATCTCTCGTCACATCCGAGACGCTCATGATTCCGAATTCCATGTCTCCGGGACGTGCCACCGGCGGCATGCTTTTGTTGGCGTCGATTATCGCCGCGATCTGTTCCTCGGCACTGGCCATGACGATCTCCTTAGATGCCGTTCTACGGCTGTGGCATGCGGTTTACCCGCTTGATGATGGCCTCAATCTATCATCGCGGGTCCGTGCTTCAGCTACGTATTCGCCGTAGGCATACCTCTTTTCGACATATATCATCTCGGGAAGCCCTCGGAAGCAGGGATTATCAGACGGGGACCACTAGACACGCAAACGAGACGACGAACCCCGGCGCGTCTCACATCAGAGACGTACCGGGGTTCGAACACGACATCAGACGGACTACTAGGACCGTCAACTCCCACCGTCAGTCGGCGATGCCCAGATCGCCGTTGTAGTCGATATCCTTCGTCTCGTGGGTCAGCAGAAGCGCGATCAGGGTCAGAACGGACGCGGCCGCGAGATACACGCCGACCATCCAGGTGCTTCCACCCGCGGAACTCCACAGGGCCGTGGCGATGATCGGGGCGAGCGCCGCGCCGAGGATCGAGCTCACGTTGTAGGCGATGGCCGAGCCCGTGTAACGCACATTCGTGGGGAACATCTCGGGAAGCAGTGCACCCATCGGTCCGAAGGTGAAGCCCATCAGGGTGAATCCCAGAATAAGGAACGCCTCCACAAGCGCGCCGGAGAACGAGGTTCCGCTCTTGTCATCCAGGAAGATGGGGAACATCAGCGCGAAAACGATGATGATGGCCGTCACCCAGATGAGGAGCTTGCGTCTTCCCAACACATCGGCCAAAGGCCCTGACAGCAGAGTGAACAGGCCGAAGAACACGACCCCGATGATCTGCATGAGCACGAAATCGGTGTACGCAATCCCCAGTCCCGCAGGCGATGCCGACGAGGATGCCGTTCCGTAGGTCAGGCTGAAGGTCGTCATGAGGTAGAAAAGCACATAGGTCGCCAACATGGCGAAGGTTCCCAGCACCACAGCCTTGAAATGATGACGCAGGGTGTCGAACAACGGCACTTTCACGATCACGCCGCGCTTCTCGGCCTGCTTGAACGTCTCGGACTCGGCGAGCTTGGAGCGCACCCACAGTCCGATGGCCACCATGACCGCGCTGAACAGGAACGGGATGCGCCATCCCCACGACAGGAAAGCGTCCGACTGCATCGCGGAGCCATCGGGATGCGGCAGCGAGTAGTTGATGATGAGGAACAGTCCGTTGGCGATGATGAACCCGATGGGAGCTCCCAGCTGAGGGAAGGTCCCATACAGGGCCCTTTTGCTCGCAGGCGCGTTCTCCGTGGCCACAAGAGCGGCTCCCGACCACTCGCCACCGAGAGCGAACCCTTGGGTCAGTCGCAGGATGAGCAGCAACGCGGGGGCGAAAATCCCCACTTGGGCGTAGGTGGGAAGGATCCCCACGCAGAAGGTGGCGATGCCCATGGTGAGCAGGCAGGCCACCAGAGTCGCCTTGCGCCCCTTCTTGTCACCCATGTGCCCATAGAAGATCGCGCCCACGGGCCGAGCGACCATGGCCGCTCCGAACACACCGAACGACGCCAGAAGCGCCGCGGTGTGGTTGACGGAGGGGAAGAACAACTTTGGAAAGACCAGAACCGCGGCCGTCGCGTACACATAGAAGTCATAGAACTCGACGGTTGTTCCCACAAGACTCGCGCCGATCACCTCGGCCGGGGAATTAAGCGGTTTATTGCCCGCCGCGGCGTCGCCGGACGCCTGCGGCTGTGATACTGAGGACACTGTCCTGATACCTCTCTCTTTTTTCCTTCACTGCAAAGGACACCCATGATGCGGGGCCTCGAATAAGCCCACGCCGACTGTCGGCGTCCACGTCGCCACCCTGATGGGATGACGAGGGCCACAGTCGACGCGACGGATGTCCTTATGGGACGTGTCGCCCGGCAATGATACGACACGACACACGCCGCAGTCCAGAGATTTCCACCATGAAAAACCCCACGTACCGTAATGTGAGGCATGTCACAGTCATGCCCATGCGGTCATGCCGAACTCGGCCATGGCGGCAGGACCGCGAGCAGACACACGAATCCGGCCGCCGGACACGCCCAACCCCTAAGACGCGCCCAGCGACCAGCAGATCAGGACTCCTGTTCCAGCCAGTAGTCAAGCGCCTTCAACGGCTGGGCCTCGTACTTCTCCGTGAACTCCCTGACCAATTGGGGATCGTCATGCTCCGACAGATGCATGTACATCGTCGTGAAAGGCATGTCCCCTGTGAGCTTGACGTCGATAACCGACGGACGGTCCGCGGCCTTGGCGGCGGCGAAAGCCTCGCGCGCATCGTCAAGTGTGCGCACCGTGAATCCCAAGGCCCCGTATCCCTCACCGACCTTCGCCCAGTCGGTGTCGATCAGATCCACTCCCGACAGCGGCTGATGGGAGTCGTCGCGCTGTTCGGCCTCGATGAAGCCCAGCGTGCGATTCGTGAAAACCACGTTGATGACGGGGAGGCCATACTTGACCTGTGCGAGGATCTCCTCGCTCATCATCGCGAAGCCCCCATCACCACTCAGTGAATACACGGTGGACTCCGGATACTCCAGCTTCGCCGCGATCGACGCCGGAACCGCATACCCCATCGTCGCGTGCTTGCCGGAGGTGGACCACTTGTTTGTTGGGATCAGATGGGCCAATCGAGCGAAATTGATGTTCACGTTCCCCACGTCGATCATGATGATGTCATGGGGATCGGTCTGCTCGTTCATGATGTGGAATATCGGCTCCGGACGCAGAGGAACGCGCGGGTCCTCGTTGAACGACGCGATCCAATCCTCCCAGTTGCGCTTGTTCGCGAGGCATGCGCGGTAGAACGGCGTCTCCGGCAGCTCCTCGCCCGCGTCGATCATCTCACGCAAGGTGATCTTCGCGTCGGCGAGTATGGCGACGGCCATCTGCGACTGAAGACGCTTGCCCAGCTTATCGGGATCGTTGTCGATCTGGATGATTCTGGCGCCGGGACCAACGATTTTGGACGCGAAGGGGTTGTCATTGCCCACCCACACGATGAGATCCGCCGCGAATCCCGCCTCCGTGGCCGGCTTCGTGGCAACGCGCCCGGACGAACCAAGGAACGCCGGATCGACATCCTCGACCACACCCTTGCTGGGATGCGTCGACACCATCGGCATCTTGAATTTGCGTGACATCTCAACCAACTCGTCATGCGCCGTGGACGCACCTCGGCCGAACCACAGAAGAGGCGCCTTGGCGTCATGGATCAGCGACACCGCCTCATGAACCAGATCGGGGTGCGGGCGCA
This sequence comes from uncultured Bifidobacterium sp., assembly GCF_949292005.1. Classification (GTDB taxonomy): domain Bacteria; phylum Actinomycetota; class Actinomycetes; order Actinomycetales; family Bifidobacteriaceae; genus Bifidobacterium. The sequence continues at coordinate 30,798 of NZ_CASEXV010000025.1, read as the reverse complement.
CCGGCAAAGGCTTGCGGAAGTTGCGCGCCGTGGCCACATCACGCATCTCGATCGGAGTCCACGCCAAATCCTTGGGAATTGTGACGACCGCGACACCGGAATGTTTGTAGGCCTGCCTCACCGCCTCGTCGATAAGGGCGGGAAGCCCCTGGGCGTTGGTGGCAGTGCGGTTGAACACGGCCACGTCGGCGAAGATGGGCTCCTCATCCATGGCCTGGAAGAAATCGATGTTCATGAACTCCAACGGAACCTGCCCGACAAGCGCCAAGACGGGAACATGGTCCTCACGCGCGTCATACAGGCCATTGAGAAGATGGACCGCCCCCGGGCCGGAGGATCCGAAGCACACTCCGATGCGTCCGGTGAGCTTGGCCTCGGCCGAGGCCGCGATGGCGCCGGCCTCCTCATGACGAACCTGAATGAAGTCGATGCGCTCGCGTTCGTTGTGGATGGCGTTCATCATCGAATCGAACGAGCCTCCGGGAAGCCCGTAGATGCGTGGGACGCCCCATTCCTCCAGAACCCTGAGGACAGCATCTCCAGCGTTGATCATCTGTGCCATGAATACCTCCTTGTATCCGTCGGTGACATGCGCGCTTTCCCGCGGCACGTACTACAAGCACAATAGGGCTCGGCATTACGGCCACCAGCGTAAATCCCCAAGGCCTGTGGCCAACATCACACACAATCCATACGTCGCGACGCAGCCGGCCATAGACGGCTCCGCATCAAGGGACGCGGCGCCGAAACGACATGGGGCGCCGGAAACCCATGATTATGGATTTCCGACGCCCCGGCCGCAGCACGGATCCGTCACGTCATCCGGCGACGGACATCACCATTAGATGACAAACAACGACGTCACGCGGTGCGGACATGCTCGACGAAAGCCTGCGCGTATGCCTTGAGGAAGTCCTCCGAGCTCTCGTTCGCCTTTCCATCGGCGTCAAGACCGGCGGTGGCATTGAAATAGACCTCCGGCTGTCCCAGAACCTTCATGCCAAGGAACAAAAGGACGTTGCGAAGCTGTCCCTGAGCCTGGCTAGCGCCCAGCGCCCCGATCGAAGCGCCAACAAGTCCAGCGGGCTTGCCCGCGAACGAACTCTTGCCCCACGGACGGGACGCCCAGTCGATCGCGTTCTTGATGACTCCGGAGAAGCTTCTGTTGTATTCGGGAGTGACGAACAGAACGCCGTCGGACTCCTCGACAAGCCTTTTGAGCTCCACGACCTTCGAGGGGAGGTCTCCGTCAAGGTCCTGGTTGTACAACGGAAGGTCGAGGTCCGCGTAACGGAACTCGACACCTTCGGGAGCCAGACGCTCGATGTTCTTGGCGAGCGCATTGTTGACGGATTCCTTGCGCAGAGATCCGACGAATACCGCGATTGTGGTCATAACATCCTCTTTTACATGACTGTGGCTGACATGGTTGTATAGGGTTGGTCTCATGACGCTCTGATGCGGATTCCCGCCGGCGTCCCCTCGACCGACATCGTCCATGCTAAAACGGCGACGACGCGGTCCACCGATTGTGCTCTGGGAGGACAGAAGGAAATGCCCGTTCGGGAATCGTTTTCGCACTCTTCCGCGATCAAGCGACTGCACGTCATCGGACCACCATCATGGGTGGTGGAGGAGTTCAGACACGGCCTCGAACGCGGCAGTGGGGGTCGGAACCATCCGGGACGGGATGATTCATGGCATATCAGCGCGCACGACGGACTGTCTCCCGTCATCGACCTGACCGATGGAGACGGTTTGTGGTCATCCCCCGGGTCGCTGATCGCGCTTGGGGACTGGCGCAGGCGCGCCGGCCTGCCACGGCCGCGTGTGAAGGCCCCTCCGGCGGACGTCATGGCCCGACTTCCCTATTCTCTGACACGGCATCATATCGTGGTCGCCCACGCCCGTGACATCCTCTCCGGTCAGGCGTTCACGGGGTCGCCATCACCGTCGTGGACTTTCCCCGACGATCTGGAACAACGACCCTGGTCCCGCGTGGCGTCGGGGCGCGTTGGTGGATTCCGCGCCGCGAGAAGGACGGCCACCGATCTTCGCACCGCTCTGTCCGAGTCTCCAGGCGAATCGCTGATCGAGATCTCCGAAAACGTGGAGGGCTTGGTCGAAGAGTGGTGCGCCATCGTTGATCCGGCCGACGCCGCGGTCCTCGCCTGCTGCGGCACATGCGTCCATCGCCGGGCCGGCGGCGCGGACATCATCACCGTGTTCGACGGAGCCCGGTTCGAAGCTTCGCACCGGGCGGCCGTTATGGCGACGGCGTCGACGATCGGGGCCACGCTACGGGCCATATTGAGGCCCCCACCGTCACAAACCCCGATAGGAACTTCACTGCGCGGGTCGCAGGGATCGGGCGTGGATACGGCAACGTCTCCTCCGCCCGTCAGCCTTCTCCTGGCCTTCCGCGGCGGCTCCCCGGAACCCGTTGTTCTTGAGATCGACCCGGTATGGTGCACAACGCCCTACCCCTTTGGTCCGAAGGGCATGAACGCGTTCGCGGACGCCATCCGCCGCTGCCGTGTGGATGCGTCGTCCTCGGCCGAACCATTCGAATGGATTCCCGACCCGTGGATGACGCGGGAGTTCGCGCGCCGCTATCGAGGGTTCCCTACTCCTGTGGGCGAAACCCACGCGTAGCGATAACTCAACCTGATGAACGTGCAGCCGTGGAGCGCCTCACAATCAGCGAGGATTGGAACATCAGCTCCGCGGAAGCCGCATCCTCCGCGAAACCACTATCGGCAATCGCCGATACAGCCGCGGAGCTCATAGGGATGATCGGCTGTCTAATCGTCGTCAAAGCGGGGTCAAGGTACGGCGCTGCCGCAAAATCGTCGAAACCCACTATCGACAAATCCTCAGGCACCCGCAAACCGCGAGAATGCGAAGCCAGAAGCGCCCCAAGAGCGAATGATGCGCTGGAACACACTATGGCCGTGCACCCTTGATCGATAAGCGCGATGGCGGCCGCCTGCCCACCCTCGACGCTCGAGAGAGACGATACACACCGGGCATGCGTGCCGAGACCATGCCCTTTCATCACATCAAGAAAAGCCACCTTCTTACGTTCCGCGTCAAGATATCGCATCGGCCCGACGACAAGTCCGATGTCCTCATGTCCCAAATCCGACAGATGGGCCACAACTGACTTCATCGCCGAGACGTTGTCCAGAGAAATGAACACCCCCGGTATCTGGGAAGAAAATCCGTTGATAAGCACCAACCTCGCTCCTGAATTATGCAGGCGCACATATGGAGATTTGTCCGATGTCGTATCCCCATGAAGGCCGTCGATGAAGATGGCAGCAACGACACCATAATCAATCAACCTGGAAATCATGGCGCTTTCACTGCTCCCAGAGAATCTCTGGGAGCAGAGAAGAGATCCATATCCGTGTCTGCTTAGGGCTATCTCGATAGATTCCAAATACTGGGGATAGACAGGGTTGTCGAGATCGGGAAGAACCACTCCGACCAAGCCATCTGAATGCGGCTGGGCGGAGGGGGGTCGGCGGTATCCCAATTCGTCGAGCGCATTGAGCACGGTCCTCCTCGTGTCAGATGCGACCACGCTCTTGCCGTTGAGAACGCGTGAGATGGTCGCCGAACTCAGACCCGTTTTCGCTGCCAGATCCGCAAGGGTAACCCGCCGTCTCCCATGCGACGTGAGAATCCCGGATTTCCCACTGCCGTTCGCTGGCCGCGTCATAAAATTTCACCAACATTCTCCGGGCAAGGACCCGTTGATTGCCTGATAATGAACTCCGAGCGAAAGGACAGACGTCCCACATCCACCGACCCCGAAACCGAATACTCATACAGGATCTGAGCCACGGCCCTGCTCACCCTCGCAAAAGGCATCCGGATGGTTGTGAGCTCGGGAGACTGCAAAGCGGCTTCAATGGAGTCCCCATACCCGACGACGGACAGTTCCTCGGGAACTTTCAGCCCCATACGAGAAGCCTCGTGGATGACGGCGGAAGCGAGCATATCCGTCGAGCAGACCACGGCAGTCGCACCATGTCCTTGAAGGGTTCGAAGAGCGTTGGCAGCTGCGTCCGGAGTATGGTCAACATCGAGGAACATGGCGGCGGAATCCGCTCGGCGTCGGACCAAAGCCTCCCGAAAGTCGCGTCTCCTCCCCCTGTTCCCAAAGAGTTGGGAATCACCGGAAAGAAAAACAATCCGCCTATGTCCCAATTCGTCAAGGTGTATCACGCACGCTTCGTAGGCATCGCGATCGTCGGCCACGAGAACGACACGACATCTGAGATCAGGGACATGAACCGTCAACATGGCCGAAGTGCCACAGGACGACGGAGGTCGATCCACACCTCCTGAGATGACCACGGCCGCCCCATCGTCAGGATCCTCTGCGACCGGCAAATCCCGACCTGGCGACCATACGGAAACCGAAGGACTCAACCCCCGTATCAGAGGCTCTGCAAGTATTCGATGAAGGAGCGCAAGAGAGACCGGCTCATAGACGTCAGACACCGCCACATCGACGTTCACGTCCCCTCCTTTGGGCATGCCCTGCCTTACGGGCATATCTCCACAACTCTTATGCCATTATGCCTCACAAAGCCAAGTACCGAAGTCACGCGCCGGCCGGATCCGTCAAGCCCGACCGGCAAAGGACAAAACTCACGATTCCCTGAAGTTGGGAAGGAGGCATCCCATCGTCCATCGGAACGCATACCTCAACCTCACCCTGAGCCTCGGCCACAAAGAGGGCTGGATCGTTGCAATCAGCGATTCCGACCGTTCGGTATCCACGTCTTCCCGACGCTCCGGCCCAACCATGGTCGGCAACCACCAGTCCGGGGTGCGTCCCCGTGGCATCGAGACGGCCAATGACCTCTTCCATGAAATTCGGCTCGTGGGTATGCATCAGGTTCCCATTCCGATAACGCATCATCACCCCCTCGACCTGTCTTACCTCGCCGGGTTCGGGTGCGTCGACGGTCAACGTCGTTCCGGTGACGGGATTGTCGGATCCCGTGATCGATCCGAGGGAGATCACAGGACACCCCTGCACCCGCACCGCTCGCGCGATGGGGGCATAAATCCAAGCAAGACAGGAAGGATGCCCAGTGGCAAACAGGAACGTCTCCCCCCGGGAGACGGAGTCGCGAATCGTTTGAGCATAACGTTCCAGAGCACTGACCGTCAGGTCGGGATCTATGATGTCCTGTCCTTCATCGAAATTCGGGTCGTCGCTTATGCCCACCCTTTGATGCATAAGGCCCAGCAACGCCGCCTCATCCCATTCGTCATGGATATCCACTCCGAACATGTAATGGGAGTCACGACGGGCAAGCGCCCGTAAATTATTGATGTTGCTGGATCTATCGGTCGGCACCCGACCTGCGATCCTACGGTCGACGAGATCCTTGCGTAGATCGTCCACGGACATCGTCATCTGCTTGTCGTTGTATTCCACCGTATATCCTTTTCCACACCGTTATGAAGTTCCGGACTCCTCCCAGAACCCCTGCGCGTACCGATTCCCGTTATGACTTCACCGCGCCCGCCGTCATCCCCGAGGTGATGTACTTCTGCAAATAGAGGAAAAGAAGCACAACCGGAATGCACAGCAGTATCGAACCAGCGCAGAAGAGCCCAAGATTCCCGCTTTGGTCACCTTCGATGATCCCGTAGAGGCCGACGGCAAGAGTTTTGACCTTATCGTCGGTAAGGAAAATTGCGGCCAACATATACTCCCCAATCACATGGATGAACGTGAGGAGGAAATTGACAGCCAGAATCGGCGTAACGAGAGGAAGAAGGACCTTGACGAAAATCGTGACATGGCCGGCTCCGTCGATCTCCGCCGCCTCATCGATCTCATGGGGGATCGAATCGAAGAACCCTTTCATCAGCCACACGTTGCCCATGGTCCCTCCCATGAGCACAAGCCCGTATCCCGCCAATGTGTTCAGACCGAACTGTGGAAGCACCCGCCCCAACTGCGACATCATAGTGAACAACGCTACAGCTGACAAAAACTGCGGGAACATCTGGATGAGCAAAACCGACAGCAATCCACACCTGCGACCTCGGAACCGGAGTCTGGAGAAGGAGAACGCCGCCATCGTCGAGAAGATGACCTCACACGTCGCCACAATGAGCGCAACCACCAGCGTGTTGCCATACCAACGCATAAACGGGTATTGCGAGCCATCCACCATTGTTCGGTAGAACTCGATGGTAAACGATTTCGGTATAAGCGACCCTCCGGACACAGACCCCAACGGGTTGACGGAAGCGGAGACGACGTACAACACCGGGAAAAGCATGAACATCAGCACGATCACGCCGACGACATGCCTCCATCCAATCTGCCGCCACCACGACGCGCCTCTGGGAACCTCCCTGCCATTACGCACACGCAGACGATGTTGCCGCGCGCTGGATTCATCACGCCGCATCATATGACCTCCTCGAGCTTCCTTGTGTACCCGAACTGAATGATCGCCATCAGAGCCGTGACAAGAAACAGCAGGACGGACACGGCGGCAGCCAGACCGAACCGAGCGCCGCTGCCTCCGAAGGCCAGACGATAGATTCCCGATATGAGAATGTCCGTGCCTCCGAACAAGCTGCCATCACTGGAGAAAGGACCACCCTTGGTCATCAGTGCGATGGCGTTGTAGTTGTTGAAATTGAAGGCAAAGGAGGACACCAACAACGGGGCGACGGAGACGAGAAGCAACGGCATTTTGATCTGGAAGAACAATCTCAACGGCCCTGCACCATCAACTCGGGCAGCCTCGACTACGTCCTTGGGAAGGGATTGCAGGGCCCCCGTGGAAATCAGGAACATGTATGGTATGCCTGCCCACAGGTTAGCCGTGCACACGGCGATTTTCGCCAACGAAGCGTTCCCAAACCAATCCAGATGAAGACCAGTGATCTGATTGACGAGACCGAAATCCTTATTGAAGAATGTGGACCAGATGAGGAAACCTATGAAAGTCGGCACCGCGTAGGGAATTACCATAAGCGACCGATAGACCTTACGTCCCATCATCCTCGGCTCGTCGAAGAGCAACGCGATGAGCAGCCCGGCAAGAAAGGTCCCCGCTACGGAGAACACCGCGAAGAAGAGCGTCCACAGGGATGTCGTTAGCAGCTGCCCCCTGATGGACGGATTGACGAAGAGGGTCGTGTAATTCGCGAATCCGACCGACGAAAGCCACGACTGCTGCGAAACGGCCTTTCCTTGTGAATCCACGAAAAGATATCGCCCGTTAACCATTTTCGGCGAGTATGCATTACGCGTGGACCTGTCCGTTATGGTGTCAGCCGCCGAATCATAGACGAGGTTCTCCGTCCCCGTATATGCCGAGCTGATGCCCGACGGATAGATGGCCACACCTTTAACTGAGTCGACTGGAACACTCATGCCCGTAATCGCATCACCAGCACTGTTCACCTGCTGGACCGTGAGTATGCGGTACCCTTCGGCGGCTGTGATCCTCCCCTTCTCCATGGTGACCTGCGAGGATGCGAGAGCGGACAATCCATCGGAAGTTCCCTTGTACGTCGCCTCCGACGATCTATCCACGAGAAGAAGCACATAATCGTCCGCCCGCGACCCTTCCGGCACCGCCACGCTCATCGTGTATGTGGGCCGCGAATCGTCACGCACGACGGAAGCCGCGACGATGGAGGAAACCGCGTCCGACTTCGAATTTCTCGTTCCGTCTCCGAAATTGGTGGTGGAAATCTGGATTGTGTACAAAACCGGTACAAGAAGAAACAGGACTAGGAAGAAGGTTCCCGGAAAGAGGTACTTCGCCGGCACGCAACGTCGGGTCGTGTATATGGCGAATGCCGCGGCGACAGTGACGATGAGAATGGACAACATCATCCAGCTCCTCATGGAAATGAGGGCAGGAACGGTGGCGACAGCTAGCCCCAGCATGAGTCCCAGAAAGATGATCTTGGCAACAAGCGCCGGAACGGAGGTGGTCCGCCCTAGGGCCAGCTTAGGCTCCGAAGACGGACCATCCGCGCGCGCGGATTGGCGCAATGTCATTTCAGCGATTCCTCCACTGTTTTGGCGGCCGCCTTCATGGTCGAGACCGGATCGGCCCCTCCGACGATCGCCGCCTCCGCTTTGCCGAGCGGATCGCTCCAAACCAACCCGTTGATCTTTGGTCTGGGCACCGCGGTGGCCGCGGACTTCGCAAGAACAGCGGTGTCGTCATTCTTGGCGCTTTCCGTCGCGAGCAGGGACTTCAATGCCGGGGGACGAGGCTCCGCGTCATAAAGGGTTTTCTGGGTCTGCGATTCGGGAACTACATTGTCCACAAACTCCTCTGCGAGTGAAGTGTTTTTGCCGTGCGCGGCCACGTAGAAAGCCTGAACGGACAGGAACGGACGAGCGGCCTGCTGCCCAGAGAATCCCGGAATTGTGGTCAGCTCGTAGCTGATACCAGCCTTCTTGATATCCGAGAGAGCCCATGAACCACTGATCAGATAAGGAACACGTCCTTGGGAGAACAGGTTGATGGAATTGCTTGAGTCGATGGATCTGGTCAGCACCTTGCTGCCCTTCTCTCCAAGTTTGCTGATTTCCTTGGCGAAGGCGATGGCTCCCGCTTTGTCCAGTCCGATATCGGAGGTGTCGACGGATCCGTCGGATTTCTCACCAAACAGATACCCTCCGAACGACGAGAACAAAGGCTGCATATGGAAGGCGTCTCCCGTGTCGCCCACCTGAAGCGCCAACGCTTTATCCGCCTTTCCGGCTTTCACAAGCGATTCCCCCGAAGAGACGAGTTCATCAAAGGTTTTGGGAGCATCCTTTGCAAGCTTGGTGTTGCGGATGAGAACCAGACCTTCGGCGGCATATGGCACCGCCCATGTCTGATTCTGGTACGTCACCGCCTTGAGATAGTTGGCGACGAACTTATTCTTCTGCGATTCGGAGAGCTGTACTGGCTTGATCGAACCGTTTTGCACGAATGAGGAAACCTTGTCGTCACCCTGAACAACGATGTCGGGCCCGTTCCCAGCCGCATCGGCCGTAATGAAGTTCGTGTCAAGATTGGTGGCAACCGCCTGGACGGCAACCGTGATTCCATTCTCCTTGCCAAATTGTTTTGCTATGTCCTTCAGTGCGTCCGCTCGCTTCTGATCAGCCCAGATGACCAAATCAGCATCAGCTCTGGTAACCGATCCCGAACTGCTGGACCCCGTGGACCCCGTCGCCGAAGTGGAGGCCGATTGATTTCCCCCACCACATCCGGACACCGCCAGCGTCACCGCGACAACCGCTGAGCACATTGTCAATGTCAAGCGCCTCATTGCGCGTCCTTTCCTCTCAGGCACGCCCTTCGTGCCTCGCATGGCATCGATGGAACCGCCGATATTGGCCGTTCCCTGTCATGCGTCCCTATGATGATAGAGCGTATTGTAAATAATTGCAAATAATTACATTCACTACGAAGAAATCGAAAATCCAAAGGAGGAAAAGCATGAACACCATGCAGTGGTCGACCACCCTGTGGGGACAGGCCCTCTGCCTGCTCGTCGCGCTTCTGATGTCCACAGCCATCGGAGCCGAGAGACAGGCACGTCACAAGGACGCAGGAACACGGACCCATGCCCTGGTGGGATTGGGATCGGCATTGTTCGTCATACTCAGTAAATTCGGCTTCGCCGATGTCCTTTCCACCAATCTCATCGAACTTGACCCCTCACGTCTGGCAGCGCAAATCGTGTCAGGAATCGGATTCATCGGTGCCGGCGTGGTGTTCATGCAACGATCCCGGATACGGGGCCTAACCACCGCCGCCTCGATCTGGCTCACAGCAGCGGTTGGATCATCGTGCGGCGCTGGTCTGCTTATTCAAGCAGCCGTATGCACAGGTATGTATTTCTTCGTCGTCATCGCATTCCCGCTACTGGGACGACAGTTCGGACCGCTTTTGGGCGGCGGAGACTCAGTTCACGTGGATTACCAGGATGGTCATGGAGTCCTTCGCTCAATATTGACCACGTGCGCACGGCATGGATTTGCCGTCGAAGGTTTCTCGACAAGAGGCGAATCAGACGGCTCCGCCTCGGACGGAAAACCCTCCAATCAGCTTGCCTCTGGAGGAAGGATGGTCTCAGTCGATCTTGAAGTGCGCGGGAGGGGATTCGACGAGCTCATCGAGGACATCACCTCATTGGGTGGAGTGACATCCGTGGTCGGGGTAAGAGACAACGACTGAACGAATCTCCTTCACCCCGCTCAGGAGATCCCAAAAGGCCCTGTGGAAATAGCACCATCCGACCAGTCTGACCTACGAGTCGCACCTCCACGACCAGTCAACAACGGCTTCGATGTTGTTGCCGTCAGGGTCGATCACGAAAGCGGCATAGTAGCCGGGATGATAGGAGCGTGGCCCCGGGGCGCCGTTGTCGATCCCCTCGGCGGCAAGAGCTGCACGATGGAAGGCGCCCACTTCATCGGCATTCCTCGCACGGAACGCAATATGGGTGGTCACGGAGCCGCAGACGCTCTCCGGGACGTCCGTGGACTCACCAGTGGGCGCGTCCCGCATGGGAGAGACGTAGAAGTCGGATCGCGGCGTGCCGTCCTCGACACCGAAACCGATGGTCTCCCCGTGACGGACCTTGACGACGTATCCCAACGGAGAGAGGGCCTGACGATAGAAACGGGCGGAGCGGCCCACCTCCCGCACCCGGAGCGTGATGTGATCGATCATGCCATCCACGCTAGTCGAGCCACGGCACCCGATTCTCTCGGTCAGACAGTGTTCAGAAACCGTCCAGCTATTTCTCCTCCCATTCCCATATCGCCATGACCGTCGAATAAGCTCCATATCAGCTGGATGGCGTGTGCTGTCCCATATGATGGGAACCACGAATGACGACCGATGCCGCACGGCTCCGCGCCGGGCCGCATTGCCCTCAACCCCGTTGCCCTCAACCCCGGACCCCCCTCACGACAAGGAGGATGGTCCGAACCATTTGTCATCCCATATGTCTTCCGCAATCACCAGACTGGGGGATCCACAGAGGGTGGACGTCGACATCGTCATTCCGGTCTACAACGAGCAGGATGCCCTCGAACGCTCCGTCCTCGCGCTGTGCGGTCATCTCTATGAGACACGCGATGACACAAGTCCATTCACTTGGAACGTGGTCATCGCCGGCAATGCCAGCACCGACGCGACCTGGGCCATAGCCCGCACGTTGCATGACCGATGGCCCCACAATATCCGGGCCCTGCACATCGACCGCAAAGGACGCGGGTTCGCACTGAAGGTCTCGTGGATGTCCTCACGGGCCAGGGTCGTCGCGTATATGGACGCGGACCTCTCCACCGACATCCGGCACACAGGGCAGCTGGTGCTTCCCCTTCTCCTGGGAGACGCCGACCTGACCTGCGGATGCCGCCTCGACCCCCGCGCCTCGGTCACACGCTCGTGGACCCGCGAGACCATCTCACGCACATACAACCAGATGCTCCGATCCTATCTGGACGCCCGCTTCCGCGACGCGCAATGCGGCTTCAAGGCGATGACCCGAGAGGCCGCCCACGCGCTTCTTCCGTACGTTGAGGACGACGAATGGTTCTTCGACACCGAACTGCTGATGAAGGCGCAATGGATGGGCATGCGTCTGCTGGAGATTCCCGTGCATTGGGTGGAGGACGCCGGCACCACGGTGGACATCCCCGACACCGTGGCCAAGGACCTCACAGGGATGCGTCGTCTCAGACGTGAACGCCCGGAACAGTCCGTCACGACGTCGGGCACCCCCGCTGGATCCGACCTGTCGTGGGACGAGCGCGGACAGCATACACTTCCCGGTTCGCTTATCCTTGTCGACGGCACCGCATCCCGGACACCTGGGGCGCTCCAAACACCTGAGACACCACAAACACCTGGAACGACGGAGGCGACGGAGGGAACACCACGATGAGCACACCAGACAGCGTGGGCGGATCCGCGGCGTGTCCCCTCGCGCATCCACTATCACGCGAGCGCATACGTGGCACGCGACTTCCGCTTATGCGCAGATCTCAGACTTCCGGCACGAACCTGCTGTATCGCATGCCCCGCCGCGCGCGAGGGGATTTCGTCGCGCTCGCGCTGCTTCTTGTGGCATCCGCCTGCGTTTTTCTAATCAACCTCACCGCTTCGGGGTACGCGAATGAGTTCTATTCGGCCGCAGCGCAGGCAGGATCGATGGATTGGACGGCGTTCCTCTTCGGATCGCTCGACCCCGGGAACGCCATCACCGTGGACAAGCCACCCGCGTCCATCTGGATCATGGCGCTGTCCGTCCGTCTTCTCGGCTTGAGCTCACTATCCATTCTGCTGCCACAGGCCCTGATGGGAATAGCCACCACCTGGCTGATCTACGCCACAGTGCGCAGACACTGGGGAAACGCCACGGGAATCGGGGCGGGGACGGCTTTTATCCTCACTCCGGTAGCCGCTCTGATGTTCCGGTTCAACAACCCCGACGCGCTTCTCGTCCTGCTCATGACCGCAAGCTCCTACGCCATGCTGCGGTCCCTCGAATACCGGGTGACACGGGCCGGCAACAGACGACGTACCGCCTGGATGGTGCTGGCGGGTGCGCTTATCGGTTTCGGCTTCCTCACCAAGCAGCTTCAGGTGCTGCTCGTGCTGCCGGGATTCGCGGTCGCCTTCCTCATGGCCTCCCCGACCCGGTTGGTCAGGCGACTGGGGGATGGCCTGGCCGCCATGGCGTCGATGGTTGTGTCCGCCGGCTGGTGGGTGCTGCTCACGGTCCTCGTCCCCTCGTCGGATCGCCCGTACATCGGCGGATCCCAGAACAACTCCTTCATCGAGCTCACCTTCGGCTACAACGGATTCGGTCGCCTTACCGGCAACGAGGAGGGATCGGTGGTCGGAGGCGGAGGCAACTCCGGAGGCACGTGGGGATCCACCGGATGGACCCGTCTTTTCGACGGCGAGTATGGCACGCAGATCGCATGGCTCGCACCCCTGGCCTTCGCCGGAATCGTGGTGGGACTGGTCGTGGTGGGACGCGCGTCCCGCACCGACCCGCGTCGGGCGGGAATAGTGGTGGTCGGCGGATGGCTGGTAGTCACTTGGGTCGTTTTCAGCTTCATGGCGGGAATATTCCACCAGTACTACACGGTGGCGCTCGCCCCGGCGGTCGCGATTCTGGCGGCCGTAGCGTGCGCGGCCCTGTGGGTGTCGAGGCATCATATCTGGGCGATGGTCACCGCGCCGCTGCTGATGATCGCGTCCTCCCTCTGGTCGGGAAGTCTTATCGCGCGGTCGTTATGGCTTCCCTGGCTGCCGTGGACGGTGCGCATCATCGGATTCGCAGGAGCCGCGACTCTTGCGATGGCGTCCTGGGGAGCATCATCGCTGGGACAACGGCTCGCTGATCGGGTAATGGCAGTGGGCTCGATTCTGTGCATCGTCGCGTTGCTTGCGGGGCCGGCCGCCTGGACGGGCTACACGATGTCCGCATCCCACACCGGATCGATCGTCCTCGCCGGCCCCACGGTGACATCATCGGGGACCTCGACCACCGCCGGCACGGGAGGCGGCCCCGGTGGCGGGGGCGGAAGCTTCGGCGGAGGACAGGGGGGATTCGGCGGTCAGGGCGGATTCAGCCAAGGCGGGCAGCCCGGCACGACCACCGGCGGCGACTCGTCGGGAAGCGCGTCGGGAGGAATGTCGGGAAGCGTGAGCAGCCTTCTGGGAAGCGAATCGACAAGCGTGACGATCACGTCGATGCTGGAATCCACCTCAAGCTCCTACCGTTGGGCGGCTGCCACGACGGGATCGCAGACCGCGGCGAAATACCAGCTCGCCTCGGGCCGGGCGATCATGGCCATCGGCGGATTCAACGGGAGCGACCCCTACCCCACAGTGGCGCAATTCAAGAAGTACGTGAGCAAAGGCATGATTCACTTCTATATCGCCGGAAGCATAGGCGGCACCCAGCAGGGCGGATCGGACACCGCGTCGCGAATAGCCACCTGGGTGGAGGAGAATTTCACATCCACCACGGTTGACGGGGTCACCATCTACAACCTGACGTCGAGAAAGTAGCGCCTACTCGCAGGCCACACCATCCCCGTCCCTGTCGAGTTTGCGGCTATAACCGGGATCCGTGCTCTTCAACGGCGCCTTCCCGGCCGCGCGAACCGCCGCGCAGTTCCGGTAGGATGCGGATGCGGATGCTGTGGCGGTTGCGGATGCAGTTGCTGTGGCAGTGGCCTTCGGAGTCGCCTGGGTCGTGGTTCGGGTGGACGAGCTTGCCGACGTGGACGAGGACATGGACAACGAGCCCGATGACGCGGATCCCGAAACCCCTCCTCCCGTAGGCACCGTCTGGGTGGGGCATCCGGAGAGAATGCCGACCATCGCATCATGCTCGGCCTGGGTCACCCATAATCCGTATTTATGTTTGACGCCGATCTGCCTCGCCACGTACTGGCATCGGAACGATTTGTTGGACGGAAGCCATGTGGCGGCATCTCCGTCGCTTTTCTGCTCGTTGGCCGACCCGTCGATGGCAAGCAGATTGTAGGGATCGTTGGCGAGCTGCTCGCGCGTGGTGGAGCTGAGTTTCTGGGCACCTTTCTGCCATGCGTCCGACAACGCCACCACATGGTCGATCTGGACGGCCGTGGATGTCTTTTGTCCCCGCACGAAGCTGATGCGTTTGCCGGTATACGAGTCGTTGAGCACTCCCGTCGCCACGACACAGTTGTTTGTTCCCTGCTTGTACGTCTTGTTCGTGAGATCGCGGGTGAGGATGTCGTTGCGGGTATCACATCCGTTGCGGTCGACATCGGCCCAGGCCGTACCGAATCGCTGACGCGAGTATCCGGTTTTCGCAGCGCGTCCCTTGATGGACAGCATCGCAAGAACCGTGGTGGCCAAAGGGCCCGACAAGGAGGATGAGGATGTGGACGCAGATGCCGCCGATGAGGTCGCCGACGCCGATCCCGATGACGGCGAGACCGACGAGGATGTGGAGGAACCGGAAGCGGACGACGACGTTGACGATGAATTCGTCGCCCCCGAAGCGGCGGACTGTGATGTCACCGATCCGCAGGCCCCCAGAGACGCCACCATCGACGCCGCCATGATTATTGACAGAACCAACCTCAGCACCCTACCGCGGCGACCGCCGTCTACCGACGAAGTGCGTGGCTGCGCAGCAGTATCCCTGATCATGCCAATTCTTCCCCCGAGCATCTCTCCCCGTTTCCGCTGCTCAAGAATCCCGGGTTCGATTCCCTAATATCCCCTAGACTCCTGCTATTCTCAATCCGCATATTCACCCATAACAATCCTCTTTAAACAGGCGACTACCGCAAAACAAGCCACCCGGAGAATCTATCGCCCGGCGAGCGACTCCCCCATCACCCGAAGACGCTCAAGCTGCTCCGAAACGCCCTCCCGCCGCTCGGGGTCATCATCACCGGAGACAAGATTGTCGATGTAGACGATCCGCGCATCCGTCACACCACAGTACTTTTTGAGCGTCTGATGCACGATCTGATTGTCGAGGGCCTCGCCGATCCCATCGGACTCATACCATCCCTGCGAGCCTCCGGTGAGCATCACGATCCGCATGGCCTTCCCGGCGAGCGCACCCGGCTCCCCGGAGGGGTTGTAGGCGAAGCCCCGGCAAATCACACGATCGAACAACCCTTTGACCATGGCGGGCATCGTGTACCAGTAGACGGGAAAGATGATGGCGATGACATCGGCCTTCTCAAGCCGGTCCTGAATGGATGCCACATCACGCGGAACAGGACCGCGCCCCAGATAATGACGACGGTCGGCAAGCGTGTACACCGGATTGAAACCGGCGTCATAGAGATCAAGCACGTCGACATCGGCACCGGCCGAGCGCGCGCCCTGCGCGAAAACGTCCCCTGCCGTATCGGTGAGGGATCCGGGATCAGGATTGCTGGTGATGACAAGAACGTTGGTCATACGCCCATCGTAGGTCACCCACGAACTTTCCAACGCCATACGTCACATGGCAGAACCGGGCGTGGCAGAACGGGGCGTGGATCGCCGCCGCGCACAGCGCACTGGACGCCGCGAAATTCACGAAGCACGGCACCGACGACGGGCCCTCACAGCGCCGCGTAGATCGTCGACGCCGCCTGGGCTATCGACGCCCATGACGATTCGTTGGTGAGAATGACCATGACGTAATCGCCCTTGGCCGTGTAGATGATTGACGCGTCATGCAGAAGGTCATCCAGGAAACCGACCTTATCCGCAACCGTGCCGTTGTCGCCAATGCCCGCCGGGATTCCCGACCGGTACACCTGCGTCTTCATATAGCCCAGAAGCATCGACCGTGAATCGGAATCCATGAAGCTTCCCTGGTACAGACGCGTCAGGTACTTGGCAAGATCGGCGGCGTCCGTCAGCATGTTCTCGTGGGCGATGGTCGTCTGGGTGAATCCGGCGTCGTGAATCTGTTGATTGACGGTGGCGAAGCCCTTCTCATTGAGCCACGCGGTGGGGCAGTCATTGTCGGAGTTGACGATCATCGTGGCGAAGCAGGATCGTAGCGTCTGCCCATCCAGTTCGGAGTTCCACGTCTTCTCACCGCTTTCCACGGCGGAAATCATCGAATAGGCCACATACAGCTTGTATGTGCTTGCGGAGGTGTACTGGGTGTTCACGTTGACTCCCACCACCGTTCCACCTGTGGACATGTCCACCACATTGACCGCATAGGTCGCCCCCGTGAAGATGGAGTTCAGCGACGACGTGAGTTTCGTCGTTAGATTCGTCGTGGTCTTGTCCACGGACGGCACGGTTGACGCCGACTTGGCAATCGGGCCATCGACGATGGGGGACTCCGAGAACTTCGATGAGGACGCATCGTATGACGCCGTGGAATCGGAGTCACCAGCGGCCATTCCCTCGAGCACACCTCTCGCACGCGGCGCGATGGCGACGATCCATAGAACGGCGAGGACCGCGGCGGGAATCGCCACCAACCATCGATTTCTACGACGATTCCGGACCCGCGCTTGCGTGTTGTCATCCAACTGCATGTGCTCAGGTCGCGAATGATGGCCTCGTACCACTCCCGCCATCCCCTTTCCGCACCCGATCAGGGGTGGGCTATGCGCTATATGACGTGCATAAGGATAGCGCACGAACAATCGTGAGCTCTGGGGAGATTCAGAAGAGCACCTGAGACATGGTTGTGACGCGGATGTGATATTTCTGAAAACCTACCAACGCCGCCATGAACCGGACCCGGCCCCCGTGGTGGGACGCGCCGCGACGGCACGGATCTTCCCCCACTCGTCCACCCGCCATTCTCCGGACCCGACCAGCGCCACCTCATGGATGTCGAGAAGCACTCCCTGGAATTCGTCCACGTGGCGTTCGATGGCCCTTCCTCCCTCACGCACGTACCCCACAAGAAACCAATAGGTCCTAATACGGGGAACGTCCATATCCCTTACCGCGTTGACGTCGCAAAGCCAATCCCACAAGTCGTTCAACGAGACCACCGCCTCCAGCGAGGACGAGATCCGTGTCGTCTCCTTCCTGTCAAAGTCACGGAAGGCCGAGCCCGCCATCAACGAGCGCAAGCAGTCCTCTCGAATCGACGGCATATAACGCGTGACGCCACTGATAAGCCTGTTCTGCAACGCGTCGTATCTCTGATCATCATCTTCTCCGGGATGGCCCCCATGCGTATCGACCGAGTCCACCCGTCCAATGCTTCCAATACTCGTATCCATCATCATCCGCCCCCATTCCACGTCGATTGCTCGACCGTTCCAGCGACAAACATCATGGACAACACCTCAACGACGAAGCCGAAGCCGAAGCCGCTATCTCTTTTTCTTCTCTCCGCAACCGCCGTTGATCCCGTGATAAACCGCTCCGGTAACGAATGGAAATACCGCGCATGAACCATGCGTAAAAGCAGATGATCATGCGATAACGGGCCATTTTTATATCCTCATGGATTGTCCTCCCTTTAGATATCGCTTCTTTTCGATTTCCATATTTCCTTTATGGGCCTATAACGTCGCACGGCTTCCGACGTCCACACACGGCCCATACCCTCTTTCACGAAAAGCGAAAGCTACTTTAGTTTATTATTGATTCACAGGGCCGATTCGCACCAGACAACCCCACCAGAAACGTCCTCAGACAGACAGGAGGCCATCATGGCCGGAAAGACACGAAAAAAGCGAGTTCTTACCACACTCACCGGATCGACTCTGGGAGCGCTTCTGGTCGGCATTCTGATCGACCCCGATAACTGGACCAAGGCTGCGGCCTACCTTAAGGACGAACACGTTCCGGAACGACTCAACGGTCTCGGGAAAACCGTCATGTCACAGGCGAAAACCCTTATCGCCTCACTTCCCCGAGCGACCATGCCGACACCGACCGTTGTCAAACGACTCGACGCGGTCGACTCGCTCATTCAGACGCACCGCGAGGAATTTGAAGCAAGCGGACGTCTTGACTCTTGGCGAGAGGCACTCGCGTCAATCCGAACGGCCGCCCAACTCGCCGGAACCACTATGAGAGGAAGCATGCGCCGAAGCAATCTGCGCGACCTCGACAGTCGAATGAAAAGTCTTGTGGCCGACATGTACGACGTCATCACAACGTCATCGAAGAAGGACTGACAGACCTCCGGCAGGGGATGGTCCGCATCGCCCACGGCAATATCAATAGCATAACAACGCCATGTCAACTCAATCCAGGATGGTCCGCATCGCCCACGGCAAGATCCGTCGACGAAGACCGACACTTGCGCGGCACGGACGGCGAAAACCGAACAGACCCGCGGACCATCTCTTTGAGGGACCTCAGAACTGGGCCATTACTGGGGAAACAGACCATCACTGGTCGAATCGGCGCTTATGCCACTGCGACCGGGTCAGACGACGAAGCACCTCATCACGTCGAAAGCCATCGCCCAGCAACGGACGAGGAACCTCCCGCATCACACGAAGCTCAGTCAGTCCCAGTTTCTCCATCACCCGCGACGACTGTAGGTTCGACACATCATGCATGCCATACACCGCGTCAAGACCAAGCTCCTCGAACCCGTATCTGATGAGCTCGCCGGCCGCCTCAGGAGTCAATCCCCTGCCCCAGAACGGACGCCCTATCCAATACCCGATCTCTCTGGAGCCAGGATCGTCGGGAACAATCTTCAAACCAATGGACCCTATGGGCGCGTCAGGGGATTTCCCCTCCCACGCACCGCGAAAAGTGATGGCGAAGTTCTGCTCGTCCGACAACACATCACGAATCACATCGGCGCTCTCCTCGACGCTTGTGTGCGCAGGCCATCCCGCATGAGGACCCACATCGGGATCCGATGCGTAACGATAGAGGAATCGGGCATCCCGCGCGTCGTCAACACGCCACGGCCGGAGGATCAGACGCTCTGTTTGAAGAATGACCATGTGACCCAGTCTAGAGCCGGTCTAGGGCCGGTCTAGAGCCGGTCTAGAGCCGGTCTAGGGCCGGTCTAGTTTTCAGAACCAGAGCAGGCGGGGCACACAAAGCACATAAAGCGCCCACGCAACTGAAGCAGCGATCAGACACCAGTCCAGCCAGAGACCGCGCCGACTTCACGCATCTGCCTACGACCGAGTCCGATCCCCACACCAACCCAATCGCCTCATACCAACCCGGTCAGCCCTTCTGCCACAACCCCATCTCGACTCAACCACCACCCCATCTCGACTCAACCACCACCTCAACCCGATACCCACTCATGAGACTGCCACCCCTCTCGACACTGCCACCCCTCTTGACACTCATTGGGCGGGTTTGTCGTTCGTTGGGCGGGTTTATCCCAGAACCTTCTGTAGGAACCGCAGAATCGTGCGGTCCCACATGGATGATCTCCGAATGAGGCGCCCAACGAACGCAAAAAGCGCCCAACGAGTCGACTATGGGCACTCCTTCACACCCGGCGGCGCCCAACACTGGTGCGACCATGAATAATATGGAGAGCTGCAGACGACAGCGGGGATGATTCAACCGTTCTCGTCGAATATGCGGTCATAAAAATAGATTATCGAACATTAGATTATCTAGTATTACTTCAGTTTTGAGGACGAAGCTTCAAAAACACCCAGCAGATCGAGCGGGATGCTAGCTCCGATAAGACAAACTACATCAGCGGACCAAACAACATCACCAGACCAGACACGCCGGGTGGACCGGGCTCCAGCAATGCCGATTCGAGCACGGAAAATCCGCGATGGGAACGCGTCACGCCAAACGTCACGCCAAGCGCGGCAAATCCGGCCATGTCGGATCAGACCGAAGCGCCACGCGCCAAAACCACACAATGCCCAATACCCAATACCCAATACCCAATACCCCGGTCTAGGCACCCAGCATGGTCAACAGGCTCTCCCTTGTCAACGACGACAGAGATCCGGAAGTCCGCGACGAGGCATCATCCACGAATCTCGAGGCCAGATCCGATTTCGCCTCCTGCAAACGGATAATCCTCTCCTCGATGGTGTCCTGCGTCACCAGACGGTAGACATCGACATCATGCGTCTGACCAATGCGATGCGCCCTGTCGTTGGCCTGTTCCTGGGCGGCGGAGTTCCACCAGGGATCGGCGTGCACCACAACACTCGCACCCGTGAGGTTCAAGCCTGTGTTGCCCGCCTTAAGAGAGATGAGGAAAACCGGGGTGTCGTCCTCGTTGAAGGCGTTGACCAGATCCAGTCGCCTTTTTTTAGCCGTGGCCCCCGTTATCACGTCGTACGACACACGCAGCTGATTGAGCCGTTCCCCGATAAGGTCCAAGAAGCTGGTGAACTGCGAGAACACCAGCATCTTGCGCCCCTCATCGCGGCACGATGAGACCAGATCCGTTATCGCGTCCAACTTCGCGCAATCGCCTTGTCCAACGACGGCGGCTGAATCATCCACCAGACGGGGATCGCAGCATGCCTGACGCAGTCTGGTGAGCTGCGCCAGAATCCGAACACGTCCCTCTTGGGTGAAGGCGGCGTCGTCCCTGATGATGGTCGCGCGCAGCCGCTGCTCCAACGCCGCGTACAGACGTCGTTGGGCACCTTCGAGACGAACGGTGATGACATTGTCGATCTTGTCCGGGAGATCGCTCAGAACCTCGGACTTGCGCCGTCGGAGAATGAAAGGCTCCACCAGATTTTGCAGACGCCGCTGGGCGTCCTCGTCCCCGCTGATGATCGGCAGATCGAAGACCTCACGGAAATGCGCGTATCTGCCAAGCATTCCCGGATTAAGGACATCGAAAAGACTCCACAGCTCGGCCAGTCTATTCTCAATCGGGGTCCCCGTGAGCGCGAAGCGGTGCCTCGCGTTGATGAACCGCACCGCTCTGGCCGCTTTGGTGGTGTGATTTTTTATTGCCTGCGCCTCGTCAAGCGTCATGCTCGAGAACTCAATGCCGTGATAGTCGTTGATGTCGCGTCGAAGCAGATCGTACGAGGTGACCAACACGTCATACTCCCCCGCCCCGCCCGCTACGGACGACAGTATGGCGCGCCTCGACGCCTTGCTCCCGGCGACTGCCACCGCGCGAAGACCCGGCGTGAAACGAGCGCATTCAGCGGTCCAGTTGTAGACAAGCGACGCGGGACACACGATGAGATGAGGCGCCATCGAGCGACGCCCCGGCTGAGGAGATGGGGAGGATTCGGCTCCGGCACCGCAGGACGGTGGCGTACGCGCGATGAGAAGCGCAAGAAGCTGGACGGTTTTCCCCAGTCCCATCTCATCGGCCAGAACACCACCAAATCCTTTGTCCCACAACGCATTGAGCCATCGGAAACCCTCCAGCTGATAGGGTCTGAGACTTCCCGAGAATGACCGGGGAATCATATACCTGCCGGGGTCGATCGCAGTCAATGGACGGATCGCATCTCGGAAATCCTGGGATTGGTCGGACTCGTCGCAGTTGGCCGCAAGATAGAAACCCTCGAAAAGCGGAACGTCGACCGACCCGTTCTCGAA
The DNA here is from genome assembly GCF_949292005.1 of uncultured Bifidobacterium sp. Taxonomy (GTDB): domain Bacteria; phylum Actinomycetota; class Actinomycetes; order Actinomycetales; family Bifidobacteriaceae; genus Bifidobacterium. The sequence continues at coordinate 8,740 of NZ_CASEXV010000025.1, read as the reverse complement.
GTCCGACCGGTCGATATCGAGATCGGCCGCCACGCGCTCGATGGAACGCGCGTCGACGTCCCCGAGATTCACGAAAGACCCATTGCGCAGCCTGTGGAACCGACGCTTGCGACGCAGCGCGGCCAGGAGATCGGGGACATCGGCCGGATCGACATCATCCGCGATCGGCGATATCTCCACAAGGCCGGAGGACAACGACAGGCCGTAGCGTATGGACACATGAGCCGAGACCGTCAAACCGTCGAACGCGGATGTGCAGAAGACGGTTCCGACACGCCTGAGCAGAACGACACCCTGGGTCACAAGCTCGTGAATGGCGTCATCATCCTCGTCAGGAATTCTGGCCACGGGACCATCAGGACGAGGAAAATACTGCCGAACGGCCTCCACTGCCAGACGCTCGGTCGCCATGTCGCGCTCGACGGGATCATCCGGCTTCACTCCGTCGAACACCGCGAAACGCCGAGTCCCATATCTCGCCTGCAGGTCGCACGTCACACCGTCGTGGTCGCGATCAAGATAGATTTCTATGACGCATGGCTCACGCCGACGGCTGACAAGCTCCTCGGGTATGGTCGCCACGATGGCGCCGGTCCCGCCACGAGGCCGCAGCTGGGGCAGGACGACACGTGAGAATTGCTCCACATCCGCGTTCCCGACCATCATGGCCGTGGAGTCGAAAGGGTCGCATAACACGTCGATGAGCTCCCGACGCGTCAGGAATTCCTTGCTGCTTCGGTGGATCTCCATGGAACGCGCCGTGGGATCCGGGGCGTACCCCGCATCACGGATTATGGCGAATCCACGCCGACGACTCATCACGATGTCATCGATGCAGCGCTGATGCGTTATGGAGTACCCGACGGCGTCCGCGGACGCGTCCGCGCCTGATCCGGAAACCGGCGCGATAACAATGCCCATGTCCGGATCACCATCAACGACATGCACATGCACATAGTCGGACGCCCCTCCTCCCTGGGGGACATAATCCACGGTCACGTCGGCATCCGTGTATAGGTCGAGAATCTCGCAGGTCTCCTCGTCGGTGAGGAGGATGGCCCCACGGCCCGCCTGGGTGGAGCGCCACTGCCGAACGCCGTATCCTCCCGACATCGCCTCGCGTATGGACTGCGCACGGTCGATGATGTCGATGAGCCCGCGGGACATCTCGTCGAACATGCGGGACTCATGGAAGAAGGCCAGATGCCTCCCATACTCCACCCGCTCGCCGTTCCTCACCGCCGACAGAAACGCGGTCACATCCTTCACAACATACGAGGCGCCATCGCTTGAGGACACGATAAGGCGAACCGACCAGCCGCCCTGCCCACGACCCAGCCGCGGCCGAAGGGAGATACCGCCCTCCTCTCGGAAGTCGGGGGCGTGACCGGAGCCGCCGGAAGCCGGATCCGACTGGTCATGCGACATGGCTCCCACAGCACGAAGCAGCCGAACCTGACGCTCATGCATCTCCCGCCGTTCACGCCGGGTTTCATCGGACAGGAAACGACGCAACGCCGTCGATGTGTCGATGTCCGCCGAACCGGCGACACCTGCCGTGTCAGCGGCTCCGTTGCCAGCGGAGTTGGACGGGTACGCGGATGAGGGGACTCTGGCCCCGAGGCGAACGAACGAGTCGGGATCGTCATTGTATGTGCGGACAAGGGCAACTACATGCTTGCACATCCCATGGTTGCGCGCCGCAGACGGACACGTGCAACGCGAGGACGCAATCGACCCGGCACCCTCGTCGATGTCGACCTCGACACTGTAATCATCGGAAAAGCCCTCTGCGACGCTTACCCGCGCGTGCAGCGCCAGATGGCCCTCGTCGTCATGGCCACGTGAGAGGTCATGAAGTCTATGCGCCACCAATATCTCAATGCTGCGCAGATATGCCTGTCCCGCTACGCGCCGAAGATCGGCATCCGGTACAACCGCATGGACGCCACCAAGCTCATCACCCCGGGTGACGCCGTATGTGGAGACCGGGCCACGCATGGGGGAGGCCCGCCTCCATCCACGCGACCCCACCTGCTCGGTTCGCCATCCCTCGCCCATATCAGACAACCTCACACCGCCCTTTCCGCGCAGACCAAGGATACGCGCCTGCGTCTACGCGCTCGCCCACAAGCGAATACCCTTGGGTGCACGCCCACTCCGATGACATACTGTGGCCATGACCACGAACCAGCATTCGCACTCCCAGCGCAACCAGCACGAGACCCACAGGCAAACCGCATATCTCGCGGGAGGATGCTTCTGGGGATTCGAGGCCTATATCAACCGTATCGATGGCGTCACCACGACCACGGTCGGATACGCGCAGTCCCGAGTCGATTCTCCCAGCTATGAGCAGGTCTGTTCGGGATCCACGGACGCCGTCGAAACCGTCCGGGTGGATTTCGATCCCGACCGGGTGTCTCTTCGAACTTTGGCTTTGCTGATGGTCGAAGCTATCAATCCGTTCAGCATCGACCGGCAGGGCAATGATGTGGGCCGTCAGTATCGCAGCGCGATGCTTTTCACCAACCACGACCAACAGGACGTCTACGTAGACGTGCTGACACGGGTGCGGGTGCTCTCCGGACGAGAGCCTGCGGTCGTCGTGGAACCTCTCCACGATTTCTTTCCCGCGGAGGACTACCATCAGGACTATTTGGACAAGAATCCCGGAGGATACTGCCACATCCCCGCCGTCGCATTGTCCCAGGTTCGCGAACGCCAGAAATGGGTGGAAAAAGCGTGGGCGCTGGATCCCGAACGGTTCGCGGTGACACAGCTCGCTGCCACCGAACATCCATTCACCAACGTATACGATCATGAGTTCTCCCCGGGAATCTATGTGGATGTCCTAAGAGGGACCCCCTTGTTCCTGTCAACGAGCAAATACGATTCCGGATGCGGCTGGCCTGCATTCACGCGTCCCATCGATTCCTCGCTGTTGACGGAGCACCGCGACACGACGCTTCCCGGGCGACCACGCATCGAAGTGCGCGCGGCCGCCAGCGGAATCCACCTTGGCCATGTCTTCGACGACGGACCGGAAGACCAAGGCGGATTGCGCTACTGCATGAACTCGGCCTCGTTGAGATTCATTCCGCTTGAGGAGATGGAACAGCAGGGCTACGCCGACTACATCGCCCTGCTAGATCACCGCTGACCGCGATATCCCCCCGAACGACGCCCTCCATGAGTGGATCCGGAGCCCTCGGAACGACGGGACGATCCGGAGCGACGGCTGCCACCCCGGCGATCCTGATCCGATCCGCCATCTCGTGATCCTCTGCCACGACCATATCCGCGGGCACCGTCGCGCCCCTCACCATCCCGTTGCCTACGATCGTCACGCTGTCTGCGGTCGTCACGCTGTCGACGACCGTCGCCACGATAAGAGCCCCCATCGTGGCGACGGTCCCCAGATTCACTGCGTCCACCACGACGGTCGTCATCGTCCCGGCGGAAATCCTCTCGATCGCGATCACGGCCATGTCCCCCACGCCCTCCGCGGGCGTCACCGGCATCCCTGGAGTAGCGGGAGCCACCACGCGGATTGCGCGGACCACGGTGCGAGCGCTGCTCGCCGCCACGACGGCCCCGGCCCGAACCGCGTCCCGAAGGCGCGGCGGCGAGCTCCCAATCCTCGACTATGGGGGCGGGATCGCCCACGAGATCCTCAATCTCCTTGCAACCGGGCGTAACCGTCACAGGGTTCACATGGATTCCGGCGCGACGGAGCATCTGACGGGCGTCACGCTGCTGCTGGGGAAGCACAAGCGTCACCACATCCCCCGACTCACCGGCACGCGCCGTGCGGCCCGAACGATGAAGGAATGATTTGGGATCCTCCGGAGGCTCCGTCTGCACCACAAGCTCCACGTCGCTCACGTCAATGCCACGCGCCGCGACATCGGTGGCGACCAGCACACGCACCTCGCCTCCCGTAAAGGCAGCGAGATGTCGGTCACGCTGGTTCTGGGACAGATTCCCTTGAAGGTCCACCGCGGGAATGCCCGCCTGAACCAGTTTGTGCGCCATGTTCTTCGCCTGGTATTTGGTCCGGGTGAAGAGGATCCGACGTCCCGATCCGGACGCCAGCTGCCTGATGACCTCATGCTTGTTGCCCTGCGACACGGCGAAGACATGATGCGTCATGGTGTCCACCTGCGCGTCCGCCGAGTCCACTGCATGCACCTTCGCGTCATGCAGGAACTTGCGCACAACCTGATCGACACCATGATCGAGCGTCGCGGAGAACAGCATGCGCTGGCCTTCGGGATCCACCTGAGCCAGAAGGCGCTCGACGGCGGGAAGGAAGCCCATGTCCGCCATCTCATCGGCCTCATCCAGAACGGTGATCTCCACCGACTCGAGACTGAGAAGCCCCTGACGGAGAAGATCCTCCAAACGTCCCGGGCACGCCACGACGATGTCGGCTCCGGCTCGAAGCTCCCGGACCTGCCGGCTCTGGTTCACGCCGCCGTAGACGGTGGCCGTGTGCATGCCATACACCTGAGCCAGGGATCGTATGACCTCGTCGACCTGATTGGCCAACTCACGCGTCGGCTCAAGAACCAGACCGCGAGGATGGGGCAATGACGCGCGCGATCGTCCGCCGCGGGAGTCCCCATGGATCCTCCTGGCTTCCACCATCGCGGATTCACCCTGGTCCCCCTCGCCCAATCGAGCGATCATGGGGATGGCGAACGCCAGTGTCTTCCCCGAGCCAGTGCGGCCTCGGCCAAGAAGGTCCCTCCCCTCAAGGGAATCGGGAAGCGTGTCGGCCTGAATGGGGAACGCGGTTGTTTTGCCGTCGTCGGCCAGCGCGGCCACGAGCGGATTGGGAACGCCGAGTTCGGCGAACGAGACGGGTTGAGCGTCATCGTCGGCATGGGAAGATGACTGGGAATCATAAGAAAGATTCGGCACGATAGCCTTTCACATTACATGTCAGACCATGGCGCCGAATGCGCTGGCCTGTGAACAAATAATCAAGTGTATCAGAAAAGTCGTCCACGCGGCATTCAGGATATTCCCGGCGACGGAGACACCGGCGTGGCGCCGCGCGTGGATGAGGAAATATCAGTCACGTCACCAGTAGGTGCGAATCGCGAGGTCCGCCGCCAGCGCGACGGCTCCGACAACCGCCGCCGCCCTCATGACACGCGCGGGGACACGGCGGGTTATGGAAGGCGCGATGTAGCTGCCGATGAAGCATCCAATTCCCAGGACAATGGCAGCAGGCCAGTCGACGGTGCCCCGAACGAGGAACACCATGGTGGCGGTGACGTTGGCCCCAGCGCCGATCACGGTTTTCAGAGCGTTGATCTTATGGAAGGAACCCACATGCCCCGCGTCAAGAACGGCGAGGACAAGGGTTCCGGCCCCCGCTCCGAAATAACCGCTGTAGATGGCCACGCACCCGATGGCCAACCACACCCACCATGAATCGGAGGACAGCGGCAGCGCTCCTTCGACGCCATCCTCTCCCCCGTCGGATACCGGAAAACCGTCCCGACGCAAGCCCTCCAACTGCTTCCGTGCGTCACGCGCAGCCTGCCTTGACTGGCTTCTCCCCCTCGGATTGAGCCCAATGATGACCGCGCTCAGAAATATCAACGGAGGGACCGCGTACTCGAAAACCTCCGGATCGAATCCAAGCAGAAGAAGCGACCCCACGACGCCTCCAACAGCCCCGATAAGAACATAGACGATGACCCTCGATCGCTGCCCGCGAAGCTCGGTGCGCGCCCCCAGAACCCCACCGATCCCCGTTCCGATCACGCCAACCGTATTGGTCGCGTTCGCGAGCACCGGGGGGATGCTCAACGCCAGCATCGCCGGATACGAAACCAACGAGGATGCGCCAACGGCATAACCGAGGAAACCCGCGCCGATACCAGCCATGAGCACCAGGAGAAGCGTCATCCCCGACATTCCCACCACTGCGGAACCACCCTCCAGCGCCCATCGGCACACCACCGGCCGCGGCTGGCCAGAGCCGGAACATCCGGCATGTCCATTCGACTAACAACTTCGGAGGATACACCCCGCCATCGGTCCCGTCATCGATATGGCTCCCCTGATGGGCATCCCAACCCACGGTTGAGGTCTTGCGCATGGCAGCCGACTACGGATCAGCGGGTTGGAGTCGTGCGGTCCACGTGTTTTCCGCGCACGGCGCATAAGCCACGGCTGAGACATAGTGCAGGCAACGGCAACAACGCGGGCATGCGGCAGCGCGGGCCAGCATGGCGTGAAAAGAACCCGCCGAGCCGGAAAACACGCGCCGAGCCGGAAGACACAGTGAACAGCGAAGGGACATGACATGAACGGTGAAGGCAACGGAAAGCGGACCATCGGGGACACGAGCGGAAGGCCATCGGATCCGACGGACATATACGACCTTGTCGTCCGAGGACGTGACGGCGGGGAGCGGCAGCTGGACCAATGGCGGGGCCAAGTTCTTCTCGTGGTCAACACCGCGACAGGATGCGGATTCACCCCCCAGTACGAAGGACTCGAGACGCTGTATGAGCGGTACCGGGACCGCGGCTTCACGATACTCGACTTCCCCTGCAACCAGTTCGCCGGGCAGGCCCCCGGCAGCGCCGAGGACATCCACTCCTTCTGCACGCTCCACTACAACACGGCGTTCCCCCAGTTCGCGAAGATCAAAGTGAACGGAAAGGATGCCGATCCCCTCTATGTCTGGCTGAAAAGTCAGAGGGGCGCGACCGGACGAATCACCTGGAACTTCACCAAGTTCTTGATCGACAGAACCGGGCATGTCGCCGCTCGTTTCGGATCACGGACCACCCCGGAGGAGATGGAGGGTGCCATCGCGGCGCTGCTGTGAGCAGGGTGCGGCCCGAGATCCCCGCGTCCACATGGCAGACAATCGGAGGCCATGTAGACCCATAGGGGATAATGGGACACGATACGTGACCAACCGCATTCCCGAAGGACGGAAAGACTGTGGCTGAATTCATCTTCCAAATGATCAAGGCTCGCAAGGCCTACGGCGATCGGGTGATTCTCGACGACGTGACCCTGAGCTTCCTGCCTGGAGCGAAGATCGGCGTGGTGGGGCCCAACGGCATGGGAAAGTCCACGCTTCTTCGCATCATGGCCGGACTCGACACCGTGTCCAACGGCGAGGCTGATCTCACCCCCGGATACAGCGTGGGCATTCTCCAGCAGGAGCCTCCGCTTGACGACGACAAAACCGTCGGCGAGAACATACGCATGGCGTTCGGCGAGTTGTCGGCCAAAGTGGAGCGTTTCAACAAAATCGGCGAGGAGATGGCGAATCCCGACGCCGACTACGACGCTCTGATGGATGAGATGGGAACCCTCCAAACCGAAATCGACGCCGCCAACGGCTGGGATATCGACTCACAGCTTGAGCAGGCGATGGACGCGCTCCAGTGCCCCGATCCGGACACCCCCGTGTCGGTGTGCTCCGGAGGCGAGCGGCGACGCGTGGCTTTGTGCCGTCTACTACTGGAAGCCCCCGATCTTCTTTTGCTCGACGAGCCCACGAACCATCTGGACGCCGAATCGATCCTCTGGCTCGAGCAGTTCCTCCATCAATACAAGGGCGCGGTCATCGCCGTCACACACGACCGTTACTTCATGGACAACGTGGCGGAATGGATCTGCGAGGTCGACCGTGGCCACCTGTATCCGTACAAGGGCAACTACTCCACTTATCTGGAGACCAAGGCCAAGCGTATGGAGATACAGGGCGCAAAGGACGTCAAGCTCGCCAAGCGCCTGAAAAACGAGCTCGACTGGGTGCGCAGCTCCCCCAAAGCACGTCAGGCGAAGAATAAGGCGCGTCTGGAACGCTACGACCAGATGGAGAACGAGGCCCGCAACACCAAGAAGCTCGACTTCTCGGAGATTCAGATCCCGCCGGGGCCACGTCTGGGCTCCCAGGTTCTGGAGGCGGAGCACATCCACAAGGCGTTCGGCGACCGGGTGCTCATCGACGATCTGTCGTTCACCCTTCCCCGCAACGGCATCGTCGGCGTGATCGGTCCCAACGGTGTGGGAAAGTCCACGTTGTTCAAGACCATCGTGGGACTCGAGCCGCTGACATCCGGCAAGCTGACCATTGGCGACACCGTCAAGATCTCCTACGTCGACCAGAACCGCGAGGGACTGGATCCCACCAAGAACCTCTGGGAGGCCGTGTCGGATGGACTCGACTTCATGGAGGTCGGCGGCGTCGAGGTGCCCACGCGGGCCTATGTCGCCAGCTTCGGATTTAAGGGATCGGATCAGCAGAAGATGACAGGGGTTCTGTCCGGCGGCGAGCGCAATCGGCTCAATCTGGCTCTGACGCTTAAGCAGGGAGGCAACCTTCTGCTTCTGGACGAGCCCACGAACGACCTCGATGTCGAAACGCTGGAGTCTTTGGAGAACGCCCTTCTTGAGTTTCCCGGATGCGCCGTGGTAATCTCCCACGACCGCTGGTTCCTCGACCGCATTGCCACCCACATCCTCGCATGGGAGGGGGATGACGAGCATCCCGCGCACTGGTACTGGTTCGAGGGCAATTTCCAGGCCTATCAGGAGAACAAAGTGGCTCGACTGGGCGAGGAGGCCGCGCGCCCCCATCGCCTGCACCGTAAGCTGACGCGCTGACCTATCGCCGCACGTCATATTCGAAAACCCGCCGACGGCCACCGTCCAGTCATGGTTCGATGGCCGTCGTTACAATAATTCCAAT